>NZ_QEIO01000114.1 GCF_003336425.1 Marinitenerispora sediminis | reverse complement strand
GCCGAGTCCCCCGGCGCGGAGTCCGGCGACACCGCCTTCGCCGATCGCGACGACGCCGACGACCAATCACCCCCCGCGGCGGACGGGATCAGCCCGGAATGGCTGGACCGCCTGGCGACGGCCACCGGCATCCCGCCGCGGGCGCTCCAGGGCTACGCCGCGGCGCAGCTCCGGCTGCTCGACGAGCGTCCCGACTGCCAGGTCTCATGGCCCACCCTGGCCGCCATCGGCTACGTCGAGTCGCGGCACGGCAGCTACACCGGAGGCGAGATCGGTGCGGACGGCCGTACCACCGTCGACGTCATCGGAATCCCGCTCGACGGCACGAACCGCACCGCGGCCATCCCCGACACCGACGGCGGACGGCTCGACGGCGACTCCGAGTGGGACCGCGCGGTGGGACCCCTGCAGTTCATCCCCGCCACCTGGGCGAGATGGGGCGCCGACGCCGACGGCGACGGCCGTGCCGATCCGCACGACATCGACGACGCGGCGCTGGCCGCCGCCCGCTACCTGTGCGCGGACGGCCGCGTGCTGACCGACGGCGCCGACTGGCAGGCGGCCGTCCTCGCCTACAACCGGTCCGACGCCTACGCCGCCGACGTCCTGGCCGAGGCGAACCGCTACGCCGAGGCCGGCTGACCGCGCCGGGCACAGCCCCGCGGGCCGGGCGGAAACGGCGTTATAGCCTGGTGGCCCGGCGCGAAGGTGGGTAATCGCCTGACAGGTCCCCGTTTTTGGAAGGGCAGGACATGACAGCAGCGCGGCTGGGTCCCGAGGAGCGCGCCGCAGCGCTCGCGCACATGGCCGGGAACGAACTCGACCTCCTCGTCATCGGGGGCGGTATCGTCGGCGCCGGCGTGGCCCTGGACGCGGTGTCCCGGGGCCTGACGGTCGGACTGGTCGAGGCGCGTGACTTCGCCTCCGGCACCTCCAGCAGGTCGAGCAAGCTCATCCACGGCGGTCTGCGCTACCTGGAGCAGCTCGACTTCGAGCTCGTCCGCGAGGCGCTGACCGAGCGGGGGCTGCTGCTCCAGCGGATCGCCCCCCACCTGGTGCGCCCGGTCCCGTTCCTGTACCCCCTGCGCGGCCACGTGTGGGAGCGGGGCTACGTGGGCGCGGGCGTCACGCTCTACGACACGCTCTCGCTCTCCATGGGATCGGTCCGCGGGCTGCCGCACCACCGGCACCTCACGCGCAGCGGCGCGATGCGGGTGTTCCCGGCCCTGCGGCGCGACGCCCTGGTGGGCGCGGTGCAGTACTGGGACGCCCAGGTCGACGACGCCCGCTACGTGGTCACGGTGCTGCGCACCGCCGCCACCTACGGCGCCCGGATCGCCTCGCGGGTCCAGGCGGTGGGCTTCCTCCGCGAGGGCGAGCACGTCACCGGCGCCGAGGTCGTGGACCTGGAGACCGGCGAGGAGCTCTCGGTACGCGCCAAGCAGGTCGTCAACGCCACCGGCGTGTGGACCGACGACATCCAGGAACTCGTGGGCGGGCGCGGCCAGATCCATGTACGCGCGTCCAAGGGCATCCACCTGGTGGTGCCGCGGGACCGGATCCAGGCGTCCTCCGGCCTGATCCTGCGCACCGAGAAGAGCGTGCTGTTCGTCATCCCGTGGGGCCGGCACTGGATCATCGGCACCACCGACACCGACTGGGACCTCGACAAGGCACACCCGGCGGCCAGCCGCACGGACATCGACTACATCCTCGACCACGTCAACCAGGTGCTCCGGGTGCCGCTGACCCGGGACGACGTCGAGGGCGTGTACGCCGGACTGCGGCCGCTGCTGTACGGCGAGTCCGACGACACCTCGAAGCTGTCCCGGGAGCACACTGTCGCCCACCCGGTGCCGGGCCTGGTGCTGATCGCCGGCGGCAAGTACACGACGTACCGGGTCATGGCCAAGGACGCGGTCGACGCGGTCGCGCACGGCCTGGGCGGCGGTGTCCCGGAGTCGGTCACCGACCGGGTCCCGCTGGTCGGCGCCGACGGCTACGCGGCCCTGTGGAACCAGCGCCGCACCCTGGCCCGCCAGTCCGGTCTGCACGTGTCGCGGGTCCAGCACCTGCTGCGCCGCTACGGATCGATGATCCACGAGGTCCTGGCCCTGATAGCGGAGCGCCCCGACCTGCGGGAGCCGCTGACCGGCGCCGACGACTACCTGCGTGCGGAGGTCGTCTACGCGGCTCGCTACGAGAGCGCCCGCCACCTGGACGACGTGCTGTCGCGCCGCACCCGCATCTCCATCGAGACCTGGGACCGCGGCATCGCCGTCGCCGAGGAGGCCGCCGCCCTGATGGCGGAGCCGCTCGGCTGGACGGAGGAGCAGGTGAAGCGCGAGGTGGAGTACTACCGCAAGCGCATCGAGGCCGAACGCGCCGCCCAGGAGCAGGAGAACGACCACGAGGCCGACGCCGTCCAGCACGGCGCCCCGGACATCGTCCCGGAGGCCCCGAGAGTGCCGGCCGGCGGCACCGCGGCGGACAGGATGGCGATCCGCGAGGAAGGCTGACGTCCCGCGGGCGGTGTGGCACGCTGAAGCGCCCGGAGGGAGGTGGTCACCAGTGGTGGACAAGTTCCACGATCCGTTGCTTACGCCGAAGGAAGCCGCCCGGCACCTGCGGATCCCCGAATCCACGCTCTACGGCTGGCTCAACGAGCGAGTCGAGGACGATCCGCTGGTTCATGCGGTGCGGCAGGCGAAACGGGGGGCGCCGACGGTGCCCTTCATCGCGGTGGTCGAGTGCTATGTCCTGCGCTCGCTGCGTGACCTCTCGCTGAGCAGACAGGCCATCCGCGATGCCGCCGCGACGGTGCGCCGGGAATTTGGCACACCGTATGGACTCGCGACCCAGCGTATTGCGACGGACGGTGTCGACATCTTCGTCCACTATCTGGATGACGACGAAATCGTCCGTGCACGCGATGGTCAGCGCCCGATCAGGGATGTCATCGACGACTACCTTCGATACATCCACTGGGACGAATCGGATGGCTTTCCGCAACGCCTGCGGCTCCGGCAGTACTCGGACGTCGCCCCGGTGATCATCGACCCCCGGTTCGGCTGGGGTACTCCCGTGCTGGAGACGGCCAAGGTCCCCGTCGACGCCATCGTCGGCCTGTGCCAGGCCGGTGAGTCACTGGAAACGGTGGCGGAAGAGTTCGAGATCACCAGCGCCCAGGCCGAAGAGGTGTGCCGGGCTGCCCTCGCCTCCGTCCATGCGGCCTGAGTTCTTCCTCGACCGCTGCCTGGGGCGGAAGATCGCCCAGGAGCTGCGCGGGAAGGGGTGGACGGTCCACCTGGTGGCGGACGTCTTCCCCGACGACGGTCAGGAGACCAGCGATACGGACTGGATCGCCCACGGGATATCGCGGGGCTGGGCGTTGCTGACCCAGGATGACCGCATCCGCTACCGGGCCAGTGAGTTGGCCGCGCTGGCCGACGGGACCCGCGTGCCGTTCTGCCTGAGTAGCGCGAAGCTCACTGCGGCGGCCAAGGTCGATCGGTTCATCGCTGCCGGTGATGACATTCGCCGTGCCATCCAACGGGGCGGTCCCGCGTTTTGCAGAGTGTACGAGGACCGTGTCGAACGGAAGTGGCCCTGAAGGCCTGCGCCGAATCGGCGGGACGTGCGGCCGGAAGCGCCGCGCCCCGACCGGGCGGGGGATGAACTCGGTCGGGACGCGGTTTCCGGAGGGCCGCGCTGGTGGCGGCCTGCCGCGTCGGTCGTCGCCTCGCGGTCCGCCCTCGAACGCGTTCCGAGTGGCCGGCCGAAAGACGAATTTAGGCCATAAACCGCATGAAACGCACGCGCTTCGCCGGAAATGCGACGGATGTGGTGGCCGGAGCCGGACAGGGATCGTGATCGGCTCGAAGCGGCATTCTCAGTGGTTTCTCATCGTTGCTGGTCGAATGCGCTCATGGTTTTCCCAGAAAGGTAATATGCGGAATAGGTGACATGCGCCATAAACGTCCCTCTCGTGGGGGGACGCACCGCCGGGAGCCTGCGGCCGCCGGAGGAGGGGCGCCGGCTCCGGAGAGCCGCCTTCACCGCGAAAACCCCTCGATCTCCTCCCGCTCCTGCCGCACACTGGCCCTGTGCTACTGACGATCTCCACCACGCACCGCCCCGCCACCGACCTCGGGTTCCTGCTGCACAAGCATCCCGACCGGGTGCAGGCGTTCCCGCAGTCCTACGGGACGGCGCACGTGTGCTACCCCGAGGTGGGGGAGGAGCGCTGCACCGCCGCGCTCGTCCTGGACGTGGAACCGCAGGCCCTGCTGCGCTCCCGTGGTGCGGGGCGGAGCCCGGACTTCGCGCTCGCCCAGTACGTCAACGACCGGCCCTACGCCGCCTCGTCGCTGTTCGCCGTCGCGCTCGGGGACGTGTTCCGCAGCGCGCTCAAGGGGAAGTGCGCGGCACGGCCGGAGCTGGCGGCGGCGGCGATTCCGCTCACGCTGCGGCTGCCGGCCGTGGCCTGCCGGGGCGGGCCCGCCGAGGTGCGGCGGATGTTCGAACCGCTCGGCTGGGAGGTCGAGGCCACCGCCGTCCCGCTCGACCCCGGGCTGCCGGGGTGGGGCGACTCCCGCTACGTGGATCTCACCCTGTCCGGGGAGTTCCGGCTGGCCGACGCGCTCAGCCACCTCTACGTGCTGCTTCCGGTGCTGGACGGCGCCAAGCACTACTGGGTGAGTGGTGCGGAGGTCGACAAGCTGCTGCGTGCCGGAGAGGGCTGGCTCGCCGGGCATCCGGAGCGCGGGGTCATCGCGCGGCGGTACCTGGCGCGGCGGCAGCGGCTGGTGCGGGACGCCATCGAACGGCTCGCCGAGGTGGACGACGCCGCGACCGGCGGCGCCCCCGGGTCCGACGCCGATCCGGTGGTCGAGGAACCGGAGGACCGCGAGGGGAGCGCCTCGCTGGCCGAGCAGCGGGCCGGGGCGGTCCTGGCGGTGCTGCGGGCCGAGCAGGCGCGGCGGGTCATCGACCTCGGGTGCGGGTCGGGCAAGCTGCTCGCCCGGCTGCTGGACGAGCCCCGCTTCGAGCGCGTCACCGGGGTCGACGTCTCCGCCGCCGCCGTCGAGTGGGCACGGCGCCGGCTGCGGGTCGACGGCATGCCGCCGCAGCGCGCGGAGCGGCTCGGCCTGTTCGTCGGCTCGGCGCTGTACCGCGACCGGCGGTTCGCCGGCCACGACGCCGCCGTGCTCATGGAGGTCGTCGAGCACGTCGACCCGTCGCGCCTCCCCGCGCTGGCGGCGGTGGTGTTCGGGCACGCCGCGCCCCGCACCGTCGTCGTCACCACGCCCAACGTCGAGTACAACATCCGCTACGCCGGCCTGGCCGCCGGGCGGCTCCGGCACGCCGACCACCGGTTCGAGTGGACCCGCGCCGAGTTCGCCGCCTGGGCCGGAGCAGTCGCCGAGCGGTACGGCTACCAGGTCCGCTACCTGCCGGTCGGCGACGCCGACCCCGAACTCGGACCGCCCACCCAGATGGGGGTGTTCACCAGATGACCGTTCCAGACGGCTCTACGCCTGCCCGCGGGCCGGGGGAGGGCGCGCCGGCGGCCGGCGGCCGGGTGCTCACCATCCCGGAGAGCGGGCTGGTCGTGCTCGTCGGGGTCTCCGGCTCCGGCAAGTCCACGTTCGCGGCCCGGCACTTCCGGCCGACCCAGGTGGTCGGTTCGGACTTCTGCCGCGGGCTGGTCAGCGACGACGAGAACGACCAGAGCGCGAGCGCCGACGCCTTCGAACTGCTGCACCACATCGTCGACACCCGGCTGCGGCGCGGCCTGCTCACCGTGGTGGACGCCACCAACGTGCGGCAGCAGACCCGCGCCCCGCTGCTGCGCATCGCCAAGCGGCACGACGTGCTCTCCACCGCGGTCGTCCTCGACGTGCCGGAGCGCGTCGCGCGCGACCGCAACCGGGCGCGGAGCGACCGCGACTTCGGCGACCACGTCATCTCGCGGCAGCGCCGCGACCTCCGCCGCGGTCTCGGCCGGCTCGACAAGGAGGGCTTCCGCCGGGTCCACGTCCTGCGCGGCCCGGAGGAGATCGACGCCGTCTCCGTCGAGCTGGAGAAGGCCTGGAACGACCGCCGCCACCTCACCGGTCCGTTCGACATCGTCGGCGACGTGCACGGCTGCCGGGCGGAGCTGGAGGAACTGCTCGCCGGGCTCGGCTACCTGGTCGACCGCGACGCGCACGGCCGCGCGGTGGGCGCCCGGCACCCGCAGGGCCGCACGGCCGTGTTCGTCGGCGACCTGGTGGACCGCGGCCCCGACACCCCGGGCGTGCTGCGGCTGGTCATGGGCATGGTGGCGGCCGGCACGGCGCTGTGCGTGCCGGGTAACCACGAGAACAAGCTGGTGCGCGCGCTCCGCGGCCGCAAGGTCACCGTCGCGCACGGCCTCGCGGAGTCCCTGGCCCAGCTGGACGCGGAGCCCGAGGAGTTCCGGGCCGTGGTCCTGGAGTTCTGCGACGGGCTGGTCAGCCACTACGTCCTCGACGGCGGCCGCCTCGTGGTCGCGCACGCCGGGCTGAAGGAGGAGTACCACGGCCGCTCCTCCGGGCGGGTGCGCTCCTTCGCCCTGTACGGCGAGACCACCGGCGAGACCGACGAGTACGGACTGCCGGTCCGCCACCCCTGGGCGCGCGACTACCGGGGCGCGGCCACCGTGGTGTACGGGCACGTCCCGACCCCGGAGCCGGAGTGGGTCAACAACACCATCTGCATCGACACCGGCTGCGTGTTCGGCGGCCGGCTCACCGCGCTGCGCTACCCCGAGCGCGAACTCGCGCAGGTGAAGGCGCACCGCGTCTGGTACCGGCCCGCCCGGCCGTTCCCGTCCGCGGCGGAAGCCGCGCCGGCCGCACCGCCGGAGCGCGATTCGGGAGTCCTCGACGTCCGTGACGTGCTGGGCGAGGACCCCGAGCAGGACGTGCGCGTCGAGACCGCGCACGGCCCGGTGAGCGTGCGGGCGCCCAACACGCTGGCCGCGCTGGAGGTCATGAGCCGGTTCGCCGTCGACCCCCGGTGGCTGCTCTACCTGCCGCCGACCATGGCGCCCGCGCCGACGTCGGCCGACCCCGCCGTGCTGGAGCGCCCCGCCGAGGCGTTCGCGCACTACCTCGGCGACGGCGTCGAACGCGTCATCTGCCAGGAGAAGCACATGGGCTCGCGCGCCGTGGCGGTGGTGTGCCGGGACACCGCCGCCGCCGAGCGCCGGTTCGTGCCGGGGACACTCGGCACCATCCACACCCGCACCGGCCGGCCGTTCTTCACCGACCCGGTGGTGGAGTCGGCGGTACTCGCCGAACTGCGCGACGGTATCGAGGCGGCCGGGCTGTGGACCGAGCTCGACACTGACTGGATCGCCCTCGACGGCGAACTGCTGCCGTGGTCGGCGAAGGCCGCCGGACTCATCCGCGAGCAGTACGCGGCCGTCGGCGCCGCCGGCCGTGCCGCGCTGCCCGCCGTCGCGGGCGTCCTCGACGCCGTGGCGGCCCGCGGGCTCGACGTCGCGGAGCTGTCCGGCAAGGTCGCGCGGCGTGCCGCCGGGATCGAGGCGTTCAGCGCGGTCTACCGCCGCTACACCTGGCCGGTGGAGGGAGCGGCCGGCCTGCGCTACGCGCCGTTCGCGGTGCTGGCGGGCGAGGGCCGGTCCTTCGCCGACCGCGACCACCTGTGGCACATGGGGATCGCCGAACGGCTCGCCGACCACACCCCGCGGGTGCTCACCACCCGCTACCTCGTCGTGGACGTCACCGACCCGGCGGCGGTGGACGCGGCCGGCGCCTGGTGGCGGGAGCTGGTGACCGGCGGCGGCGAGGGCATGGTCGTCAAGCCGCTGGCCGGCGCGCTGGCCCGTGGGCGGCGCGGGCTGGCCCAGCCGGGGTTGAAGGTGCGCGGGCCGGAGTACCTGCGGATCATCTACGGTCCCGACTACCTGGAGCCGGACCGCATCGAGCGGCTGCGGGACCGCAGCCTCGGGCGCAAGAGCGGCCTCGCCCTGCGCGAGCACAAGCTCGGTCTGGAGTCCCTGGCCCGGCACGCGCGCGGCGAGCCGCTGTGGCGGGTGCACCAGCCGGTGTTCGGCGTCCTCGCCCTGGAGTCGGAACCGGTGGACCCGCGGCTGTGACGCCCGCGGTGCCCGCGCCGGCCCGGATACCGACTGGCGGCGCGGGCACCGGGCCGGGGCCTCCCGCTGCCCGGTGGGCGCTGGTGGGCTCCCCGGGGGGGGCGGGCCGCCCGGCCGCACCCGCGCCGCGTCCACCCGCACGGTTCGCGGGGGCGCTCGGCCCCCGCCGGGAGTCCCGGAACTCGTCGCACCGCCCGGACCCGGGCCGGCGACAGCCGAGATCGGCCGCCGGCGGTGACCAGCGGTCACCGGCCGGATGTGCGGGACGCGCGCGGTCCCCGGCCCCGGGGAACGGCGGCCTGGTCACCGGCCGGGGCGCCCGCACCGCGATCGGCGCGGGGGGACACCCGTGTGGCCGGATTCCCGCCGCGGCATCCGCCGCACGGGTGGCGGCGCCCGGCCCGTGCGGGGTGCCCTGGCCTGGCCCGGGCCACGCCGCCGGGGTAACCGCGACGGCCACTGCCCCGAGGACCAGGTGGCCGAGCCGTCCAAGAGCGCACGGGTCCAGGCCTGCGGCGCGCCTCCTGGTCCACGTCTGCGGCCGCACCGCTCTGCGGCGGCGCGGCCCAGACGAGGGCAGCGCCGGGGCTGTTCGCGCGGTGCCTTCCCCAGAGGTCCGGACCCTCTCTCCGCGCTCGTGACTTCCCCGGCCCCGGTGCCGCGGCACCCGACGCGTCCCTTCGCGAAGGCGCTGGGGTGGGGTACCCCGGCCCGGCACCGCCCCGGATCATGCCGGCGACCCCTGCCGGCGAACCCCTGGCCCTCCCGCAGGGCCGCGGTCACGGGTGGCAGGGGCCGGGAGCACGGTGCGCGCCAGGCGGAGTGTCGGCCGGACCGCGTCGCGGCGACCGCGGACGCCCGGGGCCGGCGCGGGTCGGTCAGCGAGGTGGTGGCGAGGAGCCCACGCCGGCAGGTCCGCCGCCGTGGCGGCCGGGGACGATGCCCCGGGCTACCCGTTCGAGAGCGCCCGCACCACCTCCTCGGGGATGTCCAGCGCGGCGCCGTACAGCCGGGACACCCGGAGCCGGATGACCAGCCGGCGCTCCGCCACCGCGTGCTCCAGGAACGCGGCCTGCTCGGCCGGACCCGTGAGGGCGGGCCGCAGCATGCCGAGCAGCTCGCGCCCGACCTCGTCACCGGGGGTGCCGGTCACCGACGAGAGCTCGGCGTCCCCCTCCGCCACGACGAACGACCGGAAGTCCGCACTGGAGACGTACAGCGCGCCGCGCGGGTCGGCGCGCAGCTGCCGCACCTTGAGGCGGTCCGCAGTGGTGGAGACCCGGATCGTCCGCTCCGCGGCGTCCCAGTCGTAGACCACGGTGGAGAGGTGCGGACGCCCGTTCCGGCGGATCGCGGCGAGGGCGCCCACATGGTGTGCGGCCAGCATCCCCTCCAGTTCCCGTTCGCCGAGGGGACGCGGTCCCGGCCCGGAGCCGGGAACCCGGTCGCGGTCCGCTGCTGCTGTGTCCATGGGGCCTCCGAACTCCGTACCTACCGCGAGGCGTCCGCCTGCCCGAGTAGGTCTATCCCGGCGGCGCACACCGCACAAGAAGGCACATTTGTGTGCCGCGGGAACATTTCTGTGCCGCGGGTCCACCGGCGGACCGGGCGAAAGAGGGGCGGCGGGGCGCGCCGTCCGTCCGGCGACCGGCTCGGCCGCCGTCCGCCGCACCCTGCCTATCCTTGGGGCGGCGGCACCGCCCGTGCGGCCGAGCCGAGACACGAGGTTGGTCAATGAACGTACTGCTCACCGGGGGCGCCGGCTACATCGGCAGCCACGTCGCGGTGGAGTTGCTCCAGCGCGGCCACGACGTCATCGTGCTCGACGCCCTGTACAACGGCGCTGCCGAGGCGGTCCGCCGGGTCGAGCGCATCACCGGCCGCGGCGTCCCCGTCCATGTCGGCGACTGCGCCGACCCGGCCGTGGTGGCGAAGGTCTTCGCCGAGCACCACATCGACGCCGTCGTGCACTGCGCGGGCCTGAAGGCCGTCGGCGAGTCGGTGCGGGAACCGCTGCGCTACTACCGCGCCAACCTCGACGCGCTGCTGACGCTGTGCGAGGTGATGGACGACCACGGCGTACGCCGGCTGGTGTTCAGCTCCTCCGCGACGGTCTACGGCGACCCCGCCGCGGTCCCGGTGCCCGAGTCCGCGCCGCTGCGCGTGACCAACCCCTACGGCGCCACGAAGCTCTTCGCCGAACGGATCCTGGCCGACCTCGCCGCCGCGTCTCCGGACTGGCGGGTGGTGATGCTGCGGTACTTCAACCCGATCGGCGCCCACGAGAGCGGGCTGATCGGCGAGGACCCCGACGGCGTGCCGAACAACCTCTTCCCCTACCTCGCCCAGGTCGCCGCGGGCCGCCGCGACGAACTCCTGGTCTTCGGTGACGACTACGACACACCCGACGGCACCGGCGTGCGCGACTACCTGCACGTCGTCGACCTCGCGCGCGGCCACCTCGCCGCCATCGAGCACCTCGACGACGCGCCGGGCTGCCGCGCCTACAACCTGGGCAGCGGCAGTGGGACCTCCGTCCTGGAGGCGGTCGCCGCCTTCGAACGCGCCTCCGGCCGCCCGATCCCCTACCGGGTCGTGGAGCGCCGGCCCGGTGATGTCGCCGTCTGCTACGCGGATCCCGCGCTGGCGAACCGGGAGCTCGGCTGGCGTGCCGAGCGGACGATCGACGAGGCGTGCGCGGACGCCTGGCGGTGGCAGTCGGCGAACCCGCGCGGGTTCGCCGACTGAGGGCCGCACCGGCCGGCCGGTCCCCGCGCCGCCGCCCGGCGGCACCGGAACCGGCCGACCGGCCGCGCTCCGTCACGTGGCGGACGGCTCCGGACGCGCCGGCGGCACGGGCTCGGCCACCGGGGTGCGCACGTGCTCGGGGAGCAGGCCCACCACCAGCATCCGGGGCACCGCCTTGCGCAGGACCGGGGTGGCGGCCACGGCGCGCAGCACGTTGAGCGGCGGCGTCCGCGCGTCGAGAGTGCGGCCGATGATCTGGCTCTGCAGCAGGCGCTGCAGCGTCTGGGTGGCCACCGTCGGCGCCCAGCGCCGGCGCTGCACCCGGGCGAGCAGCGCCTCCGGGAGCGGCCGGTGCCGCCCGGACCGCTGGACCCGTCGCAGGTCGTCGGCCAGGAGGTTGGCCGCCGCGACGGCGTCCTGCACGGCCAGGTTGATGCCCACCCCGCCCACCGGGCTCATGGCGTGCGCGGCGTCGCCGATGAACAGCAGGCCCGGGCGGTACCAGCGCGTCAGCCGGTTCACGGCGACCCGGAGCATCGCGCTGCGGTCCCAGGAGTCGAACTCGTCGATGCGGCCGCCCAGGTAGGGCAGCAGCTCGCGGAGGTCGGCGCGCACCGTCTCGATCCCGGCGTCCCGCATCCGCTGGTACCCGCCCTTGGGCAGCAGGTAGGCGACCTGCCAGTTGTCGCCGCGGTCGATGGCCACGGCCATCTTGCCCTCGCCGATCCGGCCCTGGATGCCTTCCGGCCCGCCCGACTCCCGGGAGACGCGCAGCCACAGCGCGTCCATGGGCGCGCCGAACTCGATCGGCGTCAGTCCGGCCGCCGCCCGCAGGGCGGAATGGCGGCCGTCAGCGGCGACGGTGAGGTCGGCCCGCAGTTCGTGCTCGCCGTCGGCGTCGCGGTAGCGCAGGCCGTACACGGCGCCGGCGTTCTCCGTTCCCGCCACGGGGGCTGTGTTGTCCGTTCCCGCCACGGGGGCTGTTCCCCGGATCAGGCCGGTGACCTCGGACTCCATGAGGAGTCGGAAGTTGGGGTAGCGGCGGGCGCGTTCGGCGAGCAGGTTGAGCAGGTCCCACTGCGGGACCATCGCGATGTAGGGGTAGCGCGGGTGGATGCCGTCGGTGGTGAACGCCGCGGAGCGGCCGTCGGTGGTGGCGAAGCCCAGCCGGTCGACCTTGCGGTGCGGGATCCGCAGGAAGTCCTCCATGAGGCCGAGTTCGTCCAGCACCTGCAGGGTGGAGGCGTGCACGGTGTCCCCGCGGAAGTCGCGCAGGAAGTCGGCGTGCTTCTCCAGCACCACGGTCTGGATGCCGGCCCGGGCCAGGAGCAGGCCCAGGAAGATGCCGGCGGGCCCCCCTCCGGAGATGGCGCAGGTCGTGGACTCGATGCGCGTTGCCATGACGAGCTCCCGTCGTGCCGTCCGATTAATTCAACGCCTAGTGAAATTCAACGCCTCGACGGCGCCGCTGTCCAGTGCTCCGGCCCGATCCGGGGCCCGTGGCCCGGCCCGATCCGGCCGCCGTCGGCCCTTCCCGCCCCGCCTCCCGAGCCTCCCCCGCAGGTCCCGGGGGTGCTGGTGGAAAACCACCGAAAGGTGGTGTCTCGCAACGGTTACCGTTGGGTAGTCAGCGGCAGGGCCGAGAACTAAGCTTTCGACATGGGCCACGCGACGAGTAGATCCGCCGGTTCCGCGACGCTCGACCCCGCGCTGGTCGCGCGGTTGACCCGGCACGTCGTCACCGCCTCCGGTATCACCGCCACGACCGCCGCGCCCTTCACCGGCAAGCCGCTCGCCGAGCTGCCCATCTGCTCCGCCGAGGACGTGGCCGCCGCGTTCGCCCGCGCCCGCGTGGCGCAGCGCTCCTGGGCCGCCATGCCGGCCCGCGACCGCGTCGAGCCCTTCCTGCGCTTCCACGACCTGGTCCTCGACCGCCAGAGCGAGATCCTCGACATCCTGCAGTGGGAGACCGGCAAGGCCCGCCGGCACGCCTTCGAGGAGGTCTACGACGCGGCCGCCGGCACGCTGCACGTGGCCCGGCACGCGCCGCGGCTGCTGCGCCGGCGGCGTACCGCGGGCGCGATCCCCGGGGCCACCCGCACCTACGTGCACCGGCAGGCCAAGGGCGTGGTCAGCGTCATCACACCGTGGAACTACCCGCTGAACCTCCCGGTAGCCGACGCCGTTCCGGCGCTGCTCGCGGGCAACGCCGTGGTCGCCAAACCCGACACCCAGACCGCGCTGAGCGCGCTGTGGGCCATCGACCTGCTCGTCGAGGCCGGACTCCCCGAGGGGTTGTGGCTGCCGGTCCTGGGCGAGCCCGCCGAGATCGGCGACGCGCTCGTGGACGAGGCCGACCACGTGGCGTTCACCGGTTCCTCCGCCGCCGGCGCCCGTGTCGCCCAGCGTGCGGCCGCGCGGCTGGTCGCCTGCTCGGCCGAACTCGGCGGCAAGAACCCGATGATCGTGTGCGAGGACGCCGACCTCGACCGCGCCGTCGCGGGCGCGGTGCACGCCTGCTTCAGCAACGCCGGCCAGCTCTGCGTCTCCATGGAGCGCGTCTACGTGCACGAGGCCGTCCACGACGAGTTCGCCGAACGGCTCGTCCGAGCGGTGCGCGGCCTGCGGCTCGGCGCCGGCTTCGACTTCGGCGCCGACATGGGATCGCTCACCCTCCAGCGCCAGCTCGACCGCGTCCGTGAGCACGTCGACGAGGCGCGGAGCAAGGGCGCCGTGGTGCTCGCCGGCGGCCGGCCGCGCCCGGACATCGGCCCCCTCTTCTACGAACCGACCGTGCTCGCGGGCGTCACCGAGGACATGGCAGCCTGCACGGAGGAGACGTTCGGCCCGGTCGTCTCGCTGTACCGCTTCGGCGACGAGAACGAGGCCGTCCGACGCGCCAACGACACCGACTACGGGCTGAACGCGAGCGTGTGGACCCGCGACGT
This sequence comes from Marinitenerispora sediminis, assembly GCF_003336425.1. Lineage (GTDB taxonomy): Bacteria > Actinomycetota > Actinomycetes > Streptosporangiales > Streptosporangiaceae > Marinitenerispora > Marinitenerispora sediminis. The sequence continues at coordinate 4,569 of NZ_QEIO01000114.1, read as the reverse complement.
CGCCCGCGGCCGCCGGATCGCCGAGCGGATCCGGGCGGGCAGCGTGGGGGTCAACGACGGATACGGTGCCGCGTTCGCCAGCTACGGCGCGCCCAACGGCGGCATGAAGCGGTCCGGGCTCGGCCGCCGGCACGGCGACGAGGGGCTGCTCCGCTTCACGGAGCCGCAGGCCATCGCCAGCCAGCACCTCGTCCCCATCAGCGGCCCGCCCGGGATGGACGGCGAGACCGTCGCCCGGCTCATGACGGCCGGTTCCCGGCTGATGAAGCGGCTGCGCCTGCGCTGAGGCCGGGCAACGCGGGCGGCGGGGCACGTGCCCCGCCGCCCGCGACAGTGCGGCCCCCGTTCCGCCCGGTGCGCGGGCCGCCCGGCGGCCGAGCCGGGCGTTGCCGCGGCGGCCGCCCGCGGGTCCTAGACTGGAAGCGGTCCATATCTACCTGCGGGAAGGCCGTTACGTGTCCGTTGCCGGTGCTGCCGACAGCACGTTCGACACCGTCCTCGTCGTGGACTTCGGCGCGCAGTACGCGCAGCTGATCGCGCGGCGGGTGCGGGAATGCCACGTGTACAGCGAGATCGTCCCCTCGACGATGCCCGTCGAGGAGATGCTCGCCAAGAACCCCAAGGCGATCATCCTGTCCGGCGGCCCCTCGTCCGTCTACGCCCCCGAGGCGCCGCAGACCCCCACGGGCCTGTTCGAGACGGGTGTTCCCACCTTCGGCATCTGCTACGGCTTCCAGGCCATGGCCCAGGCGCTCGGCGGCACGGTCGCCCGGACCGGGCTGTCGGAGTTCGGCCGCACCGCCTTCCGCGCCGACCCCGAGGGGATGCTGTTCGCGGGTCTGCCCGACGAGCAGCGCGTGTGGATGTCGCACGGTGACTCCGTCGCCGAGGCACCCGCCGGGTTCCGGGTCACCGGCAGCACCGCGGGCGCGCCCGTGGCCGCCATGGAGTGCGCCGAACGCGGCCTGTTCGGGGTCCAGTTCCACCCGGAGGTGCTGCACAGCGAGCACGGGCAGGCCGTCCTGCGCAAGTTCCTCTACGAGGGTGCGGGCTGCCGGCCCACCTGGACCATGGTCAACATCGTCGAGGAGCAGGTCGAGCGGGTCCGTGCCGAGGTGGGGACCAAGCGGGTCATCTGCGCCCTGAGCGGCGGGGTGGACTCCGCCGTCGCCGGCGCCCTCGTCCAGCGCGCGATCGGCGACCAGCTCACCTGCGTGTTCGTCGACCACGGCCTGCTCCGCAAGGGCGAGGCCGAGCAGGTCGAGAAGGACTTCGTGGCCGTGACCGGCGCCTCCCTCAAGGTCGTGGACGCCCAGGAGCGCTTCCTCACCGCGCTCGCAGGCGTGAGCGACCCGGAGGAGAAGCGCAAGATCATCGGCCGGGAGTTCATCCGCGTCTTCGAGCAGGCCGCCCGCGAGGTCGTCGAGGAGGCGGGCGCGGCCGGCGAGCAGGTGGAGTTCCTCGTGCAGGGCACGCTCTACCCCGACGTCGTGGAGTCCGGCGGCGGCACCGGGACCGCCAACATCAAGTCGCACCACAACGTCGGCGGGCTGCCGGATGACCTCCAGTTCAGCCTGGTGGAGCCGCTGCGCGAGCTGTTCAAAGACGAGGTGCGCCGGGTCGGCGAGGAGCTGGGCCTGCCCCCGGAGATCGTCTGGCGGCAGCCGTTCCCGGGCCCCGGGCTCGGCATCCGGATCATCGGCGAGGTCACCCGCGAGCGCCTGGACGTGCTGCGCGAGGCCGACGCCATCGCCCGCGAGGAGCTGTCCCGCGCCGGCCTGGACCGCGACATCTGGCAGTGCCCGGTGGTGCTGCTCGCCGACGTCCGCTCGGTGGGCGTCCAGGGTGACGGGCGCACCTACGGCCATCCGGTGGTGCTGCGTCCGGTGACGAGCGAGGACGCCATGACCGCCGACTGGTCGCGGGTGCCCTACGACGTGCTCGCCACCATCTCCAACCGCATCACCAACGAGGTGCGGGAGATCAACCGGGTGGTCCTGGACGTCACGAGCAAGCCGCCGGGCACCATCGAGTGGGAGTGATCCGCGTGCGGCCGCCGTCGGCGGCCGCACGCCGTTGCCGCCGCCCGGCCGCGGTCGGCGACCAGGCGGGGCACTGACGGCCGCCTGGCCCCGAGGAGCCGGACGCGGACCCGCCGCGCGGCGCGGGTCGGCCGGTGCGCCGGGCGGCGCCGGTGTGCCGATCTGACGCCTGGGCCACCCCGACGGCCCAGGCGCCCTCGCCGCCTTCGTCCGGCGGGCGGCCCGCCCGCCGGACGCGCGTCACCCGGTCTTCAGGAACACGATGTCGCCCCGGGACGGGTCGGCGTCGAAGGTGCAGCCGCCGATCCGCTCGCCCGCCGGTGTCGTCTCGATCGCGCCCACGGTCGCCCAGCCGCAGGTCCACTCGCCGTTCACCGTGGCGAAGCCGCCGCTGCCGCCGCCGCCCGGCGGCATCACCGCGTCGCCGTTGAAGTAGGCGGTCGCGATGCCGACCGCCTCCTCGCACTCCAGCTCGCTGGCCTGGGAGTCGATCTCCACCACCATGCCGTTCTGGGTGGTCGCGGTCCCGCAGCTGCCAGCCGGGAGGGCGCCGGGGGCGGGCGCGTCGATCGAGGCCGGTTCGAAGCCGAGGTAGTCCACCTCGTGCTCCGTGTCGGTGCCCGTGTACTCCAACCGCAGCGGGAGGCCGTCCTCGGTGAGCCACAGCTCGAACGGGGCGTCGGTCACGCCCTCCTCGCCGGTGGCCGGGTCCACGATCTCGGTCAGGGCGAAGGTCCCGGTGAAGCGGGTGGTGGGCACGCCGTCGCGCGCCTCGGAACCGCGCACCGCCACGTCGTCGGACTCCGAGATCGCCCGCAGCTGGGTGAGCGCCGCCTCGGGGGTGTAGTCGTCGGGGTCGACCGGCACCCCGCCGACCTGCTCCGGGTTGGTCAGCCACTCGCTCTGGAGGAACTCGTCGCGGTACATCAGGTCGTCGCCCACGCGGACGTAGCGGTCGCCGAACTCGTTGCCGGTGACGAGGGACTCGAAGGCCGGCTCCGGTGCGGTCGCGTCGTAGCTGTGGCGCCACGTCGTCTCGGTCATCCAGACGTAGTCGTCGGGCGAGACACCGGCGGGCGCCTGCGCCGTCGCGCTCTCCGCCGTGAGCCGGCCCACATGGACGATCTCGAAGCCGTCGGCCGCGAGCACCAGGTCGACCGCGTGCGCCACCGCCCCCTGCGGAGTGGTGGGCGCGGCGGACGGAGCCGCCGCGCCGCCGTTCCCGTCGCGGGCGGCCAGCGCGCCGGCCGCGAAGTAGCCGCCGGTGGCGACCGCCCCGGCCGTGACCACGGCGGCGGCCGCGATGGCGATCCCCTTCACCAGTCCGCCGGAGGCCGCCGCTCCGGTGGCGGTCGCGGCACCGGAGGCGACCCCCGTCGCGCCGGTCGCGGTCGTGGTGCCGAGCGCGGTCGTGGCGCCAGTCGCGGCAGCTCCGCCGACCACTCCGGCCCCGGACTGCGCGGCGACCGCGCCCGCCGCCGCGGCAGCGGCCACCCAGCGCGCCGGCTGGTGCCAGCTGGCGTCGATGCCCGTCCAGCGGTGGGCGAGCAGGTCCTGGAGCCGCCGCACCGGGTCCGGCCGGAAGCCGTCGGCGGAGAGGGAGTGCGCCTCGGCCGTCGCCTCGGCGTCGCTCAGCGCCAGGACCGCCTGGAACGCGGCCTCCGCGGTCGGCCGCTCGACGGGGTCCTTGGCGAGGGCACGGGCCACCACGGGCAGCAGCTCGGCGGGCACGCCGTCGAGGTCGGGCTCGTCGTCGCGGGTACGCCGCAGCAGCTCCGCGCCAGGGCCGGTGCCGAACGGCGCGCGCCCGGTCGCGGCGAACGCCACCATGCCGCCCCACGCGAACATGTCGGCGGCCGGTGCGCCCTCCCCGCCCGCCAGCCGCTCCGGGCTCACCCACCCCGGCGAACCGAACACCTCGCCGGTCGGGCCGGCCGTGACCAGGTGCGCGATACCGAAGTCGAGCACCTTGGGCCCGGCCGGGCTGAGGATGACGTTGGCCGGTTTGAGGTCGCAGTGCACCACACCGGCCGCGTGCACGGCCTGCAGCGCCTCGGCGGTACCGGCGGCGAACGCCAGCAGCATGGCGCCGGTCAGCGGGCCGTTCTCCTCGACGTGCTCGCGCAGCGTCCGGCCGGCGACGAAGTCGGTGGCCAGCCACGGCCGCTCCGCCCCGGTGTCCGAGGCGTGCACCGCCGCGGTGCACAGCCCGCCGACGCGCCGCATCAGCTCCGCCTCCTCGGCGAAGCGGGCGCGGAACCGCGGGTCAGCGGCGAACCGGTCGTGGATCACCTTGACCGCGATGCACCGGTCCTGCGCGTCCAGCGCCCCGTAGACGACGCCCATGCCGCCCTCGCCGAGCAGCCCGACCACGCGGTAGGGGCCGATGCGGTGGGGATCGCCGTCCCGGAGGGGACGCAGCTCCGGGGGTAAGTCGCCCGGCTGGTCGTGCAGGCCAGGATCCGTTGTCATGTCACTCCCGTTCCGCTCAGGAGCCCGCACCGTGCGGCCGTGGACAGGGGGCGCG
>NZ_QEIO01000113.1 GCF_003336425.1 Marinitenerispora sediminis | reverse complement strand
CCCTCAACGCCGCGATCTGGCACAACTGGCTGATCGGAGCGCCGGTCAAACGCTCGCTCGTGGCTTACGACCATTGAGGAACCCCCATCAACGATCTAGACGAGTGATTCCTCTGCGGTGGGTGGTCGTAGGCGGTCAGGGATCTGGCCACCGGTGCGCCGGTGTGGTGGTGCCGGATCACCGCGGCCATGGCCAGGGTCCGCTGGCCGACTCGGACCGTGAGACTGTGAGGCCATCGAAGGTCCGCCCGCCGTGGCGTTGTAGGCCGGGTTGGCCTGTGAGGGGGTCGTGGACTGACTCGACCAACTGCCGCACTCCTTGGAACAGGTGCCCGCAGGGGCGGGGGCCGCTCGCGCTTGGAAGAGGGCGGCGGCAGCGTGACCCCCTGTTCGGCGAGCCCGGCCTCCAACGCCTCGAAAGCGAAGCCGTGGTCGGCGATCAGTAGCAGCCCGGGCCGGTCGGCGGCCAGGTCCGGATCTGCGGGGAGCATCGCGGCCAGCACGCCGCGCTCGTCGACCCGGTCCACCTCCAGTCGGTCGTCGATTTTCACGTAGAGCCCCGCGAGGAGGGTGTCCAGGTCTTGCGTCACAACTCGGTCTTGGACGCCCTCTCTTGATGCCTGGACACCCACCACGCATCGGAACTGCTCATCTGGTCCGCGAAGGCCGTGCGGCCCCGCGTAGAGGCCGAGGCGCGCGGTCACGCGTCCGCGACTCGGGTCCCACTCTCGACCCAGGCAGCCCGGACAATCCCGCTGCCGGGGCGGTCACCACCACGGCCCGGCCGCTCTGCCGCGCAACCGAACCCGGGGCGGCGACGCGGACCAGTCCCGATCCCGGTGCCCCGGGACGGAGGCAGCGCCCGCCCACGATGGCGGCAGGAGATGCCGAGACAGTGTTCCCCGCGCCCCTCCCGTGGTACCAGTGGCCGGCCGTCCCTGCTCTCGCGGCCGGCCGCCCGCACACCGATCCGCGCGGTCCGTGCCTCCACACCCTGGTCTCGGCTGCGGGGCCGCGGGCGCCGGTGCGGACCGGCAGCGCCGGCCGTGCCCCGGCGGGAGGCCCTCCGCCGCTGTCCGTCCCGGGCGGGGCCGACGGCGGCGGCCGCACACGCCCGTCGAGCCCCGCCGGGGCCGGCGGAGCGGCCGCTGATCTAGACTCTTCCAGCGATGACCAGCTTCGCGAAGGGCCCTGACGGCGCGCAGATCGCCTTCCAGGTCGAGGGGTCGGGCCCGCCCCTGCTGCTGCTGGCCGGGCAGGCCAACAACCACCACTGGTGGGACTCCGTGCGCGGCGACTTCACCGCCGCCCGCACCACGGTCACCCTCGACTACCGCGGCACCGGGGACAGCGACGCGCCGGACGTGCCGTACAGCACGCCGCTGTTCGCCGAGGACGCCGTCGCCGTGCTGGACGAGCTGGGGGTCGAGCGCGCCGACGTGTACGGCACGTCCATGGGCGGCCGGACCGCGCAGTGGATCGCCGTCCGCCACCCCGCGCGCGTCCGGCGGCTGGTCCTCGGCTGCACCTCGCCGGGCGGCCCGCACGCCGTCGAGCGGACGATGGCGGTCCGCAGGTCGCTGGCCGGCCCGGACCGCGACGCCGCCCGGCGGGCCCTGGTCGACCTGATGTACACGCCCGCGTGGCAGGCCGCCCACCCCGGCCACCACGGCACGCTCGGCGACCCGGGCATGCCGTCGCACGCCCGGCGCGGCCACCTGCTCGCGAGCGAGCGCCACGACGCCTGGGACCGCCTCCCGGAGATCGGCGCGGCCACCCTCGTCCTGCACGGCACCGACGACCTGCTCACCCCGGTCGCGAACGCCCGCCTCCTCGGCGAGCGCATTCCTGACGCCCGGACGCACCTCATCGAGGGCGCCCGGCACGCGTACTTCGAGGAGTTCCGCGCCACCGCCAGCCGCGCCGTACTGGACTTCCTCACCGCGGACTGACCGCGCAACCAGCGGGACGCGGCGCCCGCCCCAGGTCCCGGAAACCGGGCCGGTCGGCCGCCGAGGCGGTGCGGCCCGGCGAGAACCCGCCTATCGAGCGGCAGTGACAGCCCTCGCGGCGGACCGCCCTGTGGCGGCGGGCCCTCAGTGGCACCGCCGCCTCGGCACGCGGTGCGCCGAGCGACGCCGCGATCCCGACGCCGGCTTCCGGGCCGCGCCCTGCTCGCCGCCCTCGGCGGCGGCCACGTCCGACGCCGGGCACCGCCCACCAACCCTCGCCGCTTCCCCCGCTCCGCCCGGCAGCCGGCCACTGCACGTCCCGGGGGGCGGCAGTCGGTCAGGCGATCCAGCGACATCGGCTGCCGCCGCCGCTGACCGGCCGCTGCCGCTCACCAGCCGTCCCCGGCCTCCTCCCACAGGACGGCCGTACCCCGCTGGAGAAGCCGGCCCCGGCCGGGACGAGCGCGGCGGTCGCACCGCGCGTCCCGGCCGGGGTGGCGGTGGTGCTACTCCGGCCCGTCCCCCCTCGCGACGCGTTCGGCGGCCGCGGTGAACAGCTCCGGATAGGGGCGCAGCGGCAGGAACCGGGACAGCGGCCCGGTCGGCTGGCCCGCGTTGCCGGTCCGCAGGTCGTAGAGCGGCAGCTTCCACGTCTCGAACGGCAGGTTCGGCGACTTCGCGGTGACCCAGCCGCCCGGGAGGAACAGCGAGCGGCCGGCGCGGGAGCGCTTGGCGCGCACCACGAGCCCGCGGTCCACGAGCTGCTCCTCGGCCTTCCGATGCCGGGCCGCGGTCCAGCCGTTCCACGCGCGGACCCTGCGGTCGGTGGGTTCCAGGACCGCGAGCAGCTGGAGGTAGAGCCGCGCCGCATCGTCGGCGATACCGTGCGCGGCGGCGGTCTCGGCCACCAGTGCGGGTACGCAGGCAGCCGGGTCGGCGTCGAAGTCGCCGTCCGGCCCCGCCGCCGAGATACGGTCGGCCATCGCGCCGTAGCCGGGCCTGCGCAGCAGGTCGACGGAGTCCAGGCAGCCGCCCCACGCGTGGTCGGCCACCATGGCGCGCAGCAGCCGGCTGCGCCGGTCGTCGCCGAGCAGCGCCGGGCGGAACCACAGCCGCATCTCCCCGCGCCCCGCGTAGAGCACGGTGAGGCCGTCGTCGTAACACGGCTCGGGCAGTTCCGCGCCGCCCGGGGCCCGGTACGGCGCGGGGCCGAACGCCGCCTCAAAGGCGCTCCGCCGCTCCCCACCCGAGCGCACGTGGCCGGCCCACACCAGCAGTTCCGGATCGGCCAGGCGCTCACGCAGCAGCTCCAGCGCCCGTGGAGCGCCAAGGCGCACCGGGTCGGCGGGCGGCAGTTCCGCGTAGCACCACGGCAGCAGGATGCCCAGGCTGGCGAGGACCCTGTCCAGCGGCGCGCCCTCGTGCTGCAGGACGACCCGGCCGTCGTCGTCGACGGCCAGCCATGAACGGCCGCCCTCCGTCAGCACGCCGACCTCGTCCGGGGAGCGCACGAGTTCCAGCCGGCGGTGCACGCCGTCCGCCCCGAGCAGGGCCTGCGCGGCGACGACGGTCTCGGTGGGCAGCGGCGTCCTGCGCCCGAACCGCCCGACCCACGCCGCGGCGAGCCGCTCCGCCAGCTCGCGCAGCCCGCCGGGCCGCCACAACGCGGCGATCTCCTCCGGCGTACCGGGGAGCGCGGCACTGTACAGGTCGAGCAGGTCGGCCCCGCTGATCCCGTTCATTTCGTCCTGCGCGGCCTGCGCCTCGGCCGTCTTGAGTCCGAGGAGAGCGCGCAGTTCCGCGCCGTAGATGTCGGCGTGCCACCCTCTTCCCTTCGGCCAGCCCGCGAGGAGCAGCGCGGCGGCGCCCGCGGACAGGCCGGCGCGCTCGGCGAGCACGCCCGCCGCTTCGAGGTCCCACTCCAGCGGCCCCTGCGCGTCGAGGCCGTCGAGCAGCGCGCGGAGCTGAGCGGCGGTCCCCCACCGGAACGCGGGCTCCTCCCGGTCCACGAGTGTGCGCCCCACCGGCGCGGGCAGGTCACCGGAGCCGATCTCGACGTAGCGGCGCACGAACCCCTTGCGCCCGTAACGCTGCGTGATGTCCCAGGCGGGGATGTCGACCGCCAGATCGACCCGGCGGTGGTCCGGGGCGGCCGGGTCCACGGCCGCCGTGTACCAGGCGCCCCCGGATTCGACGAAGACCCGTCCGCGCGCCAGCCGCGCCTCGGGGTCGGCGAAGCACGTGGCCGACCAGGTGTCGAGCAGGCCGCGCAGCGCGGTGCGCTGCGACTCGCTGACGCCGGGGACGAGTGTCCGCCAGGCCGCGCCGCCGATCCGCCCCACCAGCTCGGTCCAGTCCAGCCCGGCCTTCGGCTGATCCACCGCGGTGTCCGGATCGATCGCGCCGGTCAGGAAGGCGTGCGTGTGCCCGATCTGGCCGACGGTGTCGTGCCCGGGCCACGAGCCCTTGTCCACCATCCCGCCGAGCGCCAGGCCGAGCTCGTGGGAGTTCACCCGGACCTCGCGCACCGGCTCGACGGCCATCTGGCGCGTGAACCGGTCGCGCCGGAGCACCTCGCGCGCGGTGGCGACCACCGTGCCGGCCGCGCCCGCGAGCACTCCGGGGTGCGGGTCGCCGCCCAGGAGTTCGGCGACGGCCTTGGCCGTGATCGGCGTGTCGGTCCTGCTGAGGTCGTCGCCGATCTCGGCCCGCGCGGTCTCCAGCAGCCTGGCCGCCTGCTCACGGGTGGCGGAGCGCAGCACGGCCGACGCCGCGGTGTCGCGGGGCCGCAGGTGGTGCCAGAAGACCGGGTCCGGCACGAAGGGGGTCCCCCACTGGCCGGTGTAGTCGTCGTAGGCGCCGGCGTGCGCGTCCCAGAGCGGTCCGGAGCCGTCGCTGGCGTGCAGGACGACGACGTTGGTGCCCGAGAGGATCCCCAGCTCGCCACCGCCCGGGTAGCGCACCACACCCCAGGGCGACAGGACGACCCCTCGCGGGAAGCTCCAGGAGAGTTCGGCCGTCCGCCCGTCGACGCCGACGATCCGGTAGGCCGCCTCGCCGCCGGTGTCGGTGGGGCCGCGCAGCACGGCGGACCCGACCAGCCCGTCCGCGTGCCCGAGCGGGCTGCCCTCGCCTCCTTCGGGCAGCGGCGCCAGCGTGGAGGAGTGCAGCTGGAGCCGCTCTCCCGGCCGCAGCGGAAGGTCCTCCAGGAAGGCCGGCAGGCTGGCCCGTCCCTCCTCCCCGGTGACCGGGTCGATCTCGAGGCCCGTCTCGCCGGCCACCCGCCAGTGGGTGGCGCCGTCGGAGAGCACGTACCGGTCCGCCCCGTCCGGCCGCTCCCCGGGGGACAGCGCCCGCCCGCCGGCCCACCGGATGCCCTCGGCGGTGAGCTGCGCGGCGCCGAGCGCCCGGTGCCACGGGTTCTGCCACCGGTAGCTCAGGCTGCTGTCCGGCTCGCTGATCACGGTCCCGGGGTCGCTCGACCAGTACATGTGGGTCTGGCCGGCGACCGTGTAGCAGACGAGGAACTGGCCCCCGGTGTACACCGCCGTGGGCTTGCGGGCGCCCGCAGGCAACCGGAGGGCGTGCTCGGCCACCCGGCCGCTGCCGTCCACCGCGATCGCCCTGGCGGGGGTGCACAGGGTGAGCACCGGCCATGAGGAGACGGCAGAGAGCTCCGGACGCTGCTGCCCGGTGCCGAGGAGTTCGCGGGCGGCCTCGTCGAGCGCGTCCCAGCCGTACTCGTCGAGGATGCCGCCGCGCAGCGTGCGGGCGAGCACCTGCGCGTAGTCGGCCGCCGCCAGGGCCTCCCGGCGGCCGGGCAGTCCGGCGAGCACCGAGGGGCTGACCGACATGCCCAGCGCCTCCAGCGTCTGGCGGGCGGCGCCCACGCCACCGCCCGCGAGGCGGTCGACCAGCCCGTCGAGGTAGGCCGTGGCGAGGGGGCGCAGGACGGGGAGACCGAGAAGCGCGTCGGCCTTGCGGCTGGTGGCGTAGGAACGGACCGCCGGGACCAGCAGGGGGCTCCAGCGCGCATCCGCCGCGACGGCGGCGAGGTCGCGGCGCTCTGCCTCGCGCTCGCCGTGCAGCCAGTGGTCGAGGCCGAGCCGCTGTCCCTCGCGCGGGGCCGCGACGGGCACGGCATGGGCCAGGCACAGGTCGAGCAGGTCGAGCTCGACCGGGCCGGCGCCCCTTCCACGGGTGCCGTCCACCCGGACCGGCACGCCGTCGGCCGCCAGCCGCCCGGCGATCCGGGGAACCAGCTCGTGCAGCCGCGCCGGGGTGGCCTCCCGGCCGCTGCGGACGTGCCCCACCATGCGCGACAGCCACGCGGCCGCGCCACCGGGGATCCCGGCCGCGGGGTCGGCGAGGTCGGCCAGGGCACCGCAGTCGTCCAGCAGCTCCAGCCACCAGCCGTGGAAACCCGCGGTCTCGGACGTGGGGAACAGCTCCAGCAGCAGGCCGCGCACCGCGGGGTCGCCGGCGGCGAGCGCCACGAGGCTGGCGCGGCACTTGCGCCAGAACCCGGCGGGTGCCGACGCGGTGGCGGGCATCTCCAGCAGTTCGCGCAGCGTCCGCGCCTCCTCCGCGGCGGGGTCCCGTCCGGCGGCGCGGGCGAGGGAGCGCAGTTGCGCGGGCATCTCGGCCCACGGCGGCAGGCCGCCGAGGGTGCGGCGCAGCGCCAGCTCCCGGAACTGCTCGTAGGCCGCGCCCGGCTCGTAGCCGCGGGCCAGGTCGGCGGCGTACCCGGCGAGCGCCTTGACGCTGAGCGCGCCGGCGAACGCGAACTCCAGGACGGCTTCGCGGCGGGTGGCCTCGTCGACGGGGATGCTGTACACGCGCTCGGCCTCGCGGGCGCGGCCGAACATGATGCTGGCCTGGCTGGGGCTGCCGCCGGCCAGGAAGGCGCGGCCGGCCTGCTCCCAGAAGGCCGCCAGGTGGGTGTGCGGCAGGGTGGCGGCGATCTCGCCGAACGCCTCGGCGGCCGCGCCGGGCCGCGCGTGCGCGAGCTTGGCCGCGCGCTCCATCGGGCGCACGGCCGCCAGTGCGGCGTTGGCGTTGCCGCGGTCATGGACGAGCGCCCACTCCGGGTAGCCCAGTCCACGGGGACGGGTGAGCGCGAGCGGGTCGGAGGTCTCGGGCTCGTGGAAGCCGAAGTGCCGCATCGCGGCGTCCTCGGCCGGCGCCAGGGTGTCGGCGGCCAGTCGGACGACCGGCCGTCCGGGCAGCGCCGGGTGGGTGTAGCGGCGGGCGCGGACCTCGTCGGTCGCGGTGTCCGCGGGCGGCTCGGCGAGCGGGGCGAGCCCGGCGTCGAGCAGTGCCTCGGTCTGCGCCGCGGCGGGCCGGTTGCCGGTGGTGGTCACGCGTTCTCCTCGCTGTCACCGCTGCCGGCCGCGCCGGCGTGGATGGTCTCGGCCATGCGGACGCCCTCGGACCAGGCGACCGGTCCGACCTCGCCCACCGGCAGGGGGCGCTCGTCGGCGTCCACCCAGAGCAGGTCGCCGGTGGACGTGGGAGCGTCGGGGCTGTCGGAGCCGAGCCAGTACCGCGCCTGCACGTACCGGCCCGCGTCGACGGTGCGGCACACCGCGTAACCGCCGCGCACCGCGAAGCCCAGCCGCCGGGCGCGGCTGACGGCGTCCCGGAGCTCACCGAACCGGCCCCCGGCGTAGGCGGTCACCCTGGTGGCGCCCGGGGACAGGTCGCCGGCCCGGCGGTACACCTCGCGGGTGAGTTGGGGCACGCGCTGCTCGATGCCGAGCTCCGCGGCGAAGTCCCGGACGTCCTCCAGGTCGGGGATCCGGACCGGATGCGCGACCACCACGCGCTCGGCGCTCAGCCAGACGCTCTCCGCGTCGAGGTCCAGGACGCCGAGCCTGCCCTGCTCGTCCACGCCGCGCAGGAAGCCCCCGGTATTGGTGTCCGGTTCACCGGAGGCGGACACCGGGGCGACGAACAGGTCGGCCAGCAGGTCGCGCCAGGTCGGGTCCGGCCACACCGCGGCGACGGTGGCGGCGGGCACCGGCAGCGAGCCGAGCAGCCAGGACTCCACCTGCCGCCGGCACTCCTGCTGGTGGCGCTCCAGCCACCGGACCAGGTCGGCGAGTTGCTCGGCCTCGGCCGATTCCCGCACTTTCTTGGGGACCGATTTCAGCTGGCGGCCCTTCGGGTTGCGGCACACGAGCGTGGTGCCGTCCAGCCCGAGGGAGTACCCGTCCGGGCCGTCGACCCAGGCGAGCTCCACGGTAGAGGGGGGTTGCGAGGACATGTCGCCAGATATACCGCTGTCGTGTGACAGAAGCGCGGCCGGGCGCGGCCGGTGTTCCGGCGCGCCCGGCCGCGGGAGGGCCGGGGTCGGCGTCAGGCGAGCAGGTTGGCGAGCAGCGGGTCGATGGTCACCGCGGAGAACAGCAGCGCGAGGTAGGCGTTGGACAGGTGGAAGAAGCCCATGGTCTTCAGCTGGGCGCCGGTGACGCCGGCGCGGACCCGGTTGAGCAGGCGGTGCGCCTGGACCAGCAGGATGCCGCCGAGCACGAGGGCGGCCAGCGGGTAGAAGAGCGTCGTGCCCGCGACCGGCCACAGCGCGAGCGAGACCAGCACCGTCGCCCAGCTGTAGAGCACGCACTCCAGCACGACCCGGCGGTCACCGGCCACCACGGGGAGCATGGGCACGTTCGCCGCCGCGTAGTCCTCGCGGTAGCGCATCGCCAGGGCCCACGTGTGCGGCGGCGTCCAGAAGAACACCACCAGGAACAGCACGAACGGCGCCCAGTCCAGCGAGTTGGTGATGCCGGACCAGCCGATCAGCACCGGCATGCAGCCGGCGATCCCGCCCCACACCACGTTCTGCGCGGTCCGGCGCTTCAGCAGCAGCGTGTAGACGAGCAGGTAGAACAGGATCGCGAACAGCGACAGCGCCGCCGACAGCCAGTTGACGAGGGCGGCGAAGCCCACCGTGGAGACCACCCCGAGCGCCAGGCCGTAGAGCACGGCCCCGCGCGGGGTGACGAGCTGCATGGCGGCCGGGCGGCGCCGGGTGCGGCGCATCTCCTGGTCGATGTCGCGGTCGAAGTAGCAGTTGAGCGCGTTGGCGCTGGCGGCCGACATCGCGCCGAAGACCAGCGTGGCCACGGCGGTGCCGAGCGGCGGCACGCCGCCGGCCGCCACGAACATCACCGGGATGGTGGTGATGAGCAGCAGCTCGATCACGCGCGGCTTGGACAGCGCGATGTAGGCGCGCACGTAGCCGCCGAAGGTCGGCGGCCCGGCGGCGGGCTCGTCGCGGGACTCGGCGGAGCCGGCCTGGGCGGAGTGCGGGGATCGGTTCAGCAATGTCATCAGCGCCGTCGCGTGCCGGACCGGTCGGCTCGGGCCGCCGCGCACCGGGCGGCGCGGGGGCGCGCGGCGCTCACCTGCCGTTCGGTCCATCGTCCGCGCGACGCGGCACGCGCGGCGGGAGACATCCGATCTACGGACACAGACACGCTGAACCTCTGAGGAATTTAGGGAATCGTCACTGCTCGCCACAGCCGGCCCGCGGATCCGCCTCGACATGCTCGCGTCAAGACTCCGCAAAACCCGGTCAACGACATACTGTAGTACTTGCCGCGGCGCACCCCTCCCCGGGGGCGGTCCGCGGCGCACCGACGCTGAGCTGTGCCGGTGCCGCCGCCGCACCGCGCGCACGCCCGGCGGGGCCCGCCCGCGGCGGCCCGCCGCGCCGTCCCAGCATGCCACGGGCCCGCCGCCCCGCCGCTCCCGCGAGGGCCGCGTGCCCCGTTCCGGCCGCTGTCCGGCCCCGTCTGGAGGCACGCGTCGGACGACCGGACCACCGGCCGGGGCGATAGGCTCGCAGGAGGTCGTCCCTGTCGAGTCCAGCTCCGGGAGCGCGCTCCGGCGGGAGCAGATTCCCCCCGGTCAGCCGCGCCGCCGGCGCTCCCGCCCGGCGAGACCGGGCCGACGCACAATCCACAACCCACATTCACGTTCTGCGGGCGGCACGCCCGTGATGGCCTGGATGCGTGAAAGGAGCCCTGAGCCCGCGTGAACATCGACACCTCGAGGACCCTTGAGTGGTCGGAGCTGGACCAACGCGCCGTCGACGTGGTCCGCGCCCTCGCGATGGACGCGGTCGAGGAGGCGGGCTCCGGCCACCCCGGGACCGCGATGAGCCTCGCGCCGGCGGCCTACCTGCTGTTCCAGAAGGTGATGCGGCACGACCCGAGCGAGCCGACCTGGATCGGCCGGGACCGCTTCGTGCTGTCGTGCGGCCACTCCAGCCTGACCCTCTACATCCAGCTCTTCCTCGCCGGCTACGGCCTGGGCCTCGACGACCTCAAGCGGCTGCGCCAGTGGGACAGCCTCACCCCCGGCCACCCCGAGTACGGGCACACCGCCGGCGTGGAGACCACCACGGGCCCGCTCGGCCAGGGCGTCGGCAACGCGGTGGGCATGGCGATGGCCGCCCGCCGCGAGCGGGGCCTGTTCGACCCCGAGTCCGCCCCCGGGGAGAGCCCCTTCGACCACTTCGTGTACGCCATCTGCTCCGACGGCGACGTGCAGGAGGGCGTCTCCCACGAGGCGAGCGCGCTGGCCGGGACGCAGAAGCTCGGCAACCTCGTCCTCATCTACGACGACAACCACATCTCGATCGAGGACGACACCCAGATCGCGTTCTCCGAGGACGTGGCCGCGCGCTACGCCGCCTACGGCTGGCACGTCCAGGAGATCGACTGGACCGACGGCGGCGCCTACCACGAGGACGTCGAGGCGCTGTACCGCGCCATCCTGGCCGCGCAGGCCGAGACCGAGCGGCCGTCGTTCATCCGGCTGCGGACCATCATCGGCTGGCCGGCGCCCAACAAGCAGAACACCGGCGGCATCCACGGCGCCGCGATCGGCGCGGAGGAGGTGGCCGCCACCAAGCAGGTGCTCGGCCTCGACCCCGACGCCCGGTTCGACGTGCCGGAGGAGCTGCTGGCGCACACCCGCGCCGCCGTGCGGCGCGGCCGGGCCGAGCGCGGCGCGTGGGACGAGCAGCTGTCCGCCTGGCGCTCGGGCGCCGGCGAGCGGGCCGAGCTGTTCGACCGCCTGTCCGCCGGCAAGCTGCCCGAGGGCTGGGAGGACGCGCTCCCGGTGTTCCCGGCCAGCGAGAAGGGCATGGCCACCCGCAAGGCCAGCGGCGAGGTGCTGAGCGCCCTCGCGCCGGTGCTCCCGGAGCTGTGGGGCGGCTCGGCCGACCTCGCGGGCTCCAACAACACCACGCCCAAGGGCGAGCCCTCGTTCATCCCGGAGGAGTACTCGACCAAGGCGTTCTCGGGCAACCGGTTCGGCCGCGTCCTGCACTTCGGCATCCGTGAGCACGGCATGGGCGCGATCCTGAACGGCATCGCGCTGCACGGCCCGACCCGCCCCTACGGCGGCACCTTCCTGGTGTTCAGCGACTACATGCGCCCGGCGGTGCGGCTGGCCGCGCTCATGAAGCTGCCCGTCACCTACGTGTGGACCCACGACTCCATCGGGCTCGGCGAGGACGGCCCGACCCACCAGCCGGTGGAGCACCTGTGGGCGCTGCGGGCGATCCCGGGCCTGGACGTCGTGCGCCCGGCCGACGCCAACGAGACCGCGGTCGCCTGGCGCACCATCGTGGAGAAGGGCGAGCGTCCGACCGCGCTCGCGCTGACCCGGCAGAACGTGCCCACCCTGGACCGCGAACGGCTGGCGGGCGCCGAGGGCGTCACCCGCGGCGGCTACGTCCTTGCGGAGGCCGGCGGCGGCACGCCGCGCGCCATCATCATCGCCACCGGTAGCGAGGTCGCGATCGCGCTGGCCGCGCGCGAGCGGCTGGAGGCCGAGGGCACGCCCACCCGCGTCGTGTCGATGCCGAGCGTCGAGTGGTTCCACGAGCAGGACGAGGCGTACCGCCAGACCGTGCTGCCCAGCGACGTGCGGGCCCGCGTCTCGGTCGAGGCGGGCATCGCGCTCGGCTGGCGGGAGTTCATCGGCGACGCCGGCCAGGCGGTGAGCCTGGAGCACTTCGGCGCCTCCGCCCCGTACCAGACGCTCTACGAGCAGTTCGGAATCACCCCCGACCGGGTGGTCGCGGCGGTGCACGCGAGCATCGCCCGGCTCGGCGGCGAGAGCGGAACAACCACCGGGAACTAGTGGTTGTTCGGAGGGTCCTCCACCTACGGGGAGGACCCTCCGGCCTTCGGTGGGGCGACGCGCCGAACGTAACGAAGTACAGACCGAGACGAACGAGGTCACGATGACCGAGCACCCCGACCGCCCGCTGCGGCGGCTCTCCGACGAAGGCGTGGCCGTCTGGCTGGACGACATCAGCCGCGAGCGGCTGCGCGGCGGCAACCTCGCCGAACTGATCCGCGAGCGCGACGTCGTCGGAGTGACGTCCAACCCGACGATCTTCGAGAAGGCCCTCAAGGAGGGCGACGCCTACGACGCGCAGCTGCACGACCTCGCGATCCGGGGCGTCTCGGTGGACGAGGCCGTCCGCGCGATCACCGCCTACGACATCCGCTGGGCCGCCGACGTGCTGCGCCCGGTCTACGACGCCACCGGCGGCGTGGACGGCCGCGTCTCCCTGGAGGTGGACCCCCGGCTGGCCCGCGAGACCGACCGCACCGTCGCCGAGGCGCGCGCGCTGTGGTGGCTGGTGGACCGCCCGAACCTGTTCATCAAGATCCCGGCCACCGCCGAGGGGCTGCCGGCCATCACGCGGGCGCTGGCCGAGGGCATCAGCGTCAACGTCACGCTGATCTTCTCGCTGGAGCGCTACCGCGAGGTGATGGACGCGTTCCTGTCCGGGCTGGAGCAGGCCCGCGCCAACGGCCACGACCTCGCCGGCATCCACTCCGTCGCCTCCTTCTTCGTCAGCCGGGTCGACGCCGAGATCGACAAGCGACTGGACGCGATCGGCACCGACCGGGCCCGCGAGCTGCGCGGCCGGGCCGCCATCGCCAACGCGCGGCTGGCCTACGCCGCCTACGAGGAGGTGTTCGGCTCGCAGCGCTGGAAGGCGCTGGAGGCCGACGGCGCCCGGCCGCAGCGCCCGCTGTGGGCGTCGACCGGTGTCAAGGACCCCGCCTACTCCGACACCCGCTACGTGACCGAGCTCGTCGCGCCGAACACGGTCAACACCATGCCCGAGGCGACCCTGGAGGCCACCGCCGACCACGGCGAGGTCACCGGTGACACCGTGCGCGGGACGTACGCGCGGGCGCGGGCTGACCTCGACGCGCTGGCCGAGGTCGGCGTCGATTACGACGACGTCGTGCGGCTCCTGGAGGACGAGGGCGTGCAGAAGTTCGAGAAGTCCTGGGAGGGGCTGCTCGGGGGCGTGTCGCAGCAACTGGACGCGAACGCATAGGTCCGGCGCGGCACGGGTACAGGGTGCCCGTGCGCGTCCGTCCGCGAGCCCCGGGCCGCCGAGCCGGCGCGGCACCGGGGCCGCGGGCCCCGGGGGCGCCGTGCCGGCGCTCCCGGACCGGGACGCCTCCACCGGGAGGCGTACCCGGAGCAACGCGCAGAACTCGACCTCGTCCCCGGCGCGGGCGGGCGCGGTGCGCCCACCCCACCGCGCGGCCGGCCGCCGCACCGCTCCCGGTCCCCACTCACCGCGGCGGGCGACGACCAGACGACCAGGCAGAGGAAGGAAT
This sequence comes from Marinitenerispora sediminis, assembly GCF_003336425.1. GTDB lineage: Bacteria > Actinomycetota > Actinomycetes > Streptosporangiales > Streptosporangiaceae > Marinitenerispora > Marinitenerispora sediminis. The sequence goes on along the minus strand of NZ_QEIO01000113.1, from coordinate 4,881 downwards.
CAGTCGCTTTGAGCAGTGATCAGGTACACGCGGGGAACCTCACGGTCACGCTGCGCGACGCGGTCCGCGCGCCGGCGGACGCGGCGAAGGCCCGGCTCGCCGAGGACGGCGCGGCCGCCCGGCTCGCGGCGCGCGACGCCACGCTGTGGGGGCCCGAGGCCGAAGCCGAGGCGGCCGTCCGGCTCGGCTGGGTCGACCTCCCGCGTACCTCGCGCGCGCTGCTGCCCGAGCTGGACCGCCTGGTGGCGGAGAAGCGGGCCGCGGGTCTGGACCACGTCGTGCTGGCCGGCATGGGCGGCTCGTCGCTGGCCCCGGAGGTCATCACCGCCACCCGCGGCGCCGAGCTGACCACCCTTGACACCACCGACCCGCAGCAGGTCGGCCGGGCGATCGCCGACCGCCTCGCGACGACGGTGCTCGTGGTGTCGTCCAAGAGCGGCGGCACCGTCGAGACCGACAGCCACCGCCGCGCCTACGAGCAGGCCTTCACCGACGCCGGCATCGACCCCGCCGAGCGGATCGTCGTGGTGACCGACCCCGGCTCCCCGCTGGCCGAACTCGCGGCCGAGCGCGGCTACCGCACCGTGCTGGCCGACCCGGAGGTCGGCGGCCGCTACAGCGCGCTCACCGCGTTCGGCCTGGTCCCGAGCGCCCTCGCCGGCGTGGACGTCGCCTCCCTGCTGGACGAGGCCGACGCCCTGGTGCCCTCGCTGTCGGCGGACTCCGGCAACCCGGCCCTGGAGCTGGGCGCCGCGCTGGGCGGGTTCACCGGGCACGACAAGGTGGTGCTCGCCGGCGCGACCCCGGTGGGGCTGGGCGACTGGATCGAGCAGCTGGTCGCCGAGTCCACCGGCAAGAGCGGCCGCGGCCTGCTGCCGGTCGTGGTCGAGGCGGCCGCCGCGCCCGGGTTCACCCCGGCGCCCGACACCCACCTGGTGGCGTTCGCCGAGTCGGGCACGCCGCAGGTGGAGCTGGCCGACACCTTGGTCTCGGGCCCGCTGGGGGCGCAGTTCCTGGCGTGGGAGTACGCGACGGCGGTCGCGGGCCGGCTGCTGGGGATCGACCCGTTCAACCAGCCCAACGTGCAGGAGTCCAAGGACAACACCAAGGCGCTGCTGGAGCGGGCGGGTGACGGCCCGCTGCCCGCGGGGACGCCGCTGCTCGTGGACGGCGCGATCGAGGTCTACTCCGCCGATGTGGCGCTGCTGGAGGGCGCCAAGGACGTCGGCGACGTGCTGACCACGCTGCTGCGCGCGGTCCCCGAGGCGGGCTACCTCGCGGTGATGGCCTACCTGGACCGGGTGGGCGACGCCGCGGCGGCGGATCTGCGTCCCGTGCTCGCCGCCCGCACACCGCGGCCGGTGACGTTCGGCTGGGGGCCGCGCTTCCTGCACTCCACCGGCCAGTACCACAAGGGCGGTCCGCAGAACGGCGTGTTCCTGCAGATCACCGGGGACGTCGTGGCGGACCTGCCGGTGCCGGACCGCCCCTACACCTTCGGACGGCTGCAGATGGCGCAGGCGCTGGGCGACCTGGGCGCGCTGAGCGACCGCGGCCGCCCGGCCGTCCGGCTGCACCTGCGCGACCGGGCCGCCGGCCTGGCGCGGCTGCGGCAGGCGCTGGAGCAGCTGGAAGCCTGACCCGCCGGGCCGCCGCGGTCCGCCCCGGACCGCGGCGGCCCGCCACCCCACCCGCTCCAACCAGACACGGGAGTTGACGACGTGAAAGAACCGGTGATGCCGGGAGCGGTGCCCAACCCGCTGCGCAACATCCTGGACCGGCGGCTGCCGCGCATCGCCGGCCCCAGCGTGCTGGTGCTGTTCGGGGTCACGGGCGACCTCGCGCGCAAGAAGCTGCTGCCGGCCATCTACGACCTCGCGAACCGCGGCCTGCTTCCGCCCGGGTTCGGCCTGGTCGGGTTCGCCCGGCGCGACTGGGAGGACCAGGACTTCGCCGCCGAGGCGCACGAGGCGGTGCGGCAGCACGCCCGCACGCCGTTCCGGGAGGACGTGTGGCGGCAGCTGAGCGAGGGGGTGCGGTTCGTCCCGGGGGAGCTGCACGACGACGACGCGTTCGACCGGCTGGCCGAGACCGTCCGGGAACTCGACGCGCGCCGCGGCACCGGCGGCAACTACGCGTTCTACCTGTCGCTGCCCCCCAAGCTGTTCCCCACGGTGGTCAAGCAGCTCAAGCGCTCGGGACTGGCGGAGTCCTCGGACGGGTCCTGGCGGCGGGTGGTCATCGAGAAGCCGTTCGGGCACGACCTGGAGAGCGCCCGCGAGCTGAACGCCGTGGTGGACGACGTCTTCCCACCGCAGTCGGTGTTCCGCATCGACCACTACCTGGGCAAGGAGACCGTCCAGAACATCATGGCGCTGCGGTTCGCCAACACCCTGTTCGAGCCGATCTGGAACCGCTCCTACGTGGACCACGTGCAGATCACCATGGCCGAGGACATCGGGGTGGGCGGCCGGGCCGGCTACTACGACGGCATCGGCGCCGCGCGCGACGTCATCCAGAACCACCTGCTCCAGCTGCTCGCGCTGGTCGCCATGGAGGAGCCGGTGTCGTTCAGCGCCGACGCGCTGCGCGCCGAGAAGGAGAAGGTGCTGTCGGCCGTCACGCTGCCGGAGGACCTCGCCCAGGGCACCGCCCGCGGTCAGTACGCGGAGGGCTGGCAGGGCGGAGCGCCGGTCGTGGGCTACCTCCAGGAGGACGGCATTCCGCCGGACTCCACCACGGAGACCTACGCCGCCATGAAGCTCGGGGTGAACACCCGCCGGTGGGCCGGCGTGCCGTTCTACCTGCGCACCGGCAAGCGGCTCGGCCGCCGGGTGACCGAGGTGGCGCTGGTCTTCCAGCGGGCGCCGCACCAGGTGTTCAGCCACACCGACATCGAGGAGATGGGGCAGAACTCGCTGGTGCTGCGGATCCAGCCGGACGAGGGCGTGACACTGCGGTTCGGCTCCAAGGTGCCGGGCGCCTCCATGGAGGTCCGCGACGTCAGCATGGACTTCACCTACGGGCAGTCCTTCACCGAGGCCAGCCCGGAGGCCTACGAGCGGCTCATCCTGGACGTGCTGATCGGCGACCCGCCGCTCTTCCCGCGCCAGGAGGAGGTCGAGCTGTCCTGGAAGATCCTCGATCCGATCGAGGAGTTCTGGACCAAGAACGGCCGGCCGGAGCAGTACGAGTCGGGCGCCTGGGGACCCGCGTCGGCGCACGAGCTGCTGGCCCGCGACGGCCGGCAGTGGCGGCGGCCGTGACCGGGCGCGGGCGCGGCGTGCCCGCCGCGCAGCAGCCGAACATCCGCCGGGCGGCGCCGGGCAGCGCCCGTACCGGCTCCACCGCCCGGACCGTGGAGGACTTCCGATGACGCTCTACCTTCCGCGCACCACGACGTCGCAGATCAGCGAGGCCCTCGCCGCCGAGCGGCACAGCGTGGGCGGCGGGGCGATGAACATGGTGCTCACCCTGGTCATCGTCACCGACGAGGCCGACCACTACGACGCCGTGCGGGCCGCCACCGAGGCCGGCCGGGAGCACCCGAGCCGTGTGCTCGCGCTGATCCGCCGCGATCCCGAGGCCGAACCCGCCATCGACGCCGAGATCCGCCGTCCCGGTACGTCGGGACCGGGCGAGGCGCTGCTGCTCCGGCTGTTCGGGCCGCTCGGCGAGCACGCTGACTCCGTCGTCACGCCGCTGCTGGTGCCCGACGCGCCGGTGGTGGCGTGGTGGCCGGGCGTCGGCCCGGTCAACCCGGCCGCCGACCCGGTCGGCCGGCTCGCCCAGCGGCGCATCACGGACGCGCTGCGCGCCGCCGACCCGGTCGGCGACCTGCTCAGCCGCATCGTGCACTACCGGCCGGGCGACACCGACCTGACCTGGACCCGGCTCACTCCGTGGCGGTCGCTGCTGGCCTCCACCATGGACCAGCCGTCGGCGTGGGTGACCGCCGCCGAGGTCACCGCCGAGCCCTACTACCCCAGTGCCGACCTGCTGGCCGCCTGGCTCTCGGACCAGCTGGACGTCCCGGTGGAGCGCAAGGAGTCCAACGGCCCCGGGATCACCGGGGCGCGCCTGATCACCGGCGCCGGGGACATCGCGGTGCGGCGGCTGGACGGGCGGGTCGCGACGCTGTCCCGGCCGGACCAGCCCGACCAGACGGTGGCGCTGCCCCGGCGCCGCGCCTCCGAAGCGCTCGCCGAGGAGCTGCGCCGGCTCGACGCCGACGAGATCTACGAGCAGACCGCCACCCACATGGCGAGCCTGCTCAACCGAGCGGGGGTGGGCGCGTGACGCCGACCCCGCCGACCGTCGTCGTGCATCCGGACGCCGACCTGCTCGCCAAGGCCACGGCGGCGCGGGCCGTCACCCGGCTGGTGGACGCCCAGGCGGCGCGGGGGACGGCGTCCATCGTGCTCACCGGCGGCGGCATGGGCACCGCCGTGCTGGCCGAGTTGGCCACGGCCCCGGCCCGGGACGCGATCGACTGGCGGCGGCTGGACATCTGGTGGGGCGACGAGCGGTTCCTGCCCGCCGGCCACCCCGAGCGCAACGAGACCGGTGCCCGGGCGGCGCTGCTGGACCACATCCCGCTTGACCCCGCGCGGGTGCACCCGATGCCGGCCAGCGACGGCCCCGACGGCGACGACGTGGACCGCGCGGCCGAGCGCTACGCCGAGGAGCTGCGCGCGTCGGCGGCGGCCCTGGGCGAGCAGGGGCCGGCACCGGAGTTCGACGTGACGCTGGTCAGCGTCGGCCCGGACACCCACATCGCGTCGCTGTTCCCCGAGCTGCCGGCGGTCTACGAGGAGGACCGCCCGGTGGTCGCGGTGCGCGGCGCCCCCAAGCCCCCGCCCACCCGGGTCACCCTGACGC
>NZ_QEIO01000112.1 GCF_003336425.1 Marinitenerispora sediminis | reverse complement strand
CAACCGCTAACCCGTATACAAGCCGACCAGATCCAACCGGTCCCGCTCTTCTATCGAGGCGGCGTTTCCGCTTTGTTGTGCTCCCACTTTATCAGGTCCGTTCCGCCGCACCAAATCGGTGTTTTCAGCGTTCCTTCTCCGATAAACAGACTTTCCTACACCCTACCGTTCTCCAGGACCGCGATGAACGCGTTTCTGTTGAACAGACACCATGTTCTCGCCGCAGAGAATCTCCGGCGTTCACTTGGTACGGGATTCGGGAAAACGGCCGCGAATGCGTCCGTCTCGTCCGAGGGGAGTCGGTTCCAGCCGCTCATCCTTCGGGATGCTCGGTTCCTGGATCCGCAGCTTCGAGTCTACCCGTCCGGAGTCAGTGCCCCAAACCGGTTCCGCGGAAGCCGTGCCGCCTTCGAACCCCCGAGGGGTGCTCAGTGGCGACTCGGAGAACATTACCCCATCCCGCCACCGGCGCAACCCGAACCCGCCCGCCTCTCGGCGTGGCACCGCGGCGGCACGGGGCGCCGCACCGGCTGCCGCGCCGCGCGCACCGCCACCGACACGGCCACGTGACCTGCGCCATATCAATCAGGCGACGACTTGACCGAACCCATTGCGTGGCGTGATGACGGAAATACGCTTCTTTGCACCATTTGAGGTTGCGGTTGAGGTTGGGGAAGGGGTGCCTGTGGCACTGACCGAGCAGCGCAAGGCAAGTTGGAAACTCATCGGACCCGGCATCGTCGTGGCGGCGACCGGGGTCGGCGCCGGCGACATGGTGGCCACCCTCATCGCGGGTGAACGCTTCGGCTACACCCTGCTGTGGGCGACCATCGTCGGCTGCCTGGTGAAGATCGCGCTCGCCGAGGCGACGGGCCGGTGGCACCTCGCCACGGAGCGGACCATCTTCGACGGCTGGAGCAGCCTGGGCCGCTGGACGCACTTCTACTTCGGCCCCTACATCGTCGTCTGGGGCTTCCTCTACGGCGCCACCGCGATGTCGGCGAGCGCCCTCCCCCTGGCCGCGCTCTTCCCCGTCCTCCCGCTCTGGGCGTGGGCGATGCTGTGCGGCGTCGCCGGCCTGGTCTTCGTCTGGTTCAACCAGTACGCCGTCTTCGAGAAGGCGATGACGGTGCTCATCGGCCTGATGTTCGTCACCGTCGTCGGCCTGGCCGTGTTCGTCACCCCCGACATCGTCGCCACCGTCAAGGGCCTCGTCCCGCTGCTGCCGCAGGGCTCCGCCGTCTACACCCTCGGGCTGATCGGCGGCGTCGGCGGGACCATCACGATGGCCGCGTACGGCTACTGGGTGAACGCCAAGGGCTGGCGGGACGCCACCTGGATGCGGATGATGCGCTGGGACAACCGGGTGGCCTACGGCATGACCGGCATCTTCGTGATCGCCATGCTCATCGTCGGCGCCGAACTGCTGTACGCGACCAACATCGCCCTGTCCGAGGGCGACCGCGGCCTGCTGGACCTCGCCGGCGTGCTGGAGGAGCGGTTCGGCCGCGTCATCTCGGTCGTGTTCCTGATCGGCTTCTTCGCGGCGGCGTTCTCGTCCATCCTCGGCGTCTGGCACGGCGTCAGCCTGATGTTCGCCGACTTCGTGGGGCACCTGCGCGGCCGCGTCAACCGCCCCGTCGAGGAGCGCGAGCGCAGCTGGGAGTTCCGCGGCTACCTGCTCTGGCTGACCTTCCCGCCGATGCTCCTGCTGCTGTTCGACCGCCCCTTCCAGCTCGTGATCATCTACGGCGTGCTCGGGGCGTTCTTCATGCCGTTCCTCGCGCTCACCCTGCTGTGGCTGCTGAACAGCGACCGGGTTCCGCGGGAGTGGCGCAACGGGATCGTCAGCAACGTGGGGCTCGCGGTCGCGGGCCTGCTGTTCATCGTGCTCTGCGCGCACGAGATCTGGGGGTACGTCCAGGGCGGGTGACGCCGGGGCCGTGCCCGCCGCCGGCCTTCCGGCCGCGGGCACGGCCCCGACTCCCGATCTACAGCAGGTCGCGCAGGACCTCCGCCAACCGGCGGAACGCGATGCCGCGGTGGCTGATGGCGTTCTTCTCCGCCGCCGACAGCTCCGCGGTGGTCCGCGTCTCGCCGTCGGCCACGAAGATCGGGTCGTACCCGAAGCCGTTCGCACCGAGCGGCGCGCTGATGAGGCGGCCCGCGAGCACCCCCTCCACCACGTGCTCGGCACCGGTGGGCAGCGCGACGGCCGCCGCGCACACGAACTGCGCGCCGCGCCGCTCGGCCGGGGTGTCGGCGAGCTGGTCGAGGACGAGTCGGAGGTTGGCGGCGTCCCGGTCGCCAGTGCGGTCGCCGAAACTCCCCGACCAGCGCGCGGACAGCACACCGGGCATCCCGTTCAGCTCGTCCACCCGCAGCCCGGAGTCGTCGGCGACCGCCGGAAGCCCGGTGTGGCGGGCGATGGCCCGCGCCTTGAGCAGCGCGTTACCGCTGAACGTGTTCTCGGTCTCGGGGACCTCCGGAGCGTCGGGATAGCCGTCCAGCCCGACCACGTCGACGTCCACGCCGGCATCGGCCAGGATCGCCCGCATCTCCGGGACCTTCTTCGCGTTGCGGGTCGCCAGGACGACAGTGCGCTCGGTCATGGCTCCGCTCACCCCGCCAGGGCCTTCTTCTGCAGCTCGGAGAGCTGGGTGCAGCCGCCGACGGCGAGGTCGAGGAGGCTGTCGAGGGTGCCCCGGTCGAAGGGGGTGCGCTCCGCGGTGCCCTGCACCTCGATGAACCTGCCCTCGCCGGTGACGACCACGTTCATGTCCGTATCCGCGACCGAGTCCTCCAGGTAGTTGAGGTCCAGCCGGGGCTGCCCCTGCACCACGCCCACACTCACCGCCGAGACCGACCCGGCCAGCGGGTTCTTCTTCAGGTTGCGCTGCCGCCGGAGGTACTTCACCGCGTCCACCAGCGCGACGTAGGCGCCGGTGATGGCCGCGGTCCGGGTGCCGCCGTCGGCCTGGAGGACGTCGCAGTCGAGGGTGATGGTGTGCTCGCCCATCGCCTTGAAGTCGACCACGGCGCGCAGGGAGCGCCCGACCAGCCGCGAGATCTCGTGCGTGCGCCCGCCGATCTTGCCCTTGACGGACTCGCGGGCGCCTCGGGTGTCGGTCGCCCGGGGCAGCATCGCGTACTCGGCGGTCACCCAGCCCTCGCCGGTGCCGCGCCGCCAGCGCGGAACCCCGTCCTCGACGGACGCCGCGCACAGCACGCGGGTGTCGCCGAATTCGACGAGGGCGGAGCCTTCGGCGTGCCGGAGCCAGTTGCGGCTGATGGTCACGGGCCGGAGTTCGTTCGGAGCGCGTCCGTCGGGTCGAGCCATGTAGCGAGCCTATCGGTGGCGCCGGGCAGGGGCGTCCGGACGCCGGACGCGCTACCCGCCGGGCCCGGGGGCGCCCGGACTCCGGGGGTGCCACCATGGGGGCGCGACTCCCCGCCGTCGCCCGCCGGCCGGCCGCCGGAGCACTCCGATCCCCGGACTCGAAGGGTCCCGCCATGACTTCAGACGTGCGGACGTCCATGCCCCGCGACCACCGCCGGACGCCGCTCATCGGCCCGCTGGTCCTGCTGACCGCCCTGGCGGCGGGCTGCGGCGCCGACGCCGCCGGGGAGGCGGAGCAGGTGGCCGCCCCGCGGCCGTCCGCCTCGGCGGAGCCGTCGCCGGCGGGCGGGACGGCGTCGGCGGATCCGGCCGACGCCGGGCTTCCCCGCACGTGCGCCGGAGGGGCCGCCGAGGCGGCGGTCGCGCCGCACGTCGAGGGGCTGCCGTTCGACGAGACGGCGACATCCGCCGTGCTGTCCTGCCAGTGGGGCGCGGCGGACTCCGGGCCGCACCTGTTCGTGCAGTTCCAGAGCGGTGCGACGTTCGCCGACCCGGAAGGCGCCGATCCGGAGGCCGAAGGCCAGATGGGCGTGTACCGCGCGCCGGAGGCCGCCGACCTCGGCGGGAAGCTGCAGTACGTGGATCTGGGGTCGGTCGGACGCAGCGCGGTGCTGTACCTGCCCGGTGTGAGTGTGACCGCCAACGCGGTGGGGATGGACCTGGGTCAGGACGAGCTCGTCGGCATCGCGATCGCGGCGGCGGGCGACCTGCCCTGAGCCGCGTAGCGACGCCGGCGTCCCCGCGCGCCGAGGAGGACCGGGTGGGCCGTCCTCTTCCAGCCGGGGTCCCCGCGCTCACGCCACTCAGGCTGCCCCACCGTTCCCGCCACTCAGGCCGCCCCACCGTTCCCGCCACTCAGGCTGCGACCCCACCCCCGGGAGATGACAACATGGTTGCCGCCACCGCCTGCGCATGCTCTCGGGCGGGGGCACCCCCCGGCCCCGCGGATGCTGAAGGTCCCACACCATGAGCCTGGCCCCGAGAACCGCCCTGTCCGTCAGCCCCCTGCTCCCCGGCGTCGTCCGCCGGCTCTCGGGTGGACGAGCGCGGTGGACCCGTACGCTGACCACCGGCGCGACCGCCGTGGTGATACCGCTGCTGGCCGCCTGCTCCCCCGCGGCCGAACCCGCCGAGGCCGAGGGGCCCGCCTCCGCTCCGCAGTCGCCGCCGCCGTCCGAGGTCGACGCGCGGCCGGTGCCGACCCCGAGCGGTGGGGCGAGCACCGAGCCGGTCGAACCGCTCGCGCTCCCGGAGTCCTGCGCCGAGACCGGCCTCACCGAGCACATGGCGGCGTTCGCGGACCGGCTCTCCGAACCCGACTTCGAGGAGGTCCGGACCGACGTGCGCCTGGAGTGCTCGTGGGCGGGTTTCAGCCGGGACGACTGGAGCGAGGTCATCATGGTGACCTACGCGCCGGCCGGCAGCCGGGTGGAGTACCCCGGCCATGTCCCGGCCTCGGTGGCGGCGAACCCGGACTTCTTCACCACCGCCGAGGTGGCGGAGCTGGGCGGCATCGCGCAGTGGCGGCGCGGCGGCGTCTTCTCCGGGGTCTCGCTGCACCTTCCGGGGCTGCAGGTGACGAGCACCAGCAACGCGGAGCGGATCAGCGACGAGGACCTGCTGGACGTGTCGGTGGCGACGGCGCGGGACCTGCTGGGGAGCAGCGACGGCTGAACCGCCGCCCAGCCGTGGTCAGGACACCGCGGCGCGCTGGGCGCCGCGCGCCCCGGATCCGGAGATCTCGTAGACGGTGCCGGGTCGCGCGAGTTCGACGGGGCCGCTGAACGTGCCGCGGGCCTCGGCCAGTGACCGCTCGTCGTCGTTCCACGGCACCAGGTGGGTGAGGACGAGGCGGCGCGCGCCGGCGCGGCTGGCGTGCTCGCCGGCCTCGCTGCCGGTGAGGTGCATGTCCTTGGGGTGCTCCTGGTGGTCGTGGAAGGACGACTCGCACAGGAACAGGTCGGTGTCGCGGGCGAGGCGGACGAGTTCGTCGCAGGGCCCGGTGTCCCCCGAGTAGGTGAGCGCGGCGCCGCCGTGCTCCAGGCGGATGCCGAACGCCTCGACGGGGTGGTTGACGCGCTCGACCCTGGTGGCGAACGGGCCGATCCAGTGCCGGCCGGGCGTCAGTTCGTGGAAGTCGAACGTCTCGCGCATGCCGGGGTCCGGGTCCAGCCCGTACGCCTCGGCCATGCGGTCGGCGACCCCGTGCGGGGCGTACACCGGGATGCGCGGCTTGCGGCCGGTGACCGGGTAGGTGCGGGCCACCCAGTAGGAGCACAGGTCGAAGCAGTGGTCGGCGTGCAGGTGGCTGAGGTAGACCGCGTCGATACCGTAGATGTCGGTGTAGCGCTGCAGCGCGCCGAGCGCGCCGTTCCCCAGATCCAGGAGCAGCCGGAACCCGTCGACCTCCACGAGGTAGCACGAGGCGGGACTGGCCGGACCGGGGAAGCTCCCGGAGGAGCCGATGATCGTGAGTCGCACGTCGTAATGCCTTTTCGGTGAGATGCCTCCGCGGAGGGCCCCGCATGTTACGGGAGGGCCGTCTCCGTGTTACGGGTCTACCCCAATGGCTGGTCAGGCGGTATCGAATGTGGTCCGCGTCTCAGGCGGTGTGAATCACATGTGACGCCGTCACACGTTACCCCTCACCGGGTCCGGCCTCGTCAAACCGCAGGTGCGGCGGGTCGCGGGCCGCTCAGCGCCCGACCCGGGCGAGCTGGCGGCTCTGCGCGACGAGCCGGCCCTTGACGTCCCACAGGTCGACGGTCTCGTCGAACCAGCCGTCGCTGACGAGGTCGGTCCGCGAGCGGAAGGCGAGGGGCCCGGGGTGCGGAACGGCGCGCAGGTGCCAGGTGAGCTCGACGGTCGGGGCCCACTGCCAGGGGCGCAGGACGGAGACGATGGGCGGGAGGGCGTCCACCGCGAGCGGCAGGAACGCGACGGGGTCGGCGGGCGCCCCGCCGTCGGTCGCCGCGGGAGCGACGTGGCCGAGGAGCTCGACGCGCCCCGCCGGCGCGGGGCGGTCGGTCGCCGCTTCGCCGGGCAGGAGGCTCGCGCTCAGGGCGGCGAAGCTGTCGGCGGCGAAGCGCAGTTCGACCCGGTCCGTGAAGCCGCCGATCACGTCGCGGCTCTGCCGCGGGTCGAACGGCCGGCAGTTCTCGATGGGCGGCACGTCCGGGGCCGGGACCCCGTACTCGGGGTCGGCGGCCGGGTCGAGGGCCGCGGAGGTGAGGAGGCCGGTGACGAGCGGCCGGCCGTTCTGGCGGAGCAGGACCTGGCTGGCCGTGACGGTCCGCCCGGCCTTCAGCACGGTGACCTCAGCGTCGGCGGGGCCGGCGGTGCCGGGGCGCAGGAAGTGGAAGGAGGAGGAGACGGGGTGGGGGTGCGCGGACTCGGCGAGGGCGGCGCGCTGGAGGACCGCCATGAGGTAGCCGCCGTTGAGGGCGCTGCCGATGAGGTAGCCGGGATCGAGTTCGGCGCTGTATCCGCCGCTCCCGCCGTCCGGCCCGCCGTCGCGCTTGGTCACCGCGGTCGCGGCTTCGAAACGACTCATTCCGACATTGAACCTAACCGCACCGCCGGCGGGGACGGGCAGGGTCCCCTTGCCGGCGCCCGCTCCCGGCGAGGCGGTGGCCGTTCCGGAATCGGCCGGGGCCGGGTCGCCACCTCGCCGGTGGACGTCTCCGGTGCACCGGCGGCGCACGGGGCCTGCGGCGTGCCCGGCGAAGGCTGGGCGTTCGGCCTCGGACCGGCGTCACGGTCCGCTGCCGCCACCGCTGACCACGCTGGGCGCGGTCGACGTGATCGCCGTCCGCGGGCGACCGCCCGCACCCGGCGCCGCGCACGGCCGGTGGGCACGTCGCGCCGGTCGGCGGCCTACCGGCGCCCCGACGTGCGTCCGCGGCCGCCCGCACCGTCGGCTCGCCGCTCCGGCACGGCACCGGCGCCTCGTGGCCACGCGCCGCTGAGTTCCGCCGGACCGCCGGGACGGTCCTGGAGCACGGCTGCCCCAGGACCGTCCCGAGTGGATCCGAGCACGGTGGGCAGCGGCGGGCTCGCTCTCGGACGGGACCGCTTCCCGCCGGCGGCGCCGGGCTCCGGCGAGCGGCGGAGCACCGGCCGGGCGCGGCAGTTGGGCGGCGGCCCTGACGCGGTGCTTGGGCACCGCCGGCCTGCGGAGCCCGGGGCGGCCCGGGCTCCGCAGGCCGGCGGGGAGAGCGGGTCAGGCCCAGAGCTGGCCGTCGAGGCGCGCCTCGGCCTCCTCCAGGGTGCCCTCGTAGGCTCCGGTGGAGAGGTACTTCCACCCGCCGTCGGCGACGACGAACGCGATGTCGGCGCGTTCGCCCGCCCGCACGGCGCGCGCCGCCACGCCAAGGGCCGCGTGCAGGGTGCCGCCGGTGGAGATCCCGGCGAAGATGCCCTCCTGGTCCAGCAGTTCGCGAGTGCGGCGCAGCGCGGCCTCGGCCGGTACCGAGAAGCGGGTCGTCAGGACGCTCTCGTCGTAGAGCTCCGGGACGAACCCCTCGTCGAGGTTGCGCAGCCCGTAGACGAGTTCGCCGTAACGGGGCTCCGCGGCGACGATCTGGACGCCGGGCCGCTGCTCGCGCAGGTAGCGTCCGACGCCCATCAGGGTGCCGGTGGTGCCGAGCCCAGCGACGAAGTGCGTGATCTCGGGCAGGTCGGCGAGGAGTTCGGGCCCGGTGGTCTCGTAGTGGGCCCGGGCGTTGGCCGGGTTGCCGTACTGGTAGAGCATCACCCAGTCCGGGTTCTCCTCGGCCATGCGCTTGGCGACCCGCACGGCCTCGTTGGATCCGCCCTCGGCCGGGGAGTAGTGGATCCGGGCGCCCCACATGCGGAGCAGCTGGGTGCGCTCGGCCGAGGTGTTCTCCGGCATGACGCAGACGATGCGGTAGCCGCGGAGCCGGGCGACCATGGCCAGCGAGATGCCGGTGTTGCCGGACGTGGGTTCCAGGATGGTGCGGCCCGGGGCGAGCCGGCCGTCCTTCTCCGCCTGCTCGACCATGTACCACGCGGCGCGGTCCTTGATCGAGCCGGTGGGGTTGCGGTCCTCCAGCTTGGCCCAGAGCCGGACTTCGGGTGAGGGCGACAGCCTCGGCAGACCCACGAGCGGGGTCCTGCCGAGGGAGTCGAGGAGCGAATCGAACCGCATGGCGGCTAGCGCATGCCGCCGGCGACGGCCGGCAGGATCGTGACGGTGTCGCCGTCGGCCAGCGGCGCGTCGATGCCTCCGATGAACCGGACGTCCTCGTCGTTGAGGTAGACGTTGACGAACCGGCGCAGCGCGCCGCCCTCGACGAGGCGCTCGCCGATGCCGGGGTGGCGCTTGTCGAGGTCGGTGACGAGTTCGCCGATGGTGCCGCCTTCGCCCTCGACGGTCTTGGCTCCGTCCGTGAGGTTGCGCAGGATGGTCGGGATGCTGACCTCGATGGCCATGAGTGGGTTCTCCGTAGCGCTCTGGTGCGTCGTGGGTGTCGTCGGGCCGCGCGCGGTCGCTCCGCGTCGCGGACCCGTCGCGTAGGTGTGCAACGTGGCCGGCCGCGCCCTGATTCCGGAACCGGCCGGCGGTTCCGGGGCGGTCGGTCCGCCGGTCAGGCGGGGTCGGCGGTTCCGGTGATCTCGACGGGCTCCTCCGTGACCGCGCCGTCCACGATCCGGTAGGAGCGGAACTCCACGGTGTCCGGCTCCCGGGTGGACACCAGGACGTAGTGGGCGTTCGGCTCGGACGCGTAGGAGACGTCGGTGCGGGAGGGGTAGGCCTCGGTCGCGGTGTGGGAGTGGTAGATCACGACGGGTTCCTCGTCGCGGGCTTCCATCTCCCGCCAGACCTTGAGCTGCTCCAGGGAGTCGAAGCGGTAGAAGGTCGGCGAGCGTTCGGCGTTGACCATCTCGACGAACCGGACGGGCCGATCGGAACCGGCCGGGCCGGCGACGACGCCGCACGCCTCGTCGGGGTGGTCGCGGCGGGCGTGCGCCACGATCTCGTCGTAGATCGAGCGATCAATCCTCAGCATGCCCTTCAGCCTAGCCGAGGAACGTTCCATACCCACTGGCTGGGTAGGAGACCGGCCCGCCCGGTGGGCCGGCGCCCTCCCGCCCCGAGGATTCGGGGTCCGCGCTGGCCGCTTGGGGCCATGCCCGGCGGGAAAGCGCACGTGGCGCTCCGGGGCCCGCCCGGTCCCGGGCCTCAATGGGCCTCTGGACCTATTGCCGCCCGGTTTCTGTCACGTGTGCAATGTCCTTGCGTACGGACGATCAGGACCCGATCACCCAGCGTGGCCACCGGGACGGCCGTGCGTGCACCCGTTGCGGGCTCCCCCGCCCACCCCGCAAGGAGCACCACCGTGTCCATGAGACCGAGACCGCTGGCGCGGCTCGCGGCCGTCACCCTGGCCGCCGTCACCGCGCTCGCCCCCGCCCCCGCGCTCGCCGACCCCGCCGAACGCACCCAGCCGGCCGACGCCCGCCAGATGGCCCTGCACGCCCAGAAGTCCTCCGACCCCGACCTCGCCGCACGCGCCGCGCCAGGCGGCGTCCCCGGAATCGACGTCTCGCACTGGCAGGGCAGCATCAACTGGTCGGCCGTCGCCGCTTCCGGGGTGCGCTTCGCCTACATCAAGGCGACCCAGCGCACGAACTTCCGCGACCCGAACTTCAACGCCAACTACGTCAACGCCTACAACGCGGGCATCATCCGCGGCGCCTACCACTTCGCCGAGCCGAACCGGTCGAGCGGCGCGAGCCAGGCCGACTACTTCGCCCGCAACGGCGGCGCGTGGTCGGCCGACGGCCGGACGCTGCCCGGCGCGCTGGACATGGAGGACACGGCCGGCCAGCCGCACTGCTACGGGATGAGCCCCGCGCAGATCGTCGCCTGGACGCGGGACTTCAGCAACACCTACCGCGCCCGCACCGGCCGCGACGTGGTGATCTACACCAGCCGCGGCTGGTGGAACGACTGCGCGGGCGGCAGCAGCGCCTTCGCCGCGACCAACCCGCTGTGGGTGGCGAGCTGGACCACAGCCGCCAGTCCGACGATGCCGGCGGGGTTCGGCGTCTACACCTTCTGGCAGTACACCGACTCCGGCTCGGTACCGGGCATCGGCGGCGGGGTCGACCGCAACGTCTTCAACGGCAGCGAGGCACGGCTGCTCGCGCTGGCGAACAACACGCTCTGAGCTGGTCCGCCGCCCGGAGGCCGCCCAGCGGCCGGCCTCCGGGCGCGCACGCCCGCCCGCGGATGGTCCGCGCGGCCGGCTAACGCATGAGCGCGTGCACGAGGGTCTCCTGCAGACCGCCCAGCCAGTCGTAGATGTGCATGGCCGCGGTGTTGGCCGCGTCGTCCCCGTCCGCCCGCCGCTCGCCCCGCAGGTGCGCCTGGTAGCTCTCCTCCTCGACACCGAGCCGGGTGCCCAGCGCGAGGCGGATGTCGTTCAGCGACTTCATCCAGGCGTGCGCCTCGACCGGTCCGAGGACGACCCGGCCGGCCGCCTCGGGCAGCGCCGCCAGCATGGCGTTGGCGTTCTCACGCTTGTGCCGGCGCAGCCCGTCCTCGGTGTAGCGGCGGAAGTCGCCGGCCGACTCCGCGTCACCGGAGTAGGCGTCCGGGAACAGCCGCACCAGGACCGGGTCGGTCGGCTTCTCGCTGCTGCTGCCGATGCCCACCATCTCGGCGAACTCGTCCTGCGGCGGGGGCGGCTCCACGAGCTCCAGCACGAGGTTGGCCATCGACCGCAGCACGGCGGTCTCGTCGCGGTCGAGGTCGATGCTCACCCCGCCGTGGGGAGCGCTCCGGAATCCGCTGGTCATCTGCCTTCGTCCATCGTCGTCGGTGCCGGTTCCGTCCGCGTGGGCGGCGCGGCGGCGCCGGTCACTTGTCCTGCTGGAGCGTCGCCCACAGCCCGTACTCGTGGAGGGTGGCGACGTCGCGCTCCATCTCCTCACGGGACCCGCTGGATACCACGGCCCTGCCCTTGTGGTGCACGTCCAGCATGAGCTTGTGGGCCTTGCGCTTGGAGTAGCCGAACACGGTCTGGAAGACGTAGGTCAC
Organism: Marinitenerispora sediminis; assembly: GCF_003336425.1. GTDB lineage: Bacteria > Actinomycetota > Actinomycetes > Streptosporangiales > Streptosporangiaceae > Marinitenerispora > Marinitenerispora sediminis. Next base: position 7,132 of record NZ_QEIO01000112.1, on the reverse strand, counting down.
GTACGACATCAGGTTGATCGGGTCGTTCCAGACGATCGTCACCCAGGGGAGATCGGGCCGCACGTGCTCCTCGGTGTCCGGCCGTTCGAGTTCGACCGGCGCGGTCGTCATGGATACATCACCTTCCCCGTTCGATGGCCCCCGTGACGCCCCTCCACCGGCGCCGCGTGTGTCCGGTCCAACGAATGGGGGCCTGCCGCGCGTTTCGTCACACGCGGCTTTTCCTCGACGCTTTCTCGTCCTCGTAGTTCGTATTGTTCCATCCCTCCCGACGGTGCTGGTGAGTTCCCGAGAGGAGGCCGGGATTTTGTTCCTGATAGACACAAACTAGGCTTGGATCCCATGACCGACCCCTGGAGCAGCGCGCTGCTCACCGACCGGTACGAGCTGACGATGTTGCAGGGAGCGCTGCGCAGCGGTGCCGCGCACCGGCGAACGGTGTTCGAGATGTTCGCGCGGCGGTTGCCGGAGGCGCGCCGCTACGGCGTCGTCGCCGGGACCGGGCGCTTCCTGGACGCGCTGGAGCGGTTCCGGTTCGACACCGGAACGCTGGACTACCTCGCCGACGCGGGGATCGTGGACGACCCCACCCTGGAATGGCTCGCCGGCTACCGGTTCTCCGGTGACGTGTGGGGCTACGGCGAGGGCGACTGCTACTTCCCGGGCTCCCCCATCCTGGTCGTGGAGGCCAGCTTCGCCGAGGCCGTGCTGCTGGAGACGGTGGCGCTCTCCATCTACAACCACGACTGCGCCATCGCCTCGGCGGCCTCCCGCATGGTCACGGCGGCGGCGGGCCGCCCGCTGATCGAGATGGGGTCGCGCCGCACCCACGAGATGGCCGCGGTGGCCGCCGCACGCGCGGCCTACGTGGCGGGCTTCGACACCACCTCCAACCTGGCGGCCGGGCGCGCCTACTCTATCCCCACCGCGGGTACCAGCGCCCACGCGTTCGTGCTGCTGCACGACAGCGAGCGGCACGCCTTCGCGGCGCAGCTGGCGGCCCTCGGCCCCGGCACCACGCTGCTCGTTGACACCTACGACGTGGTGCGGGCCGTGCGCACCGGGATCGAGCTCGCCGGCGACCGGCTGGGCGGGGTGCGTATCGACTCAGGCGACCTGTCCGTGCTCGCCGGGGAGGTGCGCAAGCTGCTGGACGAGAACGGGGCGCACGACACCCGTATCGTCGTCACCGGCGACCTCGACGAGCACGCGATCCAGGCGCTGGCGATCGCGCCGGTGGACGGGTACGGGGTGGGCACCGCGCTGGTCACCGGCTCGGGGGCGCCCACGGCGTCGCTGGTGTACAAGCTGGTGGCGCGGGCGCACGGTGCGGGCCCGGACGTGCCGCTGTCGCCGGTCGCCAAGCGCTCCGTCGGCAAGCCGAGCAAGGGCGGCCGCAAGTGGAGCACCCGCCGGCTGGCCGACCAGGGCACGGCGACCGCGGAGCTGGTGTACGACCGGGAGCCGGAGCCGGCCCCGCACGAGCGCCCGCTGCTGCACCGGCTGGTGGCCGCCGGCGAGATCGTGGGACGGGAGCCGCTGGAGGCCGCCCGCGACCGCCACCGCATGGCGCTGGCCGAGCTGCCGATCACCGCGCAGCAGATGTCGCGCGGCGAGCCCGCGATCCCGACCCTGTTCGACCAGGGGTGAGGGGAACCGCCTGCGTGGCTGGGAACGAACAGCACATCTGCGTGGCCGAAAGCGAACCAGACCCCTGCGTGGCCGGGACCGAACAGCACGTCCGGCCCGCGACGAGCAGGACTTCTCCGTAGCGGGGAGCGGACCGGCCCCTTCCCGGCGGGGAAGAACGTGACCGAGAGGAGAGCACGGTGCGAGCGCTGATCGTGGTCGACGTGCAGAACGACTTCTGCGAGGGCGGCAGCCTGGCGGTGGCCGGCGGAGCCCGGGTCGCCGAGGCGGTCTCGGAGCTGATCGCCGCGCACCGCGGCGACTACGCCCACGTGGTGGCGACCCGCGACCACCACGTCGATCCGGGCGGGCACTTCTCGGCCACCCCGGACTTCGTGGACTCGTGGCCGCCGCACTGCGTCGCGGGGACGCCGGGCGCCGAGTTCCACCCCGGGCTGGACACGTCCGAGGTGGCCGCGGTGTTCAGCAAGGGCGCGTACTCCGCCGCCTACAGCGGGTTCGAGGGAACGGCCGAGGACGGCAGCACGCTGGAGTCCTGGCTGCGCGAGCGCGGGGTTGCGGAGGTGGACGTCGTCGGCATCGCGACGGACCACTGCGTGCGGGCGACCGCGCTGGACGCGGCGCGGGCGGGGTTCGCGACCCGGATCCTGCTCGACCTGACGGCGGGCGTCTCCCCGGCGACGGTGGCCCCGGCCCTGGCGGAGCTGCGGGCCGCGGGGGTCGCCCTGGAGGGCGAACCGGTGGTGGCCTGAATGAGGGTCCGGGCCGCGCCGGCCGCCGGACGGCGGTCGCGCGGCCCGGGTGCCGGGGGCTCAGTCGATGCCGACGGCCCGGCGGACCTTCGCGAGGACCCGGCGGCTGCGCTCGCGCGCCCGGACGGCGCCGGCCGCGAGGATCCCGTCGAGCTCGGAGTCCGGCTCCATGAGCCGCTCGTAGCGGACCCGCATGGGGGCGACCTCGGTGTTGATCGCCTCGAACAGCTGGTCCTTCAGCTCGCCCCAGCCCATGCCGCCGGCCTCCAGGCGCTTACGGGTCTCGGCGAGCCGGGCGGGCTCCTCGAAGTGGGTGAGCAGCTGGAACACCACCGAGGAGTCGGGGTTCTTCGGCTCCTCGACCGGGGTGCTGTCGGTGGGGATGCGCCGCACCAGCTTCCGGAGCCGGTTCTCGGGCAGGAACAGCGGGATGGTGTTGTCGTAGGACTTGCTCATCTTGCGGCCGTCGGTGCCCGGCAGGACCGCGGCGTCGCCCTCGTTGTAGACGCCCTGCGGGATCGGGAAGCTGTAGGACGCGCCGTAGAGGTGGTTGAACGAGCCCGCGATATCGGCCGCGTACTCCAGGTGCTGGGCCTGGTCGCGGCCGACCGGGACGTAGTCGGTCTCCATGACGAGGATGTCGGCGGCCATGAGGAGCGGGTAGTTGAACAGCCCCATGTTGACGCCGGCGTCGAGGTCGGCGCTGCCCGCCTCGGCGTTGCGGTCGCGTGCCGCCTTGTAGGCGTGCGCCCGGTTCATCAGGCCCTTGCCGGTGACGCTGGACAGGATGACCGAGAGCTCGAACACCTCGGGCACGCTGGACTGCCGGTAGATGACGGTGCGGTCGGGGTCGAGCCCGCAGGCCAGCCAGGTGGCGGCGACCGACCGGATGTTGTGCCGGAGCCGGTCCGGGTCCTTGACGGTGTTCAGCGAGTGGTAGTCGGCGAGGAAGTACAGGGTGTCGGAGGACTCCGCCGCCGCGAGGGCCGGCTTGATCGCTCCCACGTAGTTGCCGATGTGCGGCTCGCCTGAGGTCTGGATGCCCGTCAGGAAGGTCTTGGTCGCTGCCATGGCACCGAGTTTATCGGGGCGGCCGACCCCTACCGCGCTCCGCCGGCCGCCGCCCGGTGCCGGAGACCTGTGGGTTCGCGCGTGGGGGCGGGCCCGGCGCGGGCGGCGCGCGACCGCGCCGCCCGCGGGGCGGATCAGGCCCGGCCGCGCTAGGCGGTCACCTCGCCCGCGGCGAGCATGCCGGCGAGGCCCTCGGTCCGGTGGTTGTCCACGACGAGGATCTGCGACTCCGGGAGCAGCCAGTAGCGCTGCTCGTAGAACACGGTCGGCCCGTCGGTGCTGACGCGGTCGCCGGGCGCGTCGGTGCAGCCCACGTACCACACGCGGTAGAACGCCCGGCGGTCGCCGACGTCGGCGAGCCCGGCCTCCTGGGGAGTGAGCGACTCCGCGGGCTCGGGCGCGGAGGTGTCGTAGGAGGGGTCGCAGGTGTAGGGCTCGGCGGCCGGATGGTAGGGCCGGCTCTCGTTGACGGCGCTCATCGCGTAGCCGGTCGAGATGCCCCCCGGGCCGAACAGCATGATGCTCGGGCAGCCGTGGTGGCTGTTCCACGACTCGGCCGCCGAGCACGGGCGGCCGGGGTCGGTCGCGATGAGCAGCCAGTCGTCGCTGGCGGCCGCCTGGTCCAGGGGCTGGAATTCGCCCTCGTTGCGCACGACCTCCCACTCGCCCGGGACCTCGAAGGTCAGGTTGCGGAACCGCACCGGCTGGGTCGCGGGACGCTCGGCCCGCCGCACCTCGGCGTCGGCGAGGATGCCGTCCAGGGCCTCGATGCCGTAGCCGTCCAGGATGAAGATCTCGGAGTCGGGGAGCAGCCACCACCGCTGGTCGTAGTACCGGGTGTTGACGGGGCTGCTCCAGTCGGTCGGATCCTCCCACTGGCTGCAGGGCACCGTCACCTCGCGGTAGGCGGCCTGCTGGTCACCGACGGGACGGGTCTCGGCCACTTCGGCCCCGTGGCGGGGGTCGTCCTCGGTGTAGACGCTCCGGCCCTCGGGGCACCCCGGCACCTCGCTGGCCGGGATGAACTGGGGGGCGGGATCCTCCTCCGCGGTGATCGGGCCGTAGCCGGGACCGCCGAAGGCGATGCCGCCGGGGCCGAACACCCGGACGTGCTCGCAGGAGGGCACGTTGGTGTCGGCCCACATCCAGTCGACGTCGGCGCAGCCCTCCTGGCCACCGGGGTAGAGCACCAGCCACTCCTCGGTGACGCGGGGATCAGGGGCTGACAGCGGCCCGAACTCGTCCTCGATCCGCTCCGCCTGCCACCCGTCCGGCAGCCACATGGTCAGGCCGCGGAACTCCACGGGCGTGCCGTCGCGCGGGGCGGGGGTCTCCTCGGCGGCCGCGCCGAACGGCAGGATCGGCTCGCCGGCGTAGACGCGGCCGCCGATCCAGCCGCCCGTGACGACGGCGGTGGCGGTGGCACCGGCGACGATGAGCGCGGTGGCCTTGCTCATCCCCGCGATGGTGCCCGTCGCCGCCGCGGCCGATGCCCCGCCGGCCGCGGCTCCACCGGCCGCTCCTCCCGCGGCACCGGCCGCTCCTCCCGCGGCACCGGCCGCTCCTCCCGCGGCACCGGCCGCTCCTCCGGCGGCGAGGCCGCCGGCGGCTCCCGCGCCGGCGACCGCCCCGGCGTTGGGCACCGCCGCGGCGCCCAGCGCGATGACGGCGATCCACGGGCCCGCGCCGCGCCCGACGGTCCCGAAGCCGAGCCAGCTCGCCCGCAGGAGGGCGCGCAGCCGGGACCTCTGGTCGGCGCCGGCCTCCGCCGGTTCGACGCCGGCGAGGTCGAGGACGGCGTCCAGTACCTCGGCCGCCTCCGGCCGGTTCGCCGGATCGGGGTCCAGGGCACGTGCGACGAGCGGCCGCAGCTCGTCGGGCACGCCGTCGAGGTCGGGGGTCCCTTCGCGGCTGCGGGCGAGCAGCGTGCGCGCCTCACCGCTGCCGAACGGCGCACGCCCAGTCGCGGCGTAGACCACCAGACCGCCCCACGCGAACACGTCGGACCGCGGAGTGGCCGCCGCACCGTCGAGCCGCTCCGGCGCGATCCACCCGGGTGTGCCGTACACGGCGTGCTCCGCCTCGTCGTCGCCCGCGGCCCGGGCGATGCCGAAGTCAAGCACGCGCGGGCCCTCGGCCGACAGCATGACGTTGCCGGGTTTGATGTCGCGGTGCAGCACCCCGGCGGCGTGGATGGCGGCGAGCGCCTCGGCGGTACCGGCCGCGAACGACAGCAGGGCGGCGCCGGTGAGCGGCCCGTCCTCGGCCACGTGCTCCTTGAGGGTCTGGCCGCGCACGAACTCGGTGGCCAGCCAGGGCTGCTCGGCCGCGGGGTCCGCGCCGAGGAACGCCGGAGCGCACTCGGCGTCGACCCGGCGGACGAGGTCGGCCTCGCGGGCGAACTGGCGCCGGTACTCGGCGTCGGCGGCGTGCCGCGGATGGATCACCTTGACGGCGACCTGCCGGCCGGCGTCGTCGAGGGCGCCGAAGACGGCTCCCATGCCGCCGGCGCCGACGCGCCCGACGATCCGGAAGGGGCCGATGACGCGCGGATCGTCCGGCGTGAGCGGACTGAAGCCGGACGGTAACTGGGGGGAGGGGCTCTGGGGATCCACGGAGGAGGACATGGTCTCGCTGGTTCTCTCGTCGCGGTGCGGTGCGGGACGGGACTGCGGCGGCACGGTCGCGCGCACCGCCATGTCAGACGATGGCATGATCCCGCGCCGGGGGACGACTCCGCACGTCCCGTCCGGCCCGGCCGGATCCGGCAGCGCGACGGACGTGCGGGGTGCCGCGTCCGCCAGCGGGCTCCGCGGGGAGCCCGCCCGGTCCGTTGGCGGGAGACCGGTGGGCTGGTCGGGGCCGGCGGCAGTCAACGGCGGCTCGGGGGGGACGCCGGCCCGCCGCTCGCGCCGGACCGCGGCGTTCAGTGGCGGAATCCGCTGGCGCGGTACGTATCCGCGGCTTCCCGGTGGTGCGCGCGGCACGGCGGTCCCGGGTACGGCTGGTGCCGCGACGTCCAGAGCGCTCGTGCCCCATCGGCGGCAGCCGTCGGACTGGCGGGGCGGGCGCGGCGACAGTGCCCGGCTCCCTCCCCGCGCATGGCGCCTCCGGCGGCGGCCAGTCGCTCCGGGGCCGCGCCCCGCGCGTACGTGCCCCTCCGCCAGCCGATCACAGCCGCTTCCGCGGGGAACGCCCGCGGTGCCGGCGGCCGGCTGTCCCGGCCGCGCCGCGGCCGCTCCGGCGGCGCCGAGCGGCGGGCTCTCAGCGGTGCGCTCCCGCAGCGCCGCGGGTGGACGCCGGCCGGGCGGCCCGGTCGGCGTCGGCGACCGGGCGCTCCTCCTGGCTGCGCGCCGGGCCGCGAGGCCGGCCGGCGGCCATGCGGCGGCATCCCGGCCCCCCGGAGCCGCGCGGAGACGGCGTCGCGCGCCGGCGGCCGCACGGCCCAGCCGGTCCGGCCGAGTGCCGGAGGCCGCTTTCCGTCTCCGCTCCCGGGCGAGTCCGCGCCTCGGGTCCGGGGCTTCCTCGGGCGATCCCGTCGGGGGGTGCCCTCGACCGCCGCGTCCTCGGCCGCTCCACCTTCCCGCAGGACTACGACGCCGACTCCTGGGCCGACGGCGTCACCGTCGACTACCGGACCCTCCCCGGAGGCGGCCGGG
>NZ_QEIO01000111.1 GCF_003336425.1 Marinitenerispora sediminis | reverse complement strand
GAGGTCTCGTGGGCTCGGAGATGTGTATAAGAGACAGGGCCTCGCCCAGGTCGGCCACCCCGATGGTCTCGATGCCCTCGACCGGCTCCTCGCTGTACTCGGGGACGATGGCGGTGGTGAAGCCGAGCCGCTGCGCCTCGGACAGCCGCCGCTGCACCCCGCTCACGGCGCGGACGTCGCCGGCGAGGCCGACCTCGCCGATGGCCACCAACCCGCGGGGCAGGGCGAGGTCGGCGTTCGAGCTGGCCAGCGCCAGCGCGAGCGCGAGGTCCACCGACGGTTCGTGCAGCCGGACCCCGCCGACCGTGGAGGCGTAGACGTCGGAGGCCCCGATCCGCAGGTTGGCGCGGCGCTCCAGCACCGCCATGAGCATGGCGACGCGGGCGTTGTCGAGGCCGGAGGTGGCGCGCCGGGGCTGCGGCAGGGCGGTGGGCGCCACCAGCGCCTGCACCTCAGCGATCAGCGGGCGGCGCCCCTCGACGGTGACGGTCACGCAGGTGCCGGGCACGGGTTCGTTGCGGCGGGTGAGGAACAGCCCGCTGGGGTCGGGCAGCCCGATGATGCCGGAGTCGGTGAGCTCGAAGCAGCCGATCTCGTCGGTGGGGCCGTAGCGGTTCTTCACCGCGCGCAGCATGCGCAGCCGCGAGTGCCGGTCGCCCTCGAACTGGAGCACGACGTCGACCAGGTGCTCCAGCATGCGCGGACCGGCGATGGAGCCGTCCTTGGTGACGTGGCCGACCAGCACGGTGGCGATGCCCCGCTCCTTGGCCAGCCGGATGAGGGCGCCGGCGACCTCGCGCACCTGGGTGACGCCGCCGGGGACACCCGAGACCTCGGGCGCGCTCATGGTCTGCACCGAATCGACGATCAGCAGCTTGGGGGCGACCTCGTCGACATGGCTGACCAGCGACGCGATGGAGGTCTCGGCGGCGAGGTACAGCTTCGGCGCGAGTGCGCCCAGCCGTTCGGCCCGCAACCGGACCTGGCCGGCGGACTCCTCGCCGGTGACGTAGAGCACCGGCGCGCTGTCGGCGCACAGCGCCGCGACCTCCAGCAGCAGGGTGGACTTGCCCACGCCGGGCTCGCCGGCCAGCAGCAGCACGCCGCCGGGGACCACACCGCCGCCCAGCACCCGGTCCAGCTCGTCCAGGCCGGAGGGGACCGCGTGGGCGGCCTCGACGTCGATCTCGGCGATGGGCCGGGCCGGTGAGCTGACCTTCGCGGGGGCGATTCCGCCCGGCGCGGCCGCCCCGACCTCGTCGACCGTGCCCCACGCCTGGCACTCGCCGCAGCGGCCCACCCACTTCAGGGTGGTCCAGCCGCACTCGGTACAGCGGTACGTCGTCTTCGCAGCCTTGGCCATGCCAGCACGCTAGCGGCTGCCGGGGACAAGCGGGGGGTTGTCCACAGGCACGCCGCAGCGCACCTCCCGGTAACGCGGCCGCCGCCCGAGGGGACCAGGGAAGGCCGCGGTGGCCGCGGGCGGCCCCCGGCCGCTGGTGGCGGTCTTCCGAACCGGGGGCGTGGCGGAGGCAGCTGGGGCCGGGGTGGAGACCGGCCGCGCCGCCCACGCGGGTGCGCTCCTCGTCCGTCCGGACGGCGGCGACCCCGCGTTCGGTCCCGGCCACCCGGGGCGGTGGCCGGTGCGGCCAGGCACGCCAGCGGCGGGATCTAGGCAGTGCTTTTTTGAATGGGAGGGACGTGAATGGTTCCGTCGTCGACTGCGGCCCTCGTGCGGTACCCGGTCGCTGCCGCCCGGTTCTGTTTGCGCAGGTTGATGGAGTGTTCGACGGTGGTGCGGTCCCGGTGGGCGGCCCGGTCGAAGGCCGGGGGTCTTCCTCCTCGAGATCCGCGCCTGCGGTGGTTCCCGCGCTGGGCCAGGTGGATCTTGGTGGTCAGCCGCCTCGGGGGCCGGCTGGGTGCTTGGGATGCGTTTCTTTCGTGCTGGGCCGCGTCCCCTTTTCTCGCGGCCCCGGCGGCGTGGTGGTGGGGGCGGACCATGGTGGAGTCCGCGGAGATGTCGAGGTGTTCGTCGGTGGCGGTGTCGATGCGCAGCCGTTCGGTGATGCGGTTGCGAGTGCCTTCGAGGGGCCAGCGGCAGTGCCGTCCTGCGGCGGTTTCCCAGGGGCCGTACCGCTCGGGTAGGCCCCGCCAGGGGGTGCCGGTGCGGGTGCGGAACAGGATGGCGTTGCTGACGCGCCGGTGGTCGGCCCACCGCTTGCCCTTGCGGGGATGGGCGGGCATGAGCGGGGCGGGCAGGTCCCACTCGGGGTCGGTGGGTTCCTGGCCTCGGACCACGTCGGCACGCGGTTCCAGAGCACCGGCTCACCCCGCAGACCTTTCGAGAAACAGGACAGGACCTAACGGGGCGCCCCGGGCTCCGGGGCAGGTGCTCGGCCGCCCGGCCCGCGATGACGGGTCCGGGCCGGCGATGACGGTGTCTCCCGGTCGTCGTCGGCGGCGTCGTCGGCGGTGGGAGGGGCGCGGAACCGAGCGGGCTCGCGATGCCGCGCCGCGCGCACCGCCGGAGGCCCCGGGCGCGCGCCTGCCAGCGGATACCGGTTCAGTGCGACGGCGTGCGGGTGCCGGGGTGCGCACCGCCGCGAGGCGGGGCCCGCGGTGCCATGCCGCCCCCGCTGCCGGAACGGCAGCGGGGCCCTCCCGCAGCGAGGTCGGCCGCTCGGTGGCGGACTCAGCCGGCGCCGGCTGGGGCGTGGGGCACCGGCACCCGTGGAGGGCGTTGGCGGGGACGGCGCTCCGACCCGGCCCGGTGGCGCGGTTCCGGTGACGGGGGCACCGGCATCGCCCGGGCGCCGCGGCGGCTCGTGCACGGGCCGCTGCGCCTCGGCAGCGGCGTCCGGCGCGCACGGACCGCAGTCGGTCGCCGGCCGGAGTGCCGCCCGCCTGCCGCGCGCCGCCACGCCGAACAGGGGGGATGTCCAAAAGCCGTGGACGCGGGTGCATGGCCGCGATTACGCTGAGTATCGTTACCGATGCGTCAAGTGTCTGCTCGCTGGTTGACCGCTACCGGCCTCCGCATTGCCTTGCCCCACCCGCCAGGGTGACCTTCGTCCCACCGGTCCGTCCCGCACTCCCCCAGGAGGAACGCGTGCCGCTTCTCACCGCCTGCCGTGCCGCCCTCGCCACCGCCCTCGGGCTTGCCGGCGCGCTCGCCCTCACCTCCGCCCCGGCCCAGGCGGCCGGTCTGGCCGACCGCTACGTGGCGCTCGGCGACTCCTTCACCGCCGGCCCCCTGATCCCGGGCCAGTACGGCAGCCCCGTGTTCTGCCTGCGCTCCCGGCAGAACTACCCCAACCTGGTCGCCAGCGCCCTCGGCGCCGACGAGTTCGTCGACGCGAGCTGCTCGGGTGCGACCACCGAGCACATGACCACCTCGCAGTCCCTCGCGCTGGGAACCCGCAACGCCCCGCAGTTCGATTCGCTCACCCCCGACACCACGCTGGTGACCGTGGGCATCGGCGGCAACGACCTCGGCTACGGCGAGATCCTGGTCAAGTGCGCGGCCCTCAGCGCCACCAACCCCATCGGTGACCCGTGCCGCCGCCACTACACCGACGCCGACGGCGGCGACCAGCTCGCCGAGCGGCTCGACGAGACCGCCGGCAAGGTCGCCGACGTCCTCGCCGGTATCCGGGAGCGCAGCCCGAACGCCACCGTGGTGGTGGTCGGCTACCTCCAGGTCCTGCCCGAGCGCACCGGGTGCTGGCCGACCGTCCCGGTCGCGCGGCAGGACGTGCCCTACATCGACCGCACGCAGACCCGGCTCAACGAGGTGCTGGCCAAGGCGGCCGCCGACGCCGGCGCCGTCTACGTCGACGTCCTGGAGCGGGGCCACGACATGTGCGCGGCCAGCGGCTCCAAGTGGGTCGAGGGGATCTTCCCGACGCAGCCGGCCGCGCCGGTGCACCCGAACGCCGCGGGCATGGCGGCCGTCGGTGACCGCGTGGTCGCGGCTCTCGGCGCCGGCACCGGTCAGCGGCAGGAGATCTGAGGCCACCGGGCCCCTCGGGAACGTGCGGCGGTCGGTGATCCGCCGGACCCCCGTCACCCGGGCCCCCGCCGGCGGCCCGGAGCCCACCGCGGGTTCCGGGCCGCGGAGCGGGGACGGGTTCGCGGGGCCGCTCCGGCGGCGGGAGCGGCCCGCGAGGCCGTCACCCAGGCGGAGCGCACGCCGATCTCCCGCGCCACCGCGGAGGAGGCACCGCGGTGGCACGCCGGGACCGCGGCCGTACTGTGCGGCATCGCGGAGTACCCGCGCGCCGCTCCGGGTGGCGGCGCCCGGGCGGCCTGCCGGGCGCGGGCGTCCGGCGGGGGCGAGGCCCCCGCGGCCGCGACCGGAGCCCGCGGCGCGTTCGCCTTCCCGCCGCCGGGACGGTCCGCCGAGCCGCCGCCTGCGCGCCGGCGGCGCGGTCAGTACTCCCGCCACCAGAGGTTGACCGCGTAGTCGACCTCCAGGCCGGTGTGCTCCGCGGCGATCTCCGCGGCCAGTGCCGCCGGGAACTCGATCCGCAGCACCGCCTCGAAGTCGGCGCGCCGCCGGAACAGCCACCGCATGGTCAGCGGCTCCCGGTGGAAGCCCTGTGCCGCCCAGAACCGCTCGACCGCGTCGGGGTCGTAGCGCGGCAGGAAGCGGCGGAACCAGCCGCCGAACGTGGAACGTGTCGCGTCGTTGTCGATGACGAAGGCGACCCCGCCGCGCCGCAGTACCCGCCGCAGCTCGGCCAGCCCCGGCTCGCAGCCGGGTCCGAAGAAGTACGCCCACCGGGCGTGCGCGACCTCGACGGACGCCTCCGGCAGCGGCAGCCGCTGGGCCACCCCTTGGCGGACCGCGACGTTGCCGAGCCCGCGGGTGCGCGCGCGGGCCGCCGCGGCGAGCCGGGCGTGCGGCTCGACCCCGGTGACCCGGGCCGCCCGGGCGGCGAACCCCGGAAGGTGGAACCCCGTGCCGCATCCGACGTCGAGCACGTGGGCGCCGTCCCAGTCGCGGACGCGGCGCATCGCGGCCTCGATGACGCCTTCGGGGTCCACGGCGGTGTTCTCCAGCTCGTAGACCTGCGGTGACCGCCAGATGTTCGGGCTCGGAATCGCCCCCGCCAGCGCTGTGTTCACCTCGGTGAGAATAGCGATGTCGGCACTGTGCGAACCAATTCGCACCCATAGCGCATAGGGTTGATGGAGTGAGCGCAATCCAGGTCCCAGACGCGCCCGTCGTCCTCTCGACGGCGTCGGTTTACCCGGAGAAGACCCCCGCGGCCTTCGAGATCGCCGCGAAGCTCGGCTACGACGGGGTCGAGGTCATCGTCTCGACCGACCCGGTCAGTCAGGACGCCGACATGCTGCGCCGGCTGTCCGACTACCACCAGATCCCCATCCTCGCGGTGCACTCGCCGTGCCTGATCTTCACCCAGCTCGTGTGGGGGCGCGACCCGTGGGAGAAGCTGGTGCGCTCCAAGGACCTGGCGGAGGCCCTCGGCGCCCGCACCATCGTGGTGCACCCGGCGTTCCGCTGGCAGCGCGACTACGCGCGGGAGTTCGAGACCGGCATCGAGCGCATGCGCGACGAGACCGACGTCGTGTTCGCGGTCGAGAACATGTACCCGGTGCACATGCGCGGGAGGACGGTGGTCCCCTACTCGCCGAGCTGGAACCCGCTCGACCGCGACTACCCCGACGTCACCCTCGACCTCTCCCACACCGCCATGTCCCGCTCCGACGCCATGGACATGGCCAAGCGCCTGGGCGAGCGGCTCTCCCACGTGCACCTGGCCGACGGCGTCGGCGGGCAGAACTTCGACGAGCACCTGATCCCCGGCCGCGGCGGGCAGCCGTGCGCCGAACTCCTGGAGCACCTGGCCGGAACCGGGTACGACCGCCAGATCGTGCTGGAGGTCAACACCCGCAAGGCCGCCGACCGGGAGGCCCGGCAGCTGGACCTCGCCGAGGCGCTCGCCTTCACCCGCCTGCACTTCGCGGGTGCCCACCGCGGTGAGCCGGGCGGGGCCGGCCGCACCGACCGCCGCGAGCGCATCGCCATGCGCCGCCGCCCGGACGACGAGCGTCCGCGGGTCTTCGCGGTGGGAGCGGACGGCACCGTCGAGGACGAGGACTGAGCGGGGCGCCGGTGGCACGCGGACGGCGGCCAGGCTCTTCGGGGACCAGGGAGGCGATCCTGGCGGCGGCCCGGGACCAGTTCGGCGAGAAGGGCTACGACGGGGCCACCATCCGCGGTATCGCCCGGCAGGCCGGCGTCGACCCGGCCCTGGTGCACCACTACTTCGGCGCCAAGGACCAGGTCTTCGTCGCCGCCATGGACCTGCCCTACGACCCGGCCGACCTGCTCCGCTCGATCATCGCCGAGAGTACGGACGACCCCGCGCGGGCCGAGAACGCGATCCGGTCGCTGCTGGAGGCGTGGGAGCGGCCCGACGGGCGGACCACGATGCTGGCGCTGGTGCGTTCGGCCGTCAGCAACGACCGCGCCGCGGCGATGATCCGCGGATTCCTCACCGACGCCATCGCCCACCGGGCCGTCGGGCCGGCCGGCGTCACGCCGATCCAGGCGGGCCTGATCGCCTCCCAGCTCATCGGGCTCCTCGTGCTGCGCTACGTGATCGCCATCGAGCCGATCGCCTCGGCGACGCACGACGACATCGTCGCTTACTACGCACCCGCGCTGCGCGCCGTCCTGGAGTCGGCCGGGGGACGCCTGGCGGGCAGCGCGTCGGACCCGGTCAGGTGAGGGGCGCGAGGGCGGCCCTGGTGACGGCGTCCGCCGGGCGGTCCACCACGGGCGCGGAAGCCGCCGCGGCGGTGCGCGGAGCACGGGCGCTCGCGGAGCGGGGGCTCTCCAGTTCGCTGCAGCACGCCGCGGCGGCGGCCACCCATCCCGAGCAGGCCGAGGAAGGCACCCGGAGTGCGATCGACCTGCTGCACCGCCTCGCCGACCTCGGGCTGGCGGGGTGGGCCGACCTCATCGTCCGGCCGCGCGCGCTCGGCCTCGGCCTCGGCCTCGGCCTCGGCGCCGAGGGCGCCGCACTGGCCGCCGACAACCTGGCCCGGATCTGCGCCGCCGCCCGTGAGAGCGGCACACGGGTCACCACCGATGCCGAGGACGCGGCGGCAGCACCCGCCGCGGCCCGCCTGGTGGCCGGGCTCCGCGCCGCCTACCCCGCACTCGGCCGCACGCTGCCGGCGGACCCGGACCGCTGGGCCGCGGACCCGCGGATCCCCGGGCCATCCGGCCGCGAGCCGGGCCGCTCCACCGCGGAGCCGCTGGCGGCACCCGGCGCCCGCTACCGGCTGCGCGGGGCCGACCACGCCCCCGGCCTGGCAGCGGCCCACGCCGGCCGCCGTGCCGCGGACCTCGGCTTCGTCCGGGCGCTGCGCACGCTCATGCCCGGTCCGGACCGCCTCGTGGTGGCCACCGGCGATCCGCGGCTGCTGGAGATCGCCGGCGCCCTCGCGGCGGTGAGCCGGCGCCCGGCGGAGAGCGTCGAGTACGAGCTGCCCCGCAGGGTGCGGTCCGGCGACCTGCGGCGGCTCCGGGCGGCGGGCGCCCGAGTGCGGATCCGGTTCGCGGTCCGCGCCTGACGCGGGCGCCCGAGACGCCCCGCGCCGGCCGCCGTCGCCCCGCACGGGCCGAGAGGCGGCAGCGGGAGCCGGGGAGCCGGCGAAGCGCGCCCGCCGCGCGCCGCGGCCGCCCGGGGCCAGCGCTGCACCACGCCCGGCCGGGCCGGGCGGCAGCGGAAGCGGGCGTGGGCGGGTCCGGCGGCCCGCTACCGTGGTGAGCAGCGTGAACAGCGGGCACAGCGGGAGAGGGAGTCATGATCGCGATCATCGGGGCCGGCAGGATGGGCGAGGCGCTGCTGGCGGGCCTGCTCCGACAGGGCCGCAGCCCCAGTGAGGTGCTGGTCACCGAGCCCCGCGCGCCGCACGCCGCCGAGCTGCGTCAGCGCTACGGCGTCGACGTGGTGGGCGCCGCCGACGCTGTCGCCCGCGCCGACACGGTGCTGCTCGCGATCAAGCCGCAGGACATGCTCGCGCTGCTGGACGACCTCGCGCCGTCGCTGGCCGCCGACCGCCTGGTGATCTCCGTCGCGGCGGGCGTCACCACCGCCGTCATCGAGAAGTGCCTGCCCGGCGACGTCGCCGTGGTGCGGGCCATGCCCAACGCCCCCGCGCTGGTCGGCGCCGGCATGACCGCGATCGCGGGCGGCCGGCACGCCGCCGAGGAGCACCTGGACCGCGCGGAAGAGCTGCTGAGCTCGGTCGGCGAGGTGGCGCGGGTCCCCGAGCGGCACCTGGACGCCGTCACGGCGCTGTCCGGCAGCGGGCCCGCCTACTTCTACTACGTGGTGGAGTCGCTGGTGGACGCCGGCGTGCTGCTCGGCCTACCGCGTGAGACCGCGCACCGGCTGGCCGTCCAGACGGCCACCGGCGCGGCCGCCATGCTGCGCGACGGCGAGCACCCCGTCCTGCTGCGGGAGGCCGTCACCTCCCCCGGCGGCACGACGGCCGCGGCCGTACGCGAACTCGACCGCCACGGCGTCCGCGCCGCCCTGACCGACGCGGTGCAGGCCGCCCACGACCGCAGCCGGCAACTCGCCGACGGGTGAGCCCCGCCGGTCCGCGCCGGGACCGGGGGGCGGCCGCCCAACCGGACGGCAGCCGCCAGGCCGGCGGCGCCCGGGTCCGGGGATTCCGTGCGGCCCGCCCGTGCCCCGCCCGCCAGCCGCCGTCCGGCCGACCACCGGCGGCCGACCATTCACCTGCCGCGGCGGCTACTGTGTGCGGGAGACCGCGTCGTCGTCAGCCGGGAGGGGCGTATGGGCTGCTCGCTTCGAGTGGCATGGGATGAGGAGCTGACCTCCTACAACTTCGGGCCGCAGCATCCGCTCGCGCCGGTCCGGGTGGAGCTCACCATGGCGCTCTCCCGGGAACTGGGCGTGTTCGACGCGCCCAACGTCGCCTTCACCGGGGTGGAGCCCGCGAGCGACGACCTGCTGCGGCTGGTCCACGATCCCGGCTACATCGAGGCGGTCAAGCGGGCGGGGACCAGCCTGGAACCCGATGACTCCTACTCGCTCGGGACGTCCGACAACCCGGTGTTCCCCCGGATGCACGAGGCGGCGGCGCTGATCTCCGGGGCGTCGGTCGCGGCGGCGCGCGCCGTGTGGAACGGGGAGTCCGAGCACGCGGTCAACATCGCGGGTGGGCTGCACCACGCCATGCCGGGGCACGCCTGGGGGTTCTGCGTGTACAACGACGCGGCCCTGGCGATCGCCTGGCTGCTGGAGCAGGGCGCCAAGCGCGTGGCCTACGTGGACGTCGACGTGCACCACGGCGACGGCGTGCAGACCATGTTCTACGACGACCCGCGGGTGCTGACGATCAGCCTGCACGAGTCGCCGCTGACCCTGTTCCCCGGCACCGGGCGGGCCGACGAGGTCGGCGGGCCGCACGCCGAGGGGTACGCGGTGAACGTGGCCCTCCCCGCGGGCACCAACGACCCGATGTGGCTGCGGGCCTTCCACGCGGTGGTGCCGCCGCTGCTGCGCGAGTTCCAGCCCGAGGTGCTGGTCACCCAGCACGGGTGCGACACGCACGCGCTCGACCCCCTCGCCAACCTCACGATGAGCGTGGACGGCCAGCGCAGCGCCTACCAGGCGCTGCACCAGCTCGCCAAGGAGACCGCGGCCGGCCGGTGGGTGGTGCTCGGCGGCGGCGGCTACGAGCTGGTCCAGGTGGTGCCGCGCGCCTGGACGCACCTGCTGTCCGAGGTCGCGGGCACGCCCCTCGACCCGGAACTGGACACCCCGGCGGCCTGGCGGAACCTGGTCCGGGAGCGGACCGGCGACCTCGCGCCGCTGCGGATGACCGACGGGCGCCGGCCGGAGTACACGCCCTTCGAGGACGGGTTCGACCCCGATGACCCGGTCGACCGCGCCATCCAGGCCACCCGCACGGCGGTCTTCCCCTGCCACGGGATCGATCCGAACCTCTGACCGCGCCGGGGACCGCCGAGGAGCTGACCGGAACCTGACGTCCGGGTGAACCGGGTATGGCCATGCGCGATGGTGTGTGATGCCATGGAACGTCCGGTTTGTCAGCCCAGAAGGGGGAACCACCGGTGACGCCGCCCTCCCGCGCGGAACTCGTTGAGCACCTGGTACGCACCGGAATCGCCGGCCAGGTGAACACGCCCCGTCAGAACAACCTCAAGCACTACCGCCGCCTCGTGGACGGCGACGAGTACTACCAGTTCGGGCTCACCTTCGCGCAGGACTGGTCGTTCGACGACGTCCTCGCGCTGATGTCCAAGCGCTGCGGCGTGGTCGCCGACCCCGGCTACGAGTGGGGGATCGACACCATCGATCCGGACCGCACCGCCGACGCGCTGGAGGCGGTGGCGGACCGGCTGGCCGAGGCCGCCGCCGGGCGGGAGCGCGTGCTGTTCGCCACCGGGCACCCGCGCAACCTGCTGGAGACCTACCAGCGGTGGGGAGCGGCCCTCGCCGAGCGCGGCTGCGCCGTGGTGACGGCGGCCGAGGGGCACACCTACGAGGTCGAGAGCGAGTACCCGCCGAGCCGGAGGGTACTCGTCTGGCGGGACGGGGTCGGCATGGTGACCGACGGCGTGGACTCGCGGCACAGCCACCATCCGTTCGCGATGCGGGCGGTGCTCGCGGAGCTCCGGGAGGCCGGGGAGGCGTGGCCGCAGTTGGTCATCGCCGATCACGGCTTCGCGGGCGCGGCGGGCGAAGCGGGAATTCCAACCCTGGGCTTCGCCGACAGCAACGACCCGGCGCTGTTCCTGGCGGAGCACGAGGGGAAGCTGCACGCCACCGTGCCCCTGGACGACGGCTACACCACCGACGACTACCGGCCGCTGGCCGACTACGTGCTGGACCGGGCCGGACTCACGTGAGCGAGCGCCCGTATATACCCACCCCCTAAACCTCACATGACCCGCCTCCCTCATGTAGCTGCAGAGACAGCAAAAACGGCCTTTCAATGCTCTGCACCCGGATTTACGCTGAAACCGGACGTGTCAGCAGCTACCGAGTGACACACCAGCGCGGTGGCGGACGTGCCGGCCGGGCGCGCCCCGGCCGCGCGGGTCCAGCGCGATGGCCGACAGGGCAGGGACGAATACGTTCACGTCCGGAAATGAGGGCGGCGGAAGATGAGCGGCAGCAAGGCTCCTCTGGACGAGGTCAGGTTTCTGACGGTGGCCGAGGTCGCGACGATCATGCGGGTCTCCAAGATGACGGTCTACCGAATGGTCCACTCGGGAGTTCTCCCCGCGATCCGCGTGGGGCGTTCCTACCGGGTGCCGGAACGCGCCGTTCACGACTACCTCCGCGAGGCGTTCGTGGAGGCCGGCTGAGCAGCGGGAGCGTCATCCACGGGGCGGTGTGAGCCGGTCCGTCCATCGCCCTCCGGGTGCCGGTGCCCGCTCCGGGAGCGGTCCTCCCCACCGTGGAGCGGCGTACCCGCCGCCGCGCGGGCCGCGGCGGCGCATGCCACGTGGCGGCGGACGGCCCCACCGCTCAGAGGGCGGGGGCCAGCGGCGCGGCGCGGGTCGTCTACTACACTGTGTCGTTGATGACCGTGCCCACAGGTCCCCGGGGCTGCCCGGCGGCCTGACGGTCGGCCCCGCACGCCGCCGCCCGAAGGTTGCCCACGATGCCCCGTTCCGTCCCCGGCGCCCGACCGCGCACCCCGCTGCTGCGCGCCGCGGCCGTTCTCGTGACCGCCGCCGCCCTCGCCGGTTGCGCGGGCGGCGTCGACCAGGGAACCGGAGATGCCGACAACCGCTACGTCGAGGGCGACGGCTCGTCGACCGCCTTCGCCGTCGACGAACGCCAGGAGGCGCCCGAGGTCGCCGGGGAGACGCTGGAGGGCGAGCCCGTCAGCCTGGCGGACTACCGCGGCGACGTCCTCGTCCTCAACTTCTGGGCGAGCTGGTGCGCGCCGTGCCGGGCCGAGACGCCCGTCCTGGAGCAGGTGTACGAGGAGCACCGCGAGGCGGGCCTGGAGTTCCTCGGCGTCAACATCAAGGACAACCTGACCGCCGCCCAGGCCTTCGAGCGCAACAACGAGGTCAGCTACCCCAGCCTCTACGACCAGCCCGGCCAGGTCTCGCAGGCCTTCCGCGACACCGTCCCGCCGCAGTCCATCCCGAGCACGCTGGTCATCGACCGGGAGGGCCGCATCGCCGCCCGCGTCATCGGCGCCACCAACTACAACGGGCTGACCGAACTGGTCGAGCCGGTCCTCGCCGAGGACGGCGGGGACGCCGGTTCGCCATGATCGCCGAGACCATCGCCGCGGGCTCGCTGCTGCTCGCCGTCCCGCTCGCCCTCCTCGCGGGCCTGGTGTCCTTCCTGTCCCCGTGCGTGCTGCCGCTCGTGCCGGGCTACCTCTCCTACGTCACGGGGATGTCCGGTGCGGACATCGCCGCGCACCGCCGGGCCGCGCAGGCCGCCCCGGCCGGCGCCGGCGTGGCCACGGTGGACGACGTGCTGGCCACCCGCCGGTGGTCGATGCTGGCCGGCAGCCTGCTCTTCGTGGGCGGGTTCAGCCTGGTGTTCGTGTCGGTGGGCGTGTTCGTCGGCGGGCTCGGCGGGCTGCTCCTCGACTACGCCGACATCATCGCCCGCGTGCTCGGCCTGCTCACCATCCTGCTCGGCCTGGCCTTCATGGGCGTCATCCCCGGGTTCACCCGGGAGTTCCGCGTGCACCGGACGCCGGTCGCCGGCCTGGCCGGGGCGCCCATGCTCGGCGTGCTGTTCGGGCTGGGATGGACGCCGTGCATCGGCCCGACGCTGGCGGCCGTCCAGACGCTGGCGTTCACCGAGGGCAGCGCGGGCCGCGGGGCGCTGCTCTCACTGGCCTACTGCGCCGGGCTCGGCCTGCCGTTCGTGGCGGCGGCGCTCGCCTACCGCCGGGCGCTCGGCGCGTTCGGCTGGGTGAAGCGGCACTACCGCGCGGTCACGGTCGCGGGCGGCGCCATGCTCGTGCTCGTGGGCCTGCTCCTCGTGACCGGGCTCTGGACCGACATCACGGCCGTCCTCCAGGGCTGGACCGCCAACTTCCAGACGGTGATTTAGCAGTGACCCCACCTGACCAGACCGCCACCGACTCCGCACGCGACACCAGCGGGGCGGGCGCGCGGACCGCGACCACCCCTCCGGCGCTCTCACCGCTGGGCTGGGCCCGCTGGGCGTGGCGGATCCTCACGTCGATGCGCACCGCTCTCATCCTGCTGTTCCTGCTGGCGGTCGGCGCGATCCCCGGGTCCGTGCTCCCGCAGCACTCCGTGAGCACCGAGCAGGTGCAGAACTACTACCTGGAGAACCCGGACCTCGCGCCCTGGCTGGACAGGTTCTTCCTGTTCGACGTCTACTCCTCGCCGTGGTACGCGGCCATCTACCTGCTGCTCTTCATCTCGCTCACCGGCTGCGTGCTGCCCCGCGCGGCGGCCCACTACCGCGCCATGCGCGCCCAGCCGCCCCGGACGCCGCGCAACCTCGGCCGGCTGCCCTACTCGGCGACGTTCCGGACCGGCGCCGCTCCCGAGACGGTGCTGGCCGAGGCGCGCACCCTGCTCAAGGGCTACCGCACCGACACCGCGGACGACTCGGTCGCCGCGGAGCGGGGCTACCTGCGGGAGTCGGGCAACGTGCTGTTCCACCTCGCCCTGCTCGCGCTGCTGGTCTCGCTGGGCATCGGCTCCTTCCTCGGCTACCGGGGCAACATGCTGGTGGTCGAGGGCGACGGCTTCGCCAACACGCTGCCGTCCTACGACGCGTTCTATCCCGGCACCGCGGTGGACGCCTCCAGCCTGCAGCCGTTCTCGTTCACGGTGAACGACTTCGAGGCGTCCTTCATCGAGGAGGGATCGCTGAGCGGGCAGGCCGCCGCCTTCTCCGCCGACCTCTCCTACCGCGCCGCGCCGGACGCCGCGGAGGAGCGCCACACGCTGGAGGTCAACCACCCGCTGTCGGTGGACGGCGTGCAGGTGTACCTGCTCGGGCACGGCTACGCGCCGGAGTTCCAGGTGACCGACGCCGAGGGGAACGTGGTCTTCGACCAGGCCGTCCCGTTCCTGACCCGCGAGGAGGCCACCTTCACCTCCGACGGCGTGGTCAAGGTGCCTGACATCGCGCCCGAGCAGCTCGGCTTCATCGGCGTCTTCGTCCCCTCGGCGGCCCGCACGCCCGACGGCGCGCTCACCTCCGACTTCCCGGCGCCCCGCGACCCGGTGGTGACCCTCCAGGCGTACCGCGGCGACCTCGGGCTCGACAGCGGCGACCCCCAGTCCGTCTACCAGCTCTACACCGACCAGATGACGGAGATCGGGGCGTCGGAGGAGATGCGTCCGGGCGACTCCTGGGAGCTCCCGGACGGCGCCGGGACGATCACCTTCACCGGCTACCGCGACTACATCAGCATGCAGGTGAACAGCAACCCGGCCCGGCTGCCCGCGCTGGTGTCGGCGGCCGCGGCGGTGCTCGGCCTGCTGTGCACGCTGTTCGTGCGGCCGCGCCGCGTGTGGGTCCGTGCGCGGCCGGGTGAGGACGGGCGTACGGTGGTCGAGATCGGCGGGCTGGCCAAGACCGAGGGTGCGGGTCCGGCCGTCGAGTTCCACGAACTCAGCCTTCGGCTCAGGGACAAGCTGCGGGCGCGGCCCGCTTCCGACACAGGCACCGAGAAGGAGTAGCCGGTGGTGAACGTGCTCGCCGCGGAGGCGGCTGTGGACCAACGGATGGCCTCGATCAGCGACGTCCTGATCATCGCCATGATCGTGACCTACGCCGTCGCGCTGTTCCTCTTCGCGATCGAGGCGGCCTACGGACGGCGCCAGACGCTGCGGTCCAACCGCCTGGTCGCGGTCGGGGCCGGCGCGGCAGGCACCGACGACGGTGACGGCCTGACGGTGAACGTGCGCGCCGAGCAGCCCGAGACGAGCGCGGCGCGGCACGTGCTCGGCAACGTGGCACTCGGAGTGGCCGTGCTGGGCTTCGTGCTGAACGCCGGCCAGATCGCCACGCGCGGGATCGCCGCGGACCGGTGGCCATGGGGCAACATGTTCGAGTTCGTGGTCGCCATCTGCCTGTGCACCATGGGCGCGTTCCTGTACGCGGCGTTCCGCTACCGTGCGCGCTACCTCGGCACCTTCGTGCTGGTGCCGGTGCTGCTGCTGCTCGGGATCGCGGCCAAGTGGCTGTACACCGAGGCGGGGCCGGTCATCCCGGCACTGCACTCCTACTGGATCGCGATCCACGTCTCCGCCGCCATCATCGCCACCGGCGGCTTCCTGGTGTCGGGGTCGGCGGCCATCACCTACCTGCTGTCCCGGCACACCGAGGAGCGCCGGGCGCGCGGCGAGACGGTGACCGGGGTGGCCGCGAAGCTGCCCAGCTCCGAGCTGCTGGACCAGGTCTCGCACCGCTTCATCGTCCTGGCGTTCCCGCTGTGGACCTTCGGCATCATCGCCGGCGCGGTGTGGGCCGACGAGGCGTGGGGGCGCTTCTGGGGGTGGGACCCCAAGGAGGTGTGGTCGTTCATCACCTGGGTGGTGTACGCGGCCTACCTGCACGCGCGGGCCACGGCCGGCTGGCGCGGCCGCAAGGCCACGTGGATCGGCCTCGTCGGGTTCGCCTGCCTGCTCTTCAACTTCTTCGCGGTGAACTACCTGTTCAGCGGGCTGCACTCCTACGCCTGACACCCCGGGCCGCGACCGACGGCCCCTCTCCGGTCCGCCGGGGAGGGGCCGTTCGCGTTCTGTTGTCCAAAAGCCGGGCAGGCCCGGGGGAACGTGCGGCCCGCGGAGTGTCCGGTGGCGGCGGGCCGGACCGCCGACCGGACCGCCGACCGGGCCACCGGGCCGGGACCGGGCCTCCCGAGGGGCGGGCGGCCCCGCCGGGCGGTCGGGGGAAGACAGGAAACGGCCGGTTCGGCGGATACGGGGAAATGGGTCGGCCGGCGGCCATTCCGCAGCTCGTCGCCGCCGGCTATTCCTCGGGATTAATGCGCTTGTCGAGTCGGCGCAGGAACTCGGGGTCGTCGTCCGGGCCGAGAGGACGCGGGTGGCCCGAGGGGTGCTGGAGGTCGGGCTCCACGTCGTCGGCCGACGCCGCCATGGCCGGGTCGGGGGAAACCGCCGCGGCTGATGCACGGGGCCGGCCGAGGAACAGCCAGAGCAAGGGGCCGACCAGCATGAAGACCACGATGATGATCAGCCACAGGATCTTCGGCAGGTTGCGGACGTCCTCGGCGGGACTGGTGAGCGCGTCGAAGAACGCGTACACCCAGAGCACGATAGAGATCAGCGTGATAAGCGCACCGAGCCACACCATGCGACCAGCCTATCCGCTACGGCCGACGCGGCGATCGACGTCGGCCGACACGCGCCGCGCGGGTCGCCGCGCCGCCTGTCCGCATCCGGTCACCGCGTGGGTTCGCTGGTCTCCCCGTGCAGTAGTGCGCGGACCTCCGATTCGCGGAACCTGCGGTGTCCGCCGGGTGTTCGGATGCTGCTGATCCGGCCCGAAGCGGCCCAGCGGGTCACGGTCTTGGGATCGACCCTGAAGAGGGAGGCAACCTCTCCGGGGGTCAGCAAGCGTTCGCTTCCTCGTTCCACCTTCACAATCCCCCTTCGGGCCCGCCATGGAAAAGAGGCGGGCGTTTGGTCCCCTAGTGTGCACGAGTTAGTCCGTTTCCTCCCTAGTTTTCGTAAAAATTGCCCGGAGGGTCGGCGACTGAGTCCAATGTGATCGGAACGTAATCAACAAATCGGCCGCCCGGATAACGCGTTGTCCGATGGCCGGGGGCGCCGTCGCCGCACCATCCCGCGGGGAACGCCGGGCCGGTGCGGCCGTACCGGGTCCGCCCCGTACCCTGGGACGAGGGGAGGTTACGACGCCGCTACCCGCGGGAGACCCCGAACGAACGCGTCGGCCGCCTCCCGCAGGACCAATCTAGTTCGCCGAGTCGTCCGTTGTGAGGCAGTTTCATGCGCAGCGTCATCGCCTACACCGCGTCCCGCCTGCTCCTGTTCGCGGTGGCGTTCGGCGTGCTGTATCTTCTCGGCGCTCGCGGTTTCCTCGCCATCGCCCTGGCGTTCCTGGTCAGCGGCATGATCAGTTACGTGCTGCTGTCCCGGCAGCGCGACGCGATGTCGGCGGCGGTCGCCGCGGGGCTGGCCCGGATGCGCGCGGTGGGCTCCCGGATCGACGAGGCGTCCGGCAAGGAGGACCACCTCCAGGAGGCGTCGGACGAGCCCCGGACCGCCGAGGACGGCGGCGCCGCGGAGGCGCGGCCCGGCGGCGGCCCCGGACGGGCCGACCGGTCCTGAGCCGCGCGCGGGGGCGTCAGTCCGCGAGCGGGAACATGCCGAGCCGGCCGCGGTACTCGCCGGCCAGGTCCTCGGTGTCGCTGCCGACGTAGAGGCCGTCGGAGGTCGCCGTGAGCGCCTCGACCCCGACTCCCCGGGTGCGGCCCGGGTTCCACGGCAGCGCCCGGCCGGTCACCGGATGGACCGCCCCGATCCCGCGCCGCTGGACCGCGCCCGGCCCCTGCACCTTGTGGCCGTTCTCGTTGTCCATCCAGCGCTGGTGGCCGCCGACGTAGACGGCCGCGCCGGTCACCTCCACGGAGTACACCGAGTCTCCGCCGGTGTGGTTCGCCCACGTCGGGCGGGCACCCGGGCGGTCGACGGCCTCCCAGCGGCTCGCGCTCTTGCACAGCCCGGGCGTGTCGTCGGGTCCGCCGGTGGTCACCACCACGAAGTAGGAACCGTCGGGCGCGAAGTCCATCTGGCGCAGGTAGGTGTTCATCTTGGGGTGGTCGCACGGCTCGGTGAAGGCCTCCGTGGACCAGGGGGACAGCCGCGCCGCCGGGCCCGAGGTGTCGACCATGGCGATCTGGTAGCGCCGCCGGCCGTCCGCGACGGTGAAGGTGCCGTTGACGACCAGCCGGCGGCCGTCGGGGCTGAGCGCCAGCTCCTGGACCCGCAGGGCGCCCGACCTCGGCTCGGCCAGCGTGATGGCGAAGGCCGGGTCGACCGCGCCGGTGCGGCCGTCCAGCCGGGCCAGACCGGTCCGGGCCTCCCCGTTGACGGAGGAGAACGAGCCGCCGACGTAGAGCCGGCCGCCGTGCTCGGCGAGCCGGCCGGCCCAGCCGCCGTCCAGGGTGGCGGCGAACCCGGGGGAGCGCGTCCCGTCCGCGACCGACAGCCGCGCGACGCCGGACTGCGGCTCGCCGTTGACCGAACCGAACCGGCCCCCGACGTAGACGGTGCCGTCCGGCCCGGGGACCAGCGACAGCACCTCGCCGTCGACGCGCGGGGCGAATCCGGCGCGGATCCGGCCGGTGCCGCGCTCGAAGGCGAAGAGGTTGCCGCGCTTCAGGGCGGCCCCCCGGTCCGGGCCGGCCACCTCGGTGAAGTCGCCGCCGACCACCACCGTGTCCCCGACCTCGGCCACCGCCTTCACGCTGCCGTCCAGGACGTGCGGGGTCCACGCGGCCGGCCGGTCGCTCACCACGGAGCCGTGCCGGGCGCCGGCCAGTGCGGGAGCGGCGGCCGGTACCGCGCTGACGACGGGCAGCGCGAGGAGGCTGAGGAGGGCGGCCAGGACACGGCGGGTGCGGGGCACGGGCGTTCTCCAGTGGTGCGTGCGGCGGAATCGGGGACGGAGCCGGGGGCACGGCGGGGATCCGGAGC
>NZ_QEIO01000012.1 GCF_003336425.1 Marinitenerispora sediminis | reverse complement strand
CCCCGCCCCGCCCCCACGAAAGGACCTGTATGAAGCCCCCTCTGCTCCTGGTCGGACACGGCACCCGCGACGAGAAGGGAGTCGCCGGGTTCACCGCCTTCGTGGACCGCCTCCGGGGGCGGCTCACCGACCGGGACGTGGCCGGCGGGTTCATCGAACTGTCGCCGCCGCCGCTCACCGAGTCCGTCGGCGAGTTGTATGACCGGGGGCACCGCCACGTGGTGGCCGTTCCCATGATGCTGGTGGCCGCGGGACACGCGAAGGGCGACATCCCGGGCGCGCTGGCCCGGGAGAAGGCGCGCCGGCCCGGGTTCGACTACACCTACGGCCGCCCGCTCGGTCCGCATCCCGCCATGCTGCGGCTGCTCGCCGAGCGCCTGGACGGCGTGCTGGACGTGCCCGCCGCCGAACTCGCCGCCCGGGGTGATACCGCCGTGCTGCTCGTGGGGCGCGGCTCCACCGATCCCGACGCGAACGCCGAGGTGGTCAAGGTGGCGCGGCTGCTCCAGGAGGGACACGCCGCCCAGCGCGGGATCGAGTTCGTGGAGCCCGCCTTCATCTCCCTGGCCTGGCCGAGCGTGCCCGAGGGGCTGGACCGGATCCGCCGCCTGGGCGCGCGCCGGGTCGTGGTCCTGCCGTACTTCCTGTTCGCCGGCGTGCTCCCCGACCGGGTGGTGGACCAGTCCCTCGGATACGCGGCCGCGCACCCGGGCCTCGACGTGCGGTGCGCCCCGGTGGTCGGCGACTGCGACGGCCTCGCCGACGTGATCGTGGAGCGGTACGAGGAGGCCCTGGCCGGCGACATCCGGATGAACTGCGACACCTGTGTCTACCGGATCGCCATCCCGGGCTTCGAGGACCGGGTGGGCGCGCCGCAGACCCCGCACCACCACCCGGACGACCCGGCGCACGGCCATGGCCATGGCCATGGCCATGGGCACGACCACTGACGCATGGGCCGGCCTGAGCGGCCGCGAAGCGGGCGGCCGCGCCCTCCCGACGCTCCCGAGACCATCGGCGGCGTTACCTGGGCGCCGGACCGTCCGGCCGGTAGATGGCCTCCCACGGCACGCGCTGCCACGGGCTGTCGGTGTTGGCCGGGTCGAGGAGCTTGCGGGCGGCGTCCACCGTCTCCTGCTGGGAGACCGCCCAGTCCTCGTACCTGCCGCCGACCAGGCCGCCCAGCCACACCTGGCGCCCGAGCAGGAAGTCGTCGGCGTAGGCCTGCCAGGAACGGTAGGTCTGCGCGACCGGGCCGACCATGCGGGCGAGCAGCTGCCAGGCGGTGCGCTCGTCGATGTACCCGGCGGCGAACCCGTACCGCGTGATGTCGGCGTAGCGCATGGCGTCCCACGCGAGCGGCGGGTGGCCGATCCGGACGGCGTAGCTGCCGCGGTGGCCGGTGGTCGCCAGGAAGTCCAGGGTGCTGAGCAGCGACGCGCGGTCGGTGATGTCCCAGCTCTCGGAGAGCCGGAGCTTGGGGTTGCGGCGGTCGATCCGCCTGGTGGGGTACAGCAGCGTGTGGCTGCGACCGGGAGTACGTTCGGCGAGGATGCCAGCGAGGGAGACCATCCACAGCTGGTGGGTGGTGAGCGGCGTGCGGTACTTGGTCTTCGCCGGGCGGCCGAAAGCCATGACGAGGAGCGTCCGCATCACGAACAGGAGGTCCATAATGCCGTGCAGCCTGGCAGGTGCCCTTAAGCCCGTCAATTCGCCGAATGGCGGGCGGTCGAGGTCGGCGGCCGGTGGTGCGCGTGGTCCGCGGTGCGGCCAGCACCGGGCGGGTGGCGGGCGAGGAGGCCCCGCGGAGTTCGGGAGCCGGCGGCACCGGCGGCTTCGGGGAAGCTGACGCCCACCTCGTCCCCCTGGGCCAGGAGCCGCACCGCGTCGGCGGTCCGGGCCGGAAGTCCGCCGGTGCCGCCCGCCAGCCCGCGCGGGCCTCCCGGCCCCCGTAACGCCGTCACACCTCGCCGCCGAAGAAGACCCGCACCTCCCGGATGCGCCCCTCCCGGACGGTGACCGCCTCCATGTTGCGGTAGCGGCCGCCCGTCGTGAGCTCGTACTCGTAGTGGACGAAGACGAGCTCGTCGTCCACCGGGACGACGTGCAGCAGCCGCTGCTCCGCGAACCGGTGGGCGGTCGGGAAGCACCGCTCGAAGAAGGACGCCCTGTCGATGTGATCGTCCTGCGGGCTGGTGAACGAGAAGTCGTCGGCGTAGAGAGCGAGGGCCGCGGCGCGGTCCTGCGCCCGGTAGTGCCGGAACGCCGTCCGCACGATGCTGGCCGGATCCTCGGTCATGCGCACTCCCTGGTCGGACGTCTGGCCGCGTCCCCACCGTCCAGCCACGGCCCTGCCCCGGCGGGCGGGGCAGCGACCGCGCTCTTGTGGGCGCCCGCGGTCACGGCACGGGCCGCGTCTCCGTCCCGCCCTCCGTCTCCGGCGTCTCCCGCGCCATCCGGCGCAGCTCCGGGCCGTAGACCGGATGCGCCAGCGCCGCGGCGAACTGCGCGCGCAGGTAACCGAGCGGATTGCCGGTGTCCCACCACGTGCCGTCGATAACCTGCCCGAATACGGGCTCCCGGAGCGCGACCTCGTGGATCGCGGCGGACAGGTAGACCTCGCCCTTGGGGTCCACGCGGCCGCGCTGGACCTGCCGCTCCAACTCGGTGACGACCCCCGGGGTCACGACGTAGCCGCCGATGGACGCGTACCCGGACGGTGCGTCCTCGGGCTGCGGTTTCTCGACGATGCCGCCGATCCGCAGCAGGCCGCTCCCCAGGTCCTCCCGCACGACCGGCACCCCGTACCGCCGGGACTCGGCCGGCTCCATGGCCATGAGCCCCAGGACGGGCGCCCCGGCCCGCTCGTGGGCGTCCAGCAGCTGCCGGGCGCGCGGCACCGCCGAGGTGAACACGTCGTCGGCCCACAGCACCATGAACGGCTCGGCGCCGACGACGCGGGCCGCGTTCAGGACCGGCGTGCCGTTGCCGTAGGGCCCGTCCTGGTACAGGTAGGTGATCCGGGCTTGCGAGACCACATCGCGGAGCACCTCGGCGAGGTCCGCCTTGCCGTCGGCGCGCAGCCGCAGGTCGAGGTCCTCGTCGGGCGCGAAGTGCTGCTGGATCAGCGCCTTGCGGGACGAGGTGACGATGGTGATGTCCTCGATGCCCGACGCCACCAGCTCCTCGATCGTGTGCTGGAGCACCGGCTTGTCGAGGATCGGCAGCATCTCCTTGGGCAGTGCCTTGGTCAGCGGCAGCAACCGGGTGCCCAGACCCGCGACGGGGATGACGGCCTTGCGAATCCTGGTCATCCGGGCACGCTACCGGAGGGCGCGGCCGGTCCGTGGGAGCGCGGCCGCGAGCCGGTCGGCCGCGGCTCGGGGAGCGGTTCAGGCGGCCGCCGTGCTGCGAGCCCCCCACAGCAGGGTGACGGGGTTGGTGGCGGCGAGCCGCAGTGAGCCGTCCGGGAGGGCGGCCAGGCGGGACGGCTGGAGCTGGGTGCCCGCCACCTCGTATCCGGCCGCCTCCAGCAGGTCGTACACGGTGCGGACCCGGTCGAGCGCCGCGAGGGCGACGACGACGCGGTCGGGGCGGAAGCGCTCGGCGACGGCGGCGACCACCCCCGGCCCGCCTCCGCCCACGAAGACGGCGTCCGGGGCGAGGAGCCCCGCAACGCGCTCGAACACCCCCGGGGCCTCCCCCTCGCACACCCGCACGGCGACCCCGTGCGCCGCCGCGTTGCCGCGGATGCGCCGGCAGTCGGCCGCCGCGCGTTCGAAGGCGACCGCGTGCGCGCCGAACCGGGCGCACTCCACGGCCACCGAGCCGCTGCCCGCCCCGACGTCCCACACCACGGTGCCGGGCCGCGGCGCCAGGTGCGCGAGTGCCACCGCGCGGACCTCGGCCTTGGTGACCATGGAGTCGCGGTGCGCGAAGTCCGCCTCCGGGAGGGCCCAGCCGTCCGGGGCGCCCTGGTGCCCGGGCAGCCAGGCCGCGGCCGGCGCGACGGCGCGCTCCGGGTCGACGGCGATCACCACGTTGGGGTGCGCGCGGTCGCGCTCGGCGTCGGCGGCGTCGGTGACCCGCACGACCGCCTCGTCCGGGGCGCCGAGGCGCTCGGCCACGTAGACGTCCCGGCCGGCGCGCAGCAGCGCGGGCAGGAACGCGCGCGGCTCCGCGCTCACCGGCGCGGTGAGGATCGCCGCCTTGGGATGTGCGAGCGCCGCGGCGAGGGCCCGGCGGACGGAGCGTCCCCGCCCGGACCGGCCGTGCGCGGACGCCACGACGGCGTCGTCCCACGGCACCCCGATCCGGGCGAACGCCAGCGCGACCGAGGAGACGGCCGGCAGCACGTCCGGGTGCACGCCCCGCTCCCGCAGGGCGCGCACGACGCCGAAGAACCCGGGGTCCCCGGAGGCGAGTACGACCGCCGGGCCGCTGTGCCCGGTCACCTCGCGCAGCGCGGCGGCCAGGTCTCCCATCACGACCCGGGTCGCCCCGGCCGGCACCGGCACCGCCGCCAGGTGGCGCAGCGCCCCCGCGACGCAGGTCGCCTGCGCCAGCGCTGCGGCGGCGCGGGGACCGAGCGGGCCGCCGTCCAGTCCGACGACGGTGATCATCCGGCGGAGTCCGGGAGGGCCAGCTTGAAGCCGACGTGGGAGGCGGTGAATCCCAGCCGCTCGTAGAAGCGGCGCGCGTCCACGCGCCCGGCGTCGGAGGTGAGCTGCACCATCCGGCACCCGCGCCGGCGCGCCTCCTCCACCGCCCACGAGATGAGCACCGTCCCCAGCCCGCGCCCGCGCGCGTCCCCGGCGATGCGGACCGCCTCGATCTGCGCCCGGGTCCCACCGCGGTGCGACAGTCCCGGCAGGAAGGTCAGCTGGAGGGTGCCGACGGTGCGTCCGCCACGCTCGGCGACCGCCAGGAACTGCCGCGGATCTGCGTCGATCTCGGCGAAGGCCTCCCGGTAGGGAGCGAGGTCGTGCGGACTCTCGCGGGTGGCGCCGAGTTCGTCGTCGGCCAGCAGGGCGACGATGCCGGGAATGTCGGCGGCGACGGCGCGGCGGATCTGGAGGTCGCTCATGGCACCACAGGATCGCAGAATCCGGAGATCACCGGATTGCGCCCCTGCCGCCCCGTTTGGTGGGCATCCCGCACGCTGACCGCCGGTCCGGCGGCGCGCGTCAGCCGCCGGATGCCACGGCTTCGGGGGTGACGAGGCAGAACGGGTGGCCGACCGGATCGGCGTACACCCGGTAGCCGATCGGCTTGTCCGAGCCATCGAGCAGCGTCGCGCCCAGCGCGAGCACCCGGGCCTCGGCCACATCCAGGTCATCGACCAGGACGTCGACGTGCATATGCTGCGGCCGAGCGGGGTCGGGCCACCGGGGCGGCCGGAAGTCGGCGACCCGCTGGAACATCACGATCTCGGAACCGGTCGTGCTCTTGAGCACGACGTACTCGGGGCTCTCCTCGGCTCGGGTGAGCGACAGGAGGCTCTCATAGAAGGCCGCGAGTCCGGAGGGGTCGGGGCAGTCGATGACGAGGGAGAACAGGCGTCCGATCACATCGGCCACTATGGCATGGGAATGGAGAGGCGGGCGTATCCGGTCTCCGTGTGCCGGACCACGGATTTGGAGAGGGACCGGAAAGTGATGGAAAACCTTGGTGGAGCTTGGTAACGCCCCAGGTCAGACGGCCAACTCGGCCCCGGCCTGAAAATGGCGTGCGTGCCCACCCTGCGCCAGAATCTCACGTGCGGCCTGCCGGGAAGCCGCTCGTCCCCGTGCTGCCCGCCTGATCAGCAGGCACCCTGGTCAGACCACGAAGCATGACGTCGCCGCCGTCGCTGATGGTGAACTCGATTTCGTCGCCTTCGCGGATGTGCAGCCTTCCGCGAGCTCGTGGGGAAGGGTGACTTGGTTCTTTCGACGCAGCACCGCACGCCGCCGCCTGGTTCTCATTTCCGACCTATCCACGACCCCCAACTGAGCAAGCCGCCGGTTCCCGACGAGGAGACACTCAGCGTTTCCTTCCAGAGCTGAGCCGCTCCGGTTTCCCTCTCCCAGCTGCGGAGCTGTGGATCCCATCGCTCCCACGACCAGCAGGCCATCACGAGTCGGAAAGGACGACTTTCCGACTGCCGCGCCGCGTGAACGACACCGGAAGCAGTCCCAGTGATGGTGCTGGCACCAGGTTGGCCGTATCCAAGGCCATTCCGTTCCAGCCACCCCAAGCCGGGGCGCCATCCCGTCCGGCCTACTCCGGTGGCAGCGCGGACAGGTTCCGCCCGACGTTCGAGTTGCCGCGACGTCGCCGCGCATATACGACGCCGCCTGCCGTGATCGGCGCCCCGGCGACGAGCAGGCCGAAGCCCAGGGACAGCCACACGGCGTACATCCCGCGCTCGGTGCTCGCTAGCGTGACGACGTGCTCGGGCCCCTCCGGGGCGGAGGCTGCGGCGCCCCGCCTTCTCCGGCTCGCTTCGACGCGGTCACCGCCGCCTCGGTGCCGGTGAGGTCGCCCCCGAGCCTCCCAGCCCCGGCCACTCCGCCACGACGCGGCGTCCGGTGAAGTCCACCATCGCGACCTCCACGTCCACCGCCCCCTCCGCGAAGCGGGTCAGTACGTCGCCGACCCGGCGGCACAGCTCGCTCCCCGCCGCCGGCAGCAGCCCGGCGGCCTCCCACAGCTCGTAGGCGTGCCGTCCGGTGTTCGCGGCAGCGACCTCCTCGGCGAGCGCGGCGGGACCGCCGACCGCGCGGGTGATCTCCGCGAGCAGTCCGGTGGAGACCTTCGACCTGGTGTAGTGCGTCATCAGGATCCCGGCGGCGAGCTTGGTGAGCTTGCCGGCCATGCCGACGAACACCACACGCCGCACCCCGCGCTCGACCGCGCGGCGCAGCGCGGCGCCGGTGAAGTCGCCGACCTCCACGAAGCACACCGGTGGCAGCTCGGGGTGCCGCAGCATCGCCCCCTTCTCCGTGCGCCCTCCGGTGCACAGGACGAGGGTGGATTCGCCCTGCGCGGCGAGCACGGAGACGGCCTGTTCCACGCTCGCCCGCCACGACGCCGTGGAGAACGGCCGCACGATCCCGGTCGTGCCGAGGATGGAGATCCCGCCGATGATGCCGAGGCGCGCGTTCGTCGTCTTGCGCGCCATGCGCTCCCCGTCGGGGACGCTGATGACGACGCGCAGGCCCTCCACCCCGGTGTCGACGGCCTCGCCGACCGCACGGGCGATCATCTCGCGCGGCACCGGATTGATGGCGGGCCCGCCGAGTTCCAGCCCCAGGCCCGGCCTGGTCACCACTCCGACCCCGACGCCGCCGTCGAGCTCCAGGCCGGGCTCGCGGCGGCGGGTGACCGTGGCGGTGACGTGCGCGCCGTGCGTCACGTCGGGGTCGTCGCCGGCGTCCTTGACGACCACCGCCTCGGCCCGGTCGGCGGACAGGCGCTCGCAGCGTTCGGTGGCGAAGGTGACCCGGCGCCCGGACGGCAGGGCGACCTCCACGACCTCGACCGGCCCACCGGTGGCCAGGGCCTGCGCGGCGGCCTTCGCCGCTGCCGAGGCGCACGTGCCGGTGGTCCAGCCGGTCCGCAGCGCCTTCTGCCGCACCTTCATGGTTCGGGGCAGGTCCGGCTCACGCAGGTCCGGCGCCGCCTCGCCCGCCCGGTCCCGCCCGGCCGGATCCGTCATGCCCGCCGGTCCCGCAGGGCTCGGCGCGCCTCGGGATCGGCGCGCCGGTGCTCGTGGAAGTGGCCGGGGTGGTACAGGTGCGACCGAGTGCCGCCCGCCTCCAGGGCGGGGCCGACGAGCACCAGGGTGTGCTTCCACAGCCGGTGCCGCTTGATGGCGGCCTCCAGTTCGCCGAGCGTGCAGCGCAGCACCAGCTCGTCCGGCCAGGTGGCCTGGTAGGCGACCACGCACGGCGTCTCGGGCGGGTACCCGCCGGCCAGCAGCTCCTGCTGGAGCTGCCCGGAGCGGGCGGCCGAGAGGAACAGCGCCATCGTGGTGCCGTGCCGCGCGAACTCGCGCACCTCCTCACCGGGCGGCATCGGCGTCTTGCCGCCGCCGAGCCGCGTGAGGACCACCGACTGGGCCACCTCCGGGACGGTCAGTTCGCGCTGGACCAGCGCCGCCACGGCGCTGAAGCTCGACACGCCCGGGATGACCTCGGTCGGCACGCCCAGCTCGCGGCAGCGCTCCAGCTGCTCCTGCATGGCGCCCCACAGGGCCGGGTCCCCGGAGTGCAGCCGCGCGACGCGGATCCCCTCGTCGGCCGCCCGGCGGTAGTAGGGCAGCACGCCCTCCATCGCAAGCTTCGCGGAGTCGACGATCTCGGCGTCGGGGCGGGCGTGCTCCAGCACGTCGGGGTGGACCAGGCTGGCCGCCCAGACCACCACGTCAGCCGCCTCGATCGCGCGGACCGCCCGGACGGTGAGCAGGTCGGCCGCCCCCGGTCCCGCCCCGACGAAGGTCACCTTCCCGGTCACAGCTTCCCTCCCCGCTCCGTGCGCCGGGCGGGCACGATCAATGTCGACAGGTACGGCAGCGGCGCGCGGCCGAGTTCGGCGGCCGGCGCGATCCGCTCGTCCGGCAGCCCGAGCCGCGAGCCGTGGACGGCGCCGGCGAGCCGGCCCGACTCGCGCAGCGCCTCCCGCACGTCCGGGGCGTGACGGCCGAACTTGTAGGCGACCACCGTGGCGTCGCCGTCCAGCGCCTCCCGCAGCCGCCGCACCCCGGCGGTGACCGGGAGGAGGGTGAGCGGCTCGCTCCCCTCCACCAGCACGGTGCCGGAGCGCGTGGCCAGGTCCTGCATGGCGGTGATGCCGGCGACCGTCTCGATCTCGGCGCCCGGGGCAGTCTCCCGCACCGTCTGGGCGAGGTAGCCGAAGGTGGAGTAGATGTTGGGGTCGCCGATGGTGGCGAAGGCGACGCTCGCCGCGCCAGCGCCGAAGTGCCGGAGGACGGTGCGCGCCGCCTCCTCCCACGCCCGGACCCGGCGCGCGCTGCGGCCGCCGCCCCGGTCGTTGAGGGCGAACACCACGCGTTCGATCCGGCCGTCAGGCACATAGCAGCGCACGGTGGCCTCGGCCCGCCCGGGTTCGTCCGGCGCCATGACCGGCACCAGGACGACGTCGGCCTCCCGCAGCCGCCGAACGGCCCGGACCGTGACCAGCTCGGGATCCCCCGGGCCGACACCGACCCCGACCAGCCGCTTCCCCGCTCCCGGGCCTGTTCCCATGCCCACCGCGCTTCCTGATGCTGTCCGCCGCGTCCGCCGGCCAGGCTATCGGCGGTGGACGCCGGCCCGGCCGGAAGGGTGCCCGGCTTCGCGTGCGGCGGGGCGGAGCCGGTACCCGGCTCGCGCGTCGCGGCCGACCGCCGCGGCGCCGCGGCCTGCGGCGGCCTCGCGGGCCGGAGAAGACCGACCCCGGCTCTATGGGGACGCCATGAGTCCCGAGACGCGCGCCAGGCCGGCCCCCTTCCGCGGCACGGCGCTCGCACGGGTGTCCCCGCCGACGACGTCGAGCGGTGGATGGACACGCCCGCCCCGCGCGACACTGGCGCCGGAGGGCGACGGGCCTGTCGTGGGCGGGTTCGGCGGTCCGCTGCCGCTTCCCCCGGAATCCCGGAGCCCTTCCCCCCTTCGTCGCCTCCATCGACCTCGCGGCGCTGCCCGGCGCCGCGGCCGGCCTCCCCCTGCCGCCCGACGGCCACCTGCTGCTCGTCGCCTTCTCCGAGGACGACGGCGATCGCGCCGACATGGGCGAGGTGGGGTACATGCCCGCCGTTAGGGCCGTCGAAGAGCGCGACAAGGACTCCTGGGCCTGGTTCGAGACGGAGGGCTACCGGCCGATCGTCGAGGCGGGTCCGCAGGGCGGCTGCGGACGGTATCCGGTGTCTCCCTGCCCCCGCCACCGCGCGGTCGAGCTCCCCGCGGCGCCCCACAGCGCGCCGCTGCCCGGCCACCTCAATACGCTCGACCGTCTCGTGCGGCGCGCGGCGCGGGCTGCCGAAGCGGGCGTCCGGGGCGGGGGCAGTGTGGTCTCAGCTGCCGGTCGAGGACTGGATGCTGCTCACTGACTGGCTCCCGCACATCGACGGCAGGGAGGGCGCCACCGTCCACGGGGGTCTCCAGCGCGAGGACCTGGCCGCACGGCGCGCCGCCCCTACGTTCACCAGCGTCTTCGGGAACCTCTGGCACGGGCCCCGGCGTCACCACCGCACATCCCCGGGGATCAGGCTGTACACCGCGAGGTCGGTGCGGCCCTCGTGCAGCGGCATCGCGTTGCGCTCCACCCCCTCGTACACGAAGCCGGCCTTCTCCGCGACGCGCCGGGACGCGGTGTTGCCCACGGCCGCCTTGAGCTCCAGCCGCTCGAAGCCGAGATCGCGGAGCGCCCACCGCGCGACCGCGGCCACCGCCTCCGTGGCGTACCCCTTGCCCCGCTGCCACGGGGCCAGCCAGTAGCCCACCTCGGTCACCTGGGCCCGCCACAGCGTCCGCAGCAGCCCGCAGGCCCCCACGAAGCCTCCCGTCCCGCGTTCCAGCACCGCCCACTGCTGGCCGTCGCCGCTCGCCCGCGCCTCGGGGGCCCGAACCCGGCACCACTCCGCGGCGTCGGCGAGCGTGTAGGGCTGCCCGGGGGCCGGAAGCGGCAGCCACACCTGGGTGCTCGGGTGGGAGACGGCGAGGTAGACGTCCTCGATGTCGGCATCGGTGAACGCCCGCATGATGAGGCGCTCGGTCTCCAGGACCACCATCGGGAACACGGACGGCGGTTCGGTCATGCGGTGTCCCTTCCCGCGTGCCAACGCGCGGCGGAGAGGAGCCGGGCCGCCAGGTGCGGCGCGCCCGCCCAGTGCAGGTGCAGGTAGGAGGCGTTCAGTGCGGGACCGGCGAACCCGGACGGCGACCCGCCGCGCCACTGCCACGCCGGGACCGCGCCGTGGGCCGGGGCGACGGTCGTCCGGTGAAACTCGTGGCCCGCCACCCGGGTCCCGGCCGGGGCCAGCACGGAGTCGCGGACGGCGACCGCGGCGCGGTAGCCGAGCGTGAGCCGGTCGGTCATCCGCGCGTCGGCGGGCAGCACCCCGCACATGGGCGCCCCGTCCAGGGTGCGGCACAGGTACAGCAGCCCGGCGCACTCGCCGACCACCGGGCCGCCGCCGGCGGCGAAGCCGGCCACGGCGTGCCGGAGCGGTTCGTTCGCGGAGAGCTCGGCGGCGTGCACCTCGGGGAAGCCGCCGCCGACCACCAGCGCCGAGGTGCCGTCGGGCAGCTTCTCGTCGGACATCGGGTCGACCGCGACCACCTCCGCGCCCCCCGCGCGCAGCAGTTCGGAGTTCTCGGTGTAGCCGAAGGTGAACGCCGGTCCGCCGGCGACGGCCACCCGTGGTGCGGCCCCCGCTGCCGGCGCGGTCCCCGGCTGTGCCGCCAGCTCCGCCGCCGGATCCCACACGGCGCCGGCCAGCGGCGGCGCGGTGCGCGCCGCGGCGGTGATCGCGTCCAGGTCGCAGGACCGCGCGACCAGCTCGCCCAGCCGGGCGACGGCCGCGCGCGCCCGCTCCGAGCGCTCGGCCGCCGGGACCAGGCCGAGGTGGCGCGAGGGGGCGGCGACGGCGTCGGTGCGCCGGAGGGCGCCGAGGACGGGCGTCCCCACGTCCTCCAGGGCGGACCGCAGTAGCTGCTCGTGGCGGTCGGAGGCCACCTGGTTGAGGATCACCCCGACGACGCGGACGCGCGGATCGTAGCTGCGGAAGCCGTGCACCAGCGCCGCCGCGGACCGGCTGGTGCGGGCGGCGTCCACCACGAGGACGACGGGTGCGTCCAGCAGGTGCGCGACGTGCGCCGTGGAACCGAAGTCGCCGGGACCGTGGAAGTGCTCGGGCTCGGCGGCGCCGTCGAAGAGGCCCATCACCCCCTCGATCACCGCGATGTCGGCGCCGGCGGAGCCGTACCGGAACAGCGGGACCACGCGGCCCGCACCGCACAGGACGGGGTCGAGGTTGCGCGGCGGCCGGCCGGTGGCGAGGGCGTGGTAGCCGGGGTCGATGTAGTCGGGGCCGATCTTGTGTCCGGATACCCGCGCCCCCCGGGCGGCCAGGGCGGCCATGAGGCCGGTGGCGACGGTCGTCTTCCCGCTCCCCGAAGCCGGAGCGGCGACGACGATCCGGGGCACGCTGGACACGCCATCTCTCCTCTTGTCGCCCTGTCCCAACCTCACCCTATTCCGGGGGCCAGGTCGAACGATGCATGGGATATCACGCGGACGGCAGGACTCCGGGAACGGTGGATGACGGCACGTGCGACGCGTGTTGGAGGACGAGGTCGCGGTAGGGCGAGCTGACGACCGGCAGGATCGTGAAACCCAACTGTCGTTCAAGGTCTTCGAGGCACGTCGCGGCCTCGATGGTATCGGTCGCGATGACCTCGGTCTCGACGAACACTCCCACGTCGGTGATGGCGTCGAGGCTGATGGTGACGTCATCGCGGTCGGGATGGCGGTACAGCGTTCGTGACTTCTCCACCCGTGCCAGCGGCGTCATGCCGACGACGGCCAGCAGCTGGTTGGCGGCCTCGGCTTGGTGCGCGTCGGCGAGGATCACGTTGGTCTCGGGTTTGGCGATGATGCCGTCCCGGCGATGAGTGGCGCTGGTCGAGGCGGGCTTGTAGGTGATCTCGGCGAAGCCGTCGCGCTGGCGTACCCGCAGACATTCCACGGTTTCCAGGTAGTCGGCGTCGGGCCTGCTGTAGTAGGTGTCGACCTCAACGAAAGCCCCCTTCCGGTGGAAGCCCAGCGCGGCGAGCCGAGCCGCCACAGCACCCGTTTCAGTGCCTGGGAGTCGGCGTTTCCGTTCGACTTCAATGGCGTGCATGGTGCGGTTACCTCCGAGAGTTGACTGCCGTGTAGATTCGGGCGAGGTTAGGTTTACTGCAGAATCTCTGAATCGCCTCCAGTGACTGGTCAAGTTTCTCGGTGTCAGCAAGGGCGATGTTCTGGAACAGGACGAGCTGCTTGGCGTCGACCAAGGGGTTGGCAAGCCTCTTCGCAAGGAATCTGTTGTAGTAGTTTCGTTCTTTGCGAAGGATGTCGCTCTTCTGGGCGGGCAGCAGGACGGATGCGTGCGGGGTGTCTGCTTCGACGGAGTTGACGGCGAATGCGGTGAGCAGCTCGTCAATGGTCAGGTAGGCATAGGTCTCGCGACCTTCCCGCTCCAGCCAAGACGACCAGACCTGCGCACAGCCCGCGTCCCCCTGCTCTGCGGCAACCAGAAACGCGGTCAGCGCGACCTCGGTGACCTCATCGAAGATGTCACCGGCACCGAGAGTCATGATCTGCTGGAGGTCACCGAGATCCCTGCTCCCGCCGAGGTCGCCGACCGACTGGGCAGCGAGGCCGGCGGGTCTGTCGTTGTTCGGCGCCGGCTCATCAGACTCGACGACGTCCCCGCCGGGCTGATCGAGTCCTACTATCCTGCCGACATCGCGCGCGGCACTCCTCTCGCCGAGGCCCGCCACTACGACTCGGGCACCATTCGCCCGCTACTCGACCTGGCCAGCTACGACGAGACCGTCTTCGCGACCATGCCCACCCCAGACGAGCGCCAGCAGATGTATATCGCCGAAGGCACGCCGCTCCTCGGCCGCTGGCGCATTTCCTACAACTCCGACAACCGACCTGTACAGGTCACCCGCCAGCTCGTCGCCGCCGACCGCTACACGTTCAAACACCAACACCCCATCAGCTGACCTCGGCGCTGGCGGGACATGGTGCTCGATTCGGACTGGGTAACAGGCGCTCCCCTAGGACCGGGCGGGTTCACCACTCGATGCCGCGCTGGCCCTTCTGCCCCGCGTCCATGGGGTGCTTCACCTTGCCCATCTCCGTCACCAGATCGGCCGCCTCCAGCAGCCGCGGGTCGGCGTCGCGGCCGGTGATGACGACGTGCTGGGCGCCCGGGCGGGCGCGCAGGGTGTCGACGACCTCCGCCACGTCGACCCAGCCCCACTTCATGGGGTAGGTGAACTCGTCCAGCACGTACAGCCGGTAGGTCTCGGCCGCGAGGTCGCGGCGGATCTGCGCCCAGCCCTCGGCGGCGTCGGCCGCGTGGTCGGCCTCGGTGCCCGGCCGCTGGATCCAGGACCAGCCCTCGCCCATCTTGTGCCAGGCCACCCGGCCGCCCTCCCCGGACTCGCCGAGGACGCGCAGCGCCTTCTCCTCCCCGATACGCCACTTCGCCGACTTGACGAACTGGAAGACACCGATGTCCCAGCCCTGCGCCCACCCCCGGGTGGCCAGGCCGAACGCGGCGGTGGACTTTCCCTTCCCCTCCCCCGTGTGCACGATGAGCAGCGGCCGGTTGCGGCGCTGGCGGGTGGTGAGCCCGTCGTCGGGCACGTAGGCGGGTCTGCCCTGCGGCATGTGCGTCGTTCTCCTCGTCGGTTGCGGGCGCGCCGACCGCGCGCCGTGGTCGGGCCGGACAGTGGGCGGGCTCAGGCGGCGCGGCGGGTGTGGCGCACCAGTCCGGTCAGCGCCTCGGCGCGGAGGTCGGCTAGGCGGACGGCCTCGCCGCGCAGCGCCGCGGCGAGCCGGGTGGCGAGGCCGAGCCGGACCGGGCTGGACTCGCAGTCCACGACCACGCTCTCGACCCCCTGGTCACCGATCCACGCGCCGGCGCGCAGTGCGGTGTCCAGGCCGCCGTGCGTCGCCCTTCCGTCGGTCACCACGACGAGCAGCGGGCGCCGCCGCGGGTCCCGGGTGCGCTCCACGCGCAGCACGTCGGCGCAGCGCAGCAGGCCGGCCGCCAGCGGGGTCCGGCCGCCGGTGCGCAGTTCGCGCAGCCGGCGCGCGCCCGCCTCGACCGAGGAGGTCGGGGGCAGCGCCAGTTCGGCGTCCCGGCCCCGGAAGGTGACCAGGCCGACCTTGTCCCGCCGCTGGTAGGCGTCCAGGAGCAGGCTGAGGACGGCCCCCTTGACGGCGCGCATGCGCTGGCGGGCCGCCATGGAACCGCTGGCGTCGACGCAGAACAGCACGAGGTTGCCCTCGCGGCCCTCCCGTACCGACTCGCGAAGGTCGCCGGGGGCGAGCACCAGGCCGCGGCCGGTCCGCCCCCGGGCGCGCTGGTGCGGGGCGGCGGCGCGCAACGTGGCCGCCAGGTGCAGCGGCCCGATCCGGTCCCGGGGCGGGCGCGCGCCGGACGTGCGTCCGAACGGCGTCGCGGCGCGGGACCGCCGGCCGGGGGTGCCGGCGCCCAGGCCCGGGACGCGGAGCAGCCGCGGCCGGTAGGGCTCGTCCGGGTCGGCGCGGCCCCCCTCCGGCGCCGGACCCTCGCCGCGACGCGGTCCGTCGTCGGTGCCCGCCTCGCCGCGCTCCGTTCCGGGCGGCGGCCCGGCGTCGGGTCCGCTCCCGGCCGCCGTGTCGGGCGGGGCGCACCCCTGCCCCGGGGCGTCGTCCCCGGGTTCCCGGCGGTCCGGACCGTCCCCGTCCTCCGGGGCGTCCGGACCGCCGTCAGGGCCTTTTGGGTCGGACTCACCCGCCTGCTCCAGGGCCTCCGCGAGGCGGTCCTCGTCCAGGTCGGGGGCGTCGAACGGGTCGCGCCGCCGCCGGTGCGGCAGGGCGAGCCGGGCGGCGTCGCGCACGTCCTCGGCCGTCACCTCGCTTCGGTCCCGCCAGGCCGCGAGCGCCATGGCGGTGCGGGCAGTGACGAGGTCGGCGCGCAGCCCGTCCACCTCGAAGGCGGCGCAGACCGCGGTGACCTGGCGCAGCGCGGCGTCGGTCAGCACGACCCCCGGCAGCCGGTCGCGGGCGGCCCGGATGCGGGCGGCGAGGTCGGCCTCGGCGGCGGCGTGCTGCGCGGCGAACCGCTCGGGCGCGTCCTCGTAGGCCAGGCGCCGGCGCACGACCTCGGCGCGTTCGGCCGGGTCGCGGGTGGCGGCGACCTCCACCGTCAGCCCGAAGCGGTCGAGCAGCTGCGGCCGCAGCTCGCCCTCCTCGGGGTTCATCGTGCCCACCAGCAGGAACCGCGCGGCGTGCCGGACGGACACTCCCTCCCGCTCGACGTGCGAGGTCCCCATGGCCGCGGCATCGAGCAGCAGGTCCACGAGGTGGTCGTGCAGCAGGTTGACCTCGTCCACGTAGAGCACGCCGCGGTGCGCGGCGGCCAGCAGACCGGGTTCGAACGCCTTCACGCCCTCGGTGAGGGCGCGTTCGATGTCCAGCGAGCCGAGCAGCCGGTCCTCGCTCGCCCCCACCGGGAGCTCGACCAGCCGGGCCGGGCGCACCCGCGCGAGCGCATCGGCGGGGTGCGGGCCGTCGGGGCACTCCGGGTCGGGCTCGGCGGTGTCGCAGGCGAAGCGGCAGCCGGTGACGACGTCGATGTCGGGCAGCAGTGCCGCCAGGGCCCGTACGATCGTGGATTTCGCGGTGCCCTTCTCACCGCGTACCAGCACGCCGCCGACGGACGGCGACACCGCGTTGACCAGGAGGGCAAGTTTGAGGTCGTCCATGCCGACGACCGCGCTGAAGGGATAGCGAGCGGAAGCGCTCACGCGGGTCCGTCCTTCCTCGGGAGTCCACGCCCACGGGGGTTGGCCGTGCTGCCGCGCAGTGTCC
Source organism: Marinitenerispora sediminis (assembly GCF_003336425.1). Classification (GTDB taxonomy): domain Bacteria; phylum Actinomycetota; class Actinomycetes; order Streptosporangiales; family Streptosporangiaceae; genus Marinitenerispora; species Marinitenerispora sediminis. The sequence continues at coordinate 43,975 of NZ_QEIO01000012.1, read as the reverse complement.
TGGCTCCCAGATCGCCGCTCCCCCGCGCCTTCCCACCGGCCAGTGCCGGCAGTGGCGTCCGTGCGGGTTCGCTCCCTGGTGACAGTGGCGGGACCGCCCCGGATTCGCACCGGGTTCCTGCGTCGGCACCGGACTCAGCATCGCACACCGGTCCGCGGCGCGGCGGTACGAGGGGCGCCGCCCGGATGGGGCGCTAACCGACCTCGGCCGTGACCACCATGGCTGTCCGGGCGTCGGCCTGCGCCTGGAGGGCGCCGCCGGGGGACCAGACCACGGAGCGGCCGCGGCCGTCCACGCGCCTGCCGGTCCGACGTGGTTGGCCAGGACGACGTAGAGGTTCGACCTCTCGGCGATGCCCGGATACCCCGTCGCCAGCTCCGCCGCTCCACCGCCCGTGCCGTCCAGCGAGCTCGCCAGGTGCACCTGGCAGCCGTCCGCGGCACCGCGGGCGGTCAGGTCGCAGAAATGGTCGTCGTCGCACGTGGCGGGCGCGAACCGGACTCCCGCGAGCTCGAAGCGGCCGTCGCGCCGCCCCGCCGTGCAGGCGCCCCGCTCGTCTTCGAGCAGGTGGTGCTTGCGGTAGGTGGTGAGCAGCCCGCCGTCGGCACCGAAGATCAGCGTCTCGATCGCGGGTCGTGGTCCCTCGGTGGCGGCCACGCGGTTGACGACGGTGGCGATGCCGCTCGCCCAGACGGGGTCCGGACGCGGGTCGTCCGCCTCGATCCCGAGGCGGGGGTCGGCGAGTACGGCTTCGAGCTCGTACCCCGTCACGGCCAGCTCCGGGAACACCACCAGCTCCGCCCCCTGTGCACGGGCGTCACCGGCGAGGAGGGCCATCTGCCGGGCGTTGGCGACGGCACCAGCCGGAAGACAGGAACTGGGCCGCTGCGACCTTCATGGCGTCGGTCATGCCGGGCCGGGCCGGCCCCGGGGGCACGGGGGCCGGCTTCCGTCACCGTCCGGCCCATCGGGCCGCGCGCCTGAGTGCTTCCCGCATCAGGGCGGGAAAACGGTTCCACGGCTCTTCGCGCACTACCGAATGATGAGAAATGGTTCTTTGGCGGAATTCACGAAAAATGGAGCGCTTCATCCGCTCGGCGGGTCCGGTCGCTATTCTCACGTCATGACGGCGAACGAGTGCTGGTTCTGCGCCGCGCCCACTCGCGATGGCGAATACCTGCATTTCGGTATGCACCGGGACGTTCGATTCACGCCCCTGGTCGTCGCACTCCACACCCGATGGGCGGTGACGCGGGTGAACGTCCCCCGCTGCGGACGGTGCCGTTTCGGACACGGCGTCGAACGGGTGTCACGGTGGATATTCGTCGCCTCCGCGCTGGTCACCGGGCTGCCCACCGTGCTGATGGTGGGATCCAACCTGGGCGGCTCTCCCTGGGCCGACCAGTGGCAGATCGCCATTCCCTGGGCCTGGACGCTGGTCTGGCTGGTGCTGTGGGCGGGGGTACGCCAACACTGGTTCGGCTGGCGGCGGCTGGCCCCGCGGCCGGAGCGCCATGCGCGTGAGCACCCCGCCGTCGCCGAACTGGCCGCCGACGGCTGGAAGTACGGCGGCGCGCCGACCGGAGTCTGGTGACCGCTCTCCGGCATCCGTTCGGCCGCCGGCGGCAGCGGGCTCCCGTCCGTGTCCCGCCTGTTCCGGATCCACGCGCGCGTGCCGGGGGCGGGCCTCACTCCACGCCCGGGACCGGCCGCGCGCCGCGCCCGCGGGCCGGGGAGCAGGACGCCACGGGTACCGCGCACGGCACCGCCCTCCGCCCAGGTCCCGCAGCTGCCGCGCGGTGACGCGGCCGCGCCGGACTGGCCAGCCCGGACTGGGGGCGATGCCGCTTCCGCGGCCTGGGGCCTCGACGTGGCGGGCGGGAGGTGCGGGGTACCCCAGCGCGCTCACGCGCCGCGATCCCGCGGCCTGACCCGGGGACCGCAAGGTCGGCGGGCGAGTCCGCCCGGCTCCGGCACGGGACGGCCCGCCCTCCGTGGCGGTCCGCGCCGCTCCTGCTCCCGACGCCGGCCACCGGCCCTCCCGGCAGGAAAAGACCCGGGCCACCGCCGGATGGCGGTGGCCCGGGCCGGTCACCTCGTGGGTCAGCTCTCCTGGGCCGGGCGACGGCGGGCCGCGTACACGGTCACCGCGCCGAGGCCGGCGGCCAGCAGGCCGCCGTACATGAGGGCGGACAGGTCCGATCCGGTCACCGGCAGCTCCTCGGGCTCGTCATCGGCCTGAGTCGAGCTGTCGGCGGCGGGCTGCGAACCGGTCTGGGACGGAGCCTGGTTGCCCGGGCCCTGTCCGTCATCCGGGTCCTGGCCCGGAGGCGTCGGCTCCGGGTCGCCGGGGCCCGGCGGGGTCGGCTCCGGGCCCGGAGGTGTGGGGTCCGGGTCGGGCGGAGTCGGGTCGGGGTCCGGAGGCGTCGGGCCCGGGTCCGGAGGCGTCGGGTCCGGGTTGTCCGGAGGCGTGGGGTCGTCCGGAATCAGGTCCGGCAGCTCCACGCCCAGGTTGAGGCCCAGATCCAGACCGGGCTGCCGGTCCGCGCTGGTGGTGTCCGCCGGCGCCACGGCCGGGGCGGCCTCGGGCGTGATCTCCTCGGCGGTGTCGGCGAACGCCGGAGCCGTGGAGAACCCGAAGGCCAGCAGACCCGCGGCGGCTATGCCGACCGCGCGTGCTGAACGGGACATCCTTCTCCTTCCAGTTGAGGGGGTGCGGGGGTCATTCGGGAGAGAGGGCGTAGAGCCCGTCGCCGGCGACCACGACCGCGCGGCCGTCGAGCAGGCCCCACGGTTGCGCCGTGTCCGGTTCCAGCTCCACCGGGTCGCCGTCGCGCGCGACGGCCACCTCAGCGCCGTCCAGCTCGCCGAAGAGCGTGTCTCCGGCCGCGGTCACGGGCGTGAAGCCGGACAGCGCGCGGGCCTCGCCGGCGGTCAGGTCAACGACCACCGGTCCATAGGCCGCGACGGCCTCGCCGGCCACCCAACGGGCGTCCTCCAACTCTCCCGGGGCGATCGCGACCGAGGCCGCGACCGAGCCATCTTGGGCGTCGTGCACCGCGAGCACGACGCGGTCCTCGTCCGCCGAGGTCCAGCGGATGAGGACGTGTTCGGCCGAGGCGGTCAGCACCCGGTCCAGGCGCCGCGCGCCGTCGGGCTCCGCGGGCTCCACCTCCGCCGGCTCCCCGTCCTCGGCCGCCCACGCCCACGGTCCGCGGGCGGAGGCGACCAGCACGGCGTCGCCGTCGGCGGCCAGTGCGCCCTGGCCGTCGGAGAGCGGGACCGGCGCGAGCTCTCCCCCGGAGGGGACGAACGCTCCGCCGCCCGCGAGGACCAGCGGCGCACGGCCCGCGTAGCTCACCTGGGCGCCGGCCGGCAGTTCGACCGCCTCGGGGTCGCCGCCCTCCAGCGGCCACGTCCACAGCGTGCCGTCGCCGACGAGGGCGACCCGCAGCGACTCGCCGGCGGCCACGATCCGCAGCTGCTGATCGATGTCGCCGAGTGGCACCGGCAGGTCCGCCGCCCACCGCTCGACACCGTCCGGCCCGGCGACGACCAGCCGCTCGTCAGGATCGACGAACGCGACCGCGCTGCCGTCCGGGGCGACGGCCGGCCGGGTTCCGGGAGCCATGTCGAGCCGCCACGCGGCCTGCTCGGTGAACCCGGGCGGCACCGGACGGCTGTCCAGGGTCGCCGGCTCGGGGGCGGATGTCTGCTCGCCCTGCACGGTCTCCAGCGTGTCCGGCAGGAATCGGACCACCGCGTAGCCGCCCCCCGCGAGGACGGCGACGGCCACGGCGCCGCCCGCCACCGCGAGGGCGACCCTGCGCCCGGTCCCGGTACCCGGTCCGCGCCGGCGCGGGGCCCTGGGCGGCCGGGGCGGCGCCGCGCGTCCGCCCCCGGCCGGGGCGGCGCGGACCACGCCGCTGGGGTTGGCGATGAGCTCCCACACGCTGTGGGCGTCCCGGGCATCCACGACCACCGGGCGGCCGGTACGCGCGGCGTAGTCGGCCGCGACATCGAGCGCCGCACGCCGGGTCTCCTTCGGGGAGTCACCCGCGACGTGGAACTGGTTCCCCTCCACGACGACCTGCGCACTGCGCTCGTCGGGGGCGATGACGATGCTGATGCGGTGCTGATGCGGTGTCAGCTGGACCCCGTAGCTCATCGGGCCTCCGACCAGACACGTCCGGCCCGCCCATTCGCGCGAAGCGCACACTGCCGCCCCGGTGGCAGAGCCATTGCGATCATCACTGTCGTGAACCCGTCCGTGTGCGCTACGTGACCCTCACCGGCGGTCGCTCGTTGTCGGCCCCGGATTCGGAGTGTGCTGATCCCGTTCGGTCTCAGGGCCGGAATTGCGGCGGAGCGACAAAGAACAATTGTGGATGACCGAGATGATACTGACTCGCGCAACGAACGGCTGCCCCCGCCGTTCCGCCGATCCACCCGGCACAACGGCCGTTCGGCCGCACGGCGCCGGCGGAGCGGTCCGCGCTCGCCAGACCGCTCGGCGCGATGCCCGCACTGAGCTGCGGCGACACTCGACCGCGATCCCACCACCGGGCGAGCCCGCCCCCGCTGCGGCCGCCGAGTGCTGGGGCCGACAACGCGACAACCTTTGACAATGGCCACATCCGGCCGATCTCCCCTCCGTCGCCGGCCGGCAGGCTCCCGGCCCCGACCTGCGGCGGAACGGGCCGGCCCGTTCCGGTCGGACCGCCCGGACGACGCCGTGGACACGTCGGCGGGCGCGCGGCTCCGCCCGTCCGAGGGGACTGGAGCGCGCGGGGGACGCGGTCTCCGGATCGACGCGGTCTTCATGACCCTCCCGCTACCTCGTGCTCCGCTCACGCCGCCGTGAACCGCCCTCCGTCGGCGCGCGGAGCTGGCCTGTCGTCCGCGCCGCGGAGATTCGTGCCCCGCCCACGCCGCGGAGGCCGTCTCCCCAGGGGCGGCCCCCGGCCCGCCGCGTCGCGCGGCGCCACTCCGCCTTCAGGAGAAAGGACGCGGTGGCCGCCCCATCGGTTTCCCTGTTTCCGATTCCCGGTCGGCCGTTTCCGGAACCCGGCGCCCGGGACCGCACCGGGAGGGCACGGCGGCCGGGCCCGCCGCGATGCGATCCGCGGATCCGCACCCCGGGGCAGCCCTGTCCTTGTCCCCCGCCGACACCCGCCCTCCGTTCACGCCACGCAGACGCCCTCTACGTTCACGCCACGCAGACCCCCTCTACGTTCACGCCACGCAGGCTGTTCCCCTCACCCGCGCTCGGCGGCGAGTTCGTAGTAGCGCGCCACCGCCGCCGGCCGGAAGCCGCGGCGGTGGTAGAAGTCCTTGGGCCAGTCGGCGGCGTCGGCGCGCACGAGCACCGGGTCGGCTCCGGCGGAGCGCGCGTCGGCGACCGCGTGCCGGAGCAGCTGGGACCCCACACCGCGGCCGCGCCGGTCGGCTCGGACGTACAGGTCCTCCACCACCGCCATTCCCTCCGGACGCGGCCAGGACGAGAAGAACCCGCAGTCCTCGCCCGCCACCCGCGCGAGCCAGTAATTGACGTAGGCGGAGCGCATCCGGTGGGCACGCAGGCTCTGCCGCGTGTACTCCTCGGGCCGGGGCGGGTGCCCCTCCGCTCGGTCCTCCTCCTCGTGGCCGAGCCGCAGCAGCGCATGCAGCATGTCCCAGTCGGCGTCGTCCTCCACCGGGCGGACGGCGACCGGATCGGGGGTGCGCCGCGGCGGAGCCAGCGGGCCGGCGACGACCATCTCCACCATGGTCGTACGCGGCCGCCACCCCGCGAACAGCAGCGCCGCCTCGGTCACGCGCGACATCGCCGGGCCGGCGTAGACCCGCGCCGCCGGGGCGCCGATCCAGTCCAGCGCTTCGGCCAGCATCCGCCGGAACTGGTCGGAGTCGTCGCCCACCAGCCCGGTGATCACGTTCCAGCGGCCGACCAGCGGCACCTCGCGGTTGCGGATCAGCCGTGCCCCGTTGATCACCCGGGTCTCACCGCCGAGCGCCCAGAACTCCGCAATGATGTCCTCCGTCGCCCGGGCCACGTGCTCCGTCACGCCCGACACCGTAGCCAAGCCGGCCGGCGGCCCGCAGTGTTTTCCCAGGAACGCGTCACTCCAGCGCACGGCGCGGCGCGACTTCCCACGAAGTACCGAAGAAAGCGAAGAAAGTGGGCAGGCCATACCGTAGCCCGACGTTCCGTACGGCGCTGGAATGGCGCGAGCGGCGGCTCGCGGCCGACCCGGGCGCTCCGGTCCGTCGCACGCCGCTGCGAGAAGAAGAAGGAGAAGCGCCGCCCATGTACGAGGACATCGCCTTCCGGCCGGCCCGCGAGATGGCCGCCATGCTGCGCCGCCGCGAGATCTCCGCGCGCGAGCTCGTGGAGGCCCATCTCGCGAGAATCGCCACGATCAACCCGACCGTCAACGCGGTGGTGACGCTCAGCGCGGAACGGGCCCTGCGTGAGGCGCACGCCGCCGACGAGCGGCTCGCGTCCGGCGCCCCGGTGGGGCCGCTGCACGGTCTGCCCATGGCTCACAAGGACACCCACGACACCGCCGGAATCCGCACGACGTACGGCTCACCGTTCTTCACCGGCAACATTCCCGAGCGCGACGAGCTCCTCATCGAGCGGCTGCGCGCCGCCGGGGCCATCACCATCGGCAAGACCAACGTCCCGGAGTTCGCCGCGGGGTCGCATACCTTCAACCCGGTCTTCGGGACCACTCTGAACCCCTATGACGTCACCCGGTCGGCGGGCGGCAGCAGCGGCGGCGCCGCGGCGGCGCTCGCCACGGGGATGCACGCCCTCGCCGACGGCTCGGACATGGGCGGTTCGCTGCGCAACCCCGCCTCATTCAACAACGTGGTGGGGCTGCGGCCCTCTCCCGGCCGGGTGCCGGTATATCCGGCCTCGCTCGGCTGGTCGACACTCTCGGTCCAGGGCCCGCTCGCCCGCGACGCCGCCGACGCCGCCCTGCTCCTCTCGGTCATGGCGGGCCCCGACCCGCGCAGCCCCGTGGCGCTGGCCGAGCCCGGATCGGAGTTCGCCCCGCCGCTGGACCGCGACCTCGCCGGCCTGCGGGTCGCCTGGACCCCCGACCTGGACGGCGCGTTCCACTGCGCCCAGGAGGTGCTGGACGTGCTCACGCCGGCCGTGCGGGTGTTCGAGGAGCTGGGGTGCCGCGTCACGGAGGCCGCTCCGGACCTCGCCGGCGCCGAGGAGGTCTTCCGCACCCTGCGGGCCTGGACGTTCGAGTCCGCCTACGGGCCGCTCCTCGACGCCGACCGGGACCTCCTCAAGCCGAGCCTCGCGTGGAACATCGAGGAGGGCCGCAAGCTCGCCGGCTCCGACGTCGCGCGCGCGGAGCGGCTGCGCACCGAGATCTACCACCGGATGCGGGAGTTCTTCCAGGACCACGACGTGCTGCTGCTGCCCGTGAGCCAGGTCCCGCCGTTCGACGCCCGTCTGGAGTTCCCGACCGACATCGACGGCGTCCCCCAGGCCACCTACCTGGACTGGATGCGCTCCGCCTACTACATCTCGGTCACCGGCAGCCCCGCGCTTTCGGTGCCGGCCGGGTTCACACCCGGCGGCCTCCCGGTGGGTCTGCAGATCGTGGGTCCGCACCACGCCGACCGGCTGGTGCTGGAGGTCGGCCACGCCTTCGAGCGGACCACCGGGTTCGGGCAGCGGCGGCCGCCGGTCGCGTGACACCGCGCCGAGACGGGGGCACGCCGGCCGCCCTGGCCGTGCTCGGCTGCGCCTGCCCCTGCCGCGCAACGCGCCGGCACGACCAGCACCAGCACCAGCACCAGCACCCGGACGATGGCCGTTTCCGCCACCGGGCGGCACCCGCGTGCTGGCCCGGCTGCCGTGACGCCCGCCCACCAGCCCGCTGGCCCCCTGCTCCTGACCGGACCACCGCACCCGGTGCCGACCCGGGCGACGGAGAGCCGGGCCGGCCGACGTCCCGCAGGGGCGTCGCGCTCCCGGCTCCGAGCCGCCGCGCGTGACCGGGCACCGCGAGATCACGCCCGGCACGCCCGGGCGGGGGCCCGCGGACCCGGCCGCGCGCCCTGACCGGGCGCGTCCGCTCCGCTTCCGGCTGCCCCCTTCCCTTTCGCTCCCGTGTCGGGGACCCTGTCCCAACCCGCACCCACTTCCGGGAGGCCCCCTTGAAGACGGAAAGTGATGGCAACGACGGCTTCGTGCGTGTCCTCGGGCGCGCCGACGTACTCGCACTCGCGTTCGGCGCGATGATCGGCTTCGGCTGGGTGGTGCTGACCGGAGACTTCATCAGCGGCGCCGGCAGTCTCGGGGCGGCGCTGGCGTTCGTGATCGGCGGCACCATCGTCACCCTGGTCGGGCTCACCTACGCCGAACTCGTCGCCGCCATGCCGCGGGCGGGCGGCGAGCACCACTACGCCCTGCGGGGGCTGGGCTCCCACGGGGCCTTCATCGCCTCGTGGGGCATCGTGCTGGGCTATCTCACCGTGGTGGCGTTCGAGGCGGTGGCGCTGCCCGAGACGGTGAGCTACCTGCTGCCGGAGCTGCGGGCCGGCCACCTGTGGACGGTCGCCGGCGACGACGTGCACGCCTCGTGGGTGGCGATCGGGGTGGGCGCGGCGGTGGCGATCACGGCGGTCAACTACGTCGGCATCCGGCCGGCCAGCGTGTTCCAGACCGTCGCCGTGCTGTTCCTGGTCGCCGTGGGCGCCGCGCTGCTGCTCGGGTCGGCCGTCGGCGGCTCGGCCGGCAACCTGCGCCCGCTGTTCGAGGGCGGGGCGCCCGGCCTGATCGCGGTGCTGGTCGCCACCCCGTTCCTGTTCGTCGGCTTCGACGTCATCCCTCAGTCGGCCGAGGAGATCCGGCTGCCGCAGCGCCAGGTGGGCGCGGTGCTGGTGGTGTCGGTGGGGTGCGCGATCGCGTGGTACGTGCTCGTCATGCTGACCGTGGCCTCGTCGCTGCCGGCCGGGGAGCTGGCCGCGTCGCAACTGGCCTCCGCGGACGGCATGGCAGCGCTCTGGAACAGCTCCGCGATGGGCACCGTGCTGGTGATCGGGGGGATCGCCGGCATCGTCACGAGCTGGAACGCCTTCCTGATCGGTGCGAGCCGGCTGCTCTACGCCATGGCGGTCTCCGGCATGCTGCCCGCCTGGTTCGCCCGGCTGCACCCCCGGTTCCGGACGCCGTCCAACGCGCTGCTGTTCATCGGCGGGCTGTCGGTCCTGGCCCCGCTGTTCGGCGACCGGATGCTGACCTGGCTGGTGAACGCCGGCGGGATCAACATCGTCGTCTCCTACGTGGTGGTGGCGCTCTCGTTCCTGGCGCTGCGCCGCCGGGAGCCGGAGATGGCGCGGCCGTTCCGGGTGCCGGCCGGGAACGCCGTGGGCGTGCTCGCACTGGTGCTGAGCCTCGCACTGGCCGCACTGTACCTGCCGGGGATGCCGGCCGCGCTGTCCTGGCCGTATGAGTGGAGCATCGTGGGCGCCTGGTGGTTGGCGGGAGCCCTGCTGATGTGGCGGCTGCCGCGCGTGGCACCGGGGCCGGACGCCGAGGTTCGGCTGACCGCCTCCGTGGCGAGGAACGGATAGCACGCCTCCGTGGCGAGCAACGGACAGCGGGGCTCCGTGGCGCGGAACGGACAGCACGCCTCCGTGGCACGCAGCAAGCAACACGCTTCCCCCAGCCCCGTCCGCGGGACGCTGGACGCCGTGGACGGGGGCCGGACGGCTCCGGCGGGGTCCGCCCGCCGGAGCCGCGGCGCCGGGTCGTTCCCCCGCTCAGTCCCACACCCGGGCGAGCAGCCAGGTGTCGCCCGCGGTCTCATGGCGGATCTCGTAGACCCCGAACGCCCGGTCCGAGCCGGCCTGCACCCGCCAGTGCCGCCGCTCCGGCAGGCCGCCCTCGGCAGCCGGCGTCCAGTCGGAGCGCAGCGTGATCCAGTGGTCGAGGATGCGGTGGACGGTGTAGAGCCTGCCGTCCCACCGGAAGCGCACCGGGCGCCCCTCGTTCTCCCAGACCGTGATGGGCACGCCGTAGACCCGCCCCACCGTGACTCCCCTCGATCGGTGACCTCGTAGCAGTGACCTCTCGCGCGGCCGCCTCCGGCCGCGCACGCGCGGACAGCGCCCGCGGGGAAGAGCAGGCGAAACTCGATTCGAACATGTGTACCCATTATAGCCGTCGACGTCGGCGGGCGGGCGTTCCCGGGCGGTTCGGCCCGGCCGGAATCCACCCGCCCCGGCCGCCGCGGCGGGCCACGCGGCGGCCCGCCGCCGCTGCCGCCCTCCGCCCCGCCACGCCCGCGACCTGTGGGCCGGTCGGTGGACCTCGGTACGCTATGAGGCGCGAATCACGCGATCCACGAAGGAACCCAGCACTGTGACGTCCAACGGGCACGAGCGCATCAAGCCCCTCCGCACCGGCGACCCGCACGAGCTCGGCGGCTACCGTCTCCTGGGTCGGCTGGGACGGGGCGGCATGGGCACCGTCTACCTGGCCGAGGACACCTCGGGGCGTCTCGTCGCGGTGAAGCTCATCCATCCCGACCTCAGCGACGACGAGGACTTCCGCCGGCGCTTCGCGCGCGAGGTGCGCTCCGCCCGCCGGGTGGCGCGGTTCTCCACCGCCGCCGTCCTCGACGCCCGGCTGGACGGCGACCCGCTGTTCATCGTCTCCGAGTACGTGCCCGGCCCCAACCTGGCCCAGGCCGTCGCCGCCGACGGCCCCATGCGCGGCGGCACCCTGGAGAGCCTGGCCATGGGGGTCGCCGCGGCGCTGGCCGCCATCCACGGCACCGGGATCGTGCACCGGGACCTGAAGCCCGCGAACGTCCTGCTCTCCTCCGTCGGTCCCAAGGTGATCGACTTCGGCATCGCCCGCGCCATGGACGACGACAGCGCGGTCACCCGGTCCAGCCAGCTCATGGGCACCCCCGCCTACCTGGCCCCCGAACTGGTCCTCGGCCAGGACGTCACCCCGGCCTCCGACATCTTCTCCTGGGGCTGCCTGGTCGCCTACGCGGGCACCGGCAAGGCGCCGTTCGACGCGCCGACCGTTCCCGCGGTCCTGCACCGCATCTCCTCCGGCGAGCCCGACCTCGGCGGCCTCGACCCCGAGATGCGCGACCTCGTACTCCCGGCGCTGGAGAAGGACCCCGCCCGCCGACCCACCGCGCAGCAGCTCCTCAACCGGCTGTTCGGCCAGGAGGATCCGGCCGAGTCCGTGGTCGACCAGACGGTGGTCCGCTCCTGGACCCCGCCGTCGACCGCCCGCCCGGCCGACCTCGCGGCCGCCGGGCTCGCGGGGGCGGCCGGAGCCGCCGCGGGACCGGGCGACTCCGGTACGCCCACCGCGGACCTCTCCGAGGTGGACACCCGGGCGATGCCGGACGGACCGGCCGACCGGACCGGCTCCGCGCCGCCGCAGCACCCCCAGCCCACCTCCGGTCCGCAGCCCGGATTCGGCGGCGCCCACCAGCCCACCTCCGGCCCACAGCACTCCCTCGGCCACCAGCCCACCTCCGGCCCGCAGCCCCCGGTGGGCGGCGCACCCGGGGGCGGTTCCCCCGTGCCTCCCCCAGGTGGCGCGGCGGTGCCCGGCGGCGCCCGGGTCGTGGGCGCGAGCGCGCTCGCGGTCATCGTCGTGGGCGCGGCCGTCATCGGAGGGGTGCGGCTGCTGGGCGGCCCCGGTGTCCCGGAGGGCTCCTCCGTCTACACCGACGACTTCCTCCGCACGGACACTGGCTGGTACTCCAACACGGTGTTCAACCCCGATGACGAGTCCTCCGACGGCGGCTACTACGAGGAGCAGTTCGCGCTGCGCGTGTCGGCCGAGCAGCAGAGCCGCGGCGAGTACGCTCCGGTCACCGAGCCGAGGCCCGACCGGGTCCTGGTCAGCGTGGACGCCGTCACGCAGGACGGTCCCGACTACAGCCTGCTCGGCCTGCGCTGCTTCCACCTCAGCTCGGAGGACGGTCCGGGATCCCGCTACGAGGCGCTGGTGCGCTTCGACGGCACCGGCGCGCAGGTCCGGCGCGACGCGGGTGACAACGGGGGGAACCAGCTGGCCGCCACCGACAGCGTCCGCGGCTTCGACACCGACGAGGGCGCGGTCAACAACCTCGCGATGTCCTGCGAGCTGGACGGCGAGGCCGCGACCATGACCATCAACCTGTGGGTCAACGGCCGGCACGTGCTGGAGGCCGTCGACAACGAACCGCTGCCGGACGACCCGGAGAACGGCCGGCAGGTCGGCATCACCGTGCAGCGCGGCGGCGGAGGCGGAGCGGATGCCTGCGTGTTCTTCGACAACTTCGCCCTCCACCGGCTGGGCGAGGACGAGCCCGACCCGTCCGCCAGCTGATCCCCGCGGGCCGAGGGCCCGCGCCGACGAATGGAGAACGACCATGCGCGCGATCGTGATCGAGAAGCAGGGTGGACCGGAGGTCATGGAGCTGGCGGAGGTAGCCGACCCGCGGCCCGGCCCGGGCGAGGTCCTGGTCGACATCGAGGCGCGCGGGGTCAACTTCATCGACATCTACCAGCGCGGCGGCGCCTACTCCGTGCCGACCCCGTTCACCCCCGGCGTCGAGGCGGCCGGGCGGATCAGCGCCGTGGGCGACGGTGTCGAGGACCTGCGGGTCGGCCAGCGGGTCGGCTGGGTGATGGTGCCGGGTGGCTACGCCGACCGGGCGGTCGTTCCGGCCGAGCGCGCCGTGCCGGTCCCCGACGGGGTCACCGGCGAGCAGGCCGCGGCGGTGCTGCTGCAGGGGCTGACGGCCCACTACCTCACCCACTCGACCGCCCCGGTTTCGCCGAGCGACACGGTGCTCGTGCACGCGGCGGCCGGGGGTACGGGGCTGCTGATCACCCAGCTGGCGAAGCTGCGCGGCGGCCGGGTCATCGGCACGGTGTCGACACCGGAGAAGGAGCGGCTGGCGCGCGCGGCCGGGGCCGACGAGGTCATCCGCTACACCGAGACCGACGTCGCCGAGGCGGTACGGTCGCTGACAGACGGGGTCGGCGTCGCCGCGGTGTACGACGGCGTGGGCGCCGACACGTTCGACGCGAGCCTGGCCTCGCTGCGCCCGCGCGGGGTGCTGGCGCTGTTCGGCCAGTCCAGCGGCGCGGTCGCGCCGGTGGACCCGCAGCGGCTCAACGCCGCCGGCTCGGTCTACCTGACCCGGCCGATGCTGACGCACTACCTGGCCGACCGGGCCGAGCTGCTGGACCGGGCCTCCGACGTGCTCGGCCTGGTGGCGAGCGGCGGTCTCGACGTGCGGATCGGCGGCCGCTACGACCTCGCCGACGCCGCCCGCGCCCACGAGGACCTGGCGGGCCGGCGGACCACGGGCAAGTTGCTGCTGGTCTGACCCGGCCCGCCGGTCCGGGTCGGGAGCGCGCCGGAGCGGGGCGGCGGGTACCGCCCCGCTCCGGCGCCGGCGTCAGCTCTGCGGACGCTGGTTGGGCAGTCCGGTCGGCCCGGCCGCCGCCTCGGCCTCGGCCTTGGCGCTGGCCACGGCCTCCGCGGCGCGTTCGGCCGCCTCGTCGGCCGCGCGCACGGCCTCCTGGTTGAGCAGCGGATCGCCCGAGGTGAGCTGCCGGGACTCCTCCCGTTCCTCCCCGGCCTCCTGCTCGCCGGCGGCGGCCGCGGTGCCGTCGGCTCTGCCGGCGAACGCCTGGCTCACGTTCTGCAGGGCCTGCGTCAGCTCGCCGGGGATCACCCAGAACGTGTTGCCCTCACCGTTGGCCAGCGACGGCAGCGTCTCCAGGTACTTGTAGGCGAGCAGTTTGGCGTCGGCGTTGTTGCGGTGCACGGCCTGGAAGACGCGCTCGATGGCCTTGGCCTCGCCGTCCGCCCGCAGGATGGCGGCCTGCTGCTGGCCCTGGGCCTCCAGGATCGCCTGCTGGCGGGCGCCCTCGGCGGTGAGGATCTTGGACTGCCGCGCGCCCTCGGCGTGCAGGATCGCCGCCCGCTTGTCGCGCTCGGCCCGCATCTGCTTCTCCATCGCCTCCTTGATGGTGGGCGGTGGGTCGATGGCCTTGATCTCGACCCGGTTCACCCGGATCCCCCACTTGCCGGTGGCCTCGTCGAGGACGCCGCGCAGCCGCGAGTTGATCTCCTCACGCGAGGTCAGGGTGCGCTCCAGGTCCATGCCGCCGATGACGTTGCGCAGGGTGGTGACCGTGAGCTGGTCGATGGCCTGCAGGTAGTTCGCGACCTCGTAGGCGGCGGCCCGCGGGTCGGTGATCTGGTAGTAGAGGACGGTGTCGATGTTCACCACGAGGTTGTCCTCGGTGATCACCGGCTGGGGCCGCGAGGAGAACACCTGCTCCCGCAGGTCGAACTTGGTGTTGACCCGGTCCACACCCGGGATGATGAAGTTCAGGCCCGGCTGCAGGGTGCGCATGTACCGGCCGAACCGCTCGATGTTGTAGGCGCGGGCCTGCGGCACGATCCGCACCATGGACATGACCGCCACGATCACGATGATCGCGAGGACGAAGAACACGACTTCGAAACCGAGCATCTCTTGCCTGCCTTGTCATGAGTGGAGGTCGCCGGCCGGCGCACGGTCACGGCAGCGACTCGTGCGGGTAGACCACCGCCGTCGCTCCCTGGATCTCCAGCACGTCGACGCGGGCTCCGGCCGGGATCACCTGGTTCTCGTCGAAGGACCGCGCGGTCCACTCCTCTCCGGACAGCCGGATGCGGCCGCGCTCTCCGGCGATCTCCTCGATGACCACCGCGGACCGGCCGACGAGAGCGGCGGTTCCGGAGCGTAACGGGGGCGGCTGGCGGAGGTGGCGGCGCGCGACGGGCCGTACCACCAGCAGCCCCGTGGCGGAGGTGAGGACGAAGGCGAGCGCCTGCAGCACGAGGTTGCCGCCCAGCGCGCCGGCGACGCCGGCGGCCATGGCCGCGACGGCCAGCAGTCCGAGCGACAGAGTCAGCGTGAAGATCTCCGCGACCCCCAGCACGACCGCCGCGATCATCCACAGAATCCACACCGGCATGTCGACCGCCCTCCCGTCCTGTGGCGGGTACTCCTTAAACTACCCACCGATGTGACGAACGGCACGCGATCGCGGGCTCGGATCCCCGGTGGATTGGGCGGAGCGGTACCGGGAGCCGCCCTGCCCGGCCCTCGCCCCGGCGCGCGCTCCCCCCGGGTTACCCCCGTCCGCCGTAGAACTCGTGGACCGCCTGGTAGGTGGGCCGGTTCTGCCAGGGGATGCGGTCGACCGTAACGCCGCCCAGCGGGGCGTGCACCACCGAGTCGGCGCACACCTGGTCGCCGGCGGCGCACTCCGCGTCGCCCGGGTAGACCTCGGTCGCCGGTGCGGCCGCGGCCTCGGCGAGCGCGTCCAGCAGCACCGCCCGGCAGGCGTCGAGCTCGCCGCCTCCGCAGTAGGCGGTGCCGAGCGGGCCGGCGACCTCGTCACCGAGGACGGTGCGCAGGTCCTTGTCGACATAGGACCACCAGCCGTACTGGAAGCTCGACCCCTTGTGGGCCTGGCCCTGGTTCACGCTGCCGGGCTCGCCGCCGCCGATCTGGCCGGAGGGCGACTCGTCGACCTGCGCGACGCCGGACACCGCCTCGTACAGCTCCGTGCCGAGCCCCGGCTCGAACTGCGCCCGCACGAGCAGCGGCCACCAGGCGTCCATGGTCCGGATGGCATCGGCGTGCGCGTACTCCCCGCTGCCGGGCGCGGTCTCGCGGCGGGTCGCGCCGGCCTGCTGCCAGGCGCGCAGGTCCTCGACGGCCGCGGCGAGGGCGGGGTCGTCGACGGGGGCGCTGTCCAGCACCCGGAGCAGCTCGGGCAGCACCTGGTCGCCGCGCAGGTCGACGGTGGCGGCCTCCTGCATGGCGGCGACGAGGGCCGCCGGGGTGACCGGCGCGTCGGCGGCCACGAGCTCCCGGAGCCGCTCGTCCAGCAGGTCGCCGCGGTGCACCGACCCGGTGGCGTATCCGGAGGTGTATCCGGCGGCGGGCTTGTTGTTCCAGTTGACGTAGTAGTCGGCGTCGCGGGAGTTGGGGTGCTCGGCGAGCGGGGTGTAGTCGGCGCCGTTGGTCTCGGGGTCCCAGCCGGCCCAGCCGGCGGCGGAGTCGGCGCTGATCGGCAGGTTGGGGTTGGTGCCCGGGGTGCGCACCGGGTTGGCGCCGGAGTTGACGTAGGCGATCTGCTCGTCGTCGGCGTAGTGCCAGTTGAACGCGTAGCCGATGTCCATGGCGGCGTTCTGGAAGTCGGCCGCCGAGCGGACGGCGCCGGGGTCGTTGAACTTCTGGAAGCCGATGATGGAGTCGACCTCGCGCAGGTAGGTGGAGCGGCGGGTGGCGAAGGCGACCGGGACGCCGTCGACGGTGCCGAAGCTGTCGACGAGGCCGAACCTGGACCGCAGCGCCGTGAGGGTGTAGGAGCCGGCGGGGGTCTGGTCGGCGACGGTCGGCGACCACTCGTTGTACACGCTGAGCTCCTCCAGGGCGACGCAGTCGGCGCCGTCCCGGTAGTGCCGCGACTCCACGGTGGGCGTGCCTCCGCCGGGTTCGCACAGTTCCACCGCGAAGGTGTCGGTGATGTCCTGGCCGGCGGACGTGGGGCTCCAGGAGTAGTCGGCGCCGCGGCCGATCTGCACGTAGAAGCTGACGCCGGGGAAGGAGGCCCCGCGCGCGCTGATGCCGGGGCCCTGGAGCTCCTGGACGAGCAGCAGCTGCGGCAGGTAGTAGCCGGTCTGCGGACCGGCGACGGAGACGGGGTGGCCGCTCTCGGTGTGCTCGCCGGAGACGACGAGGGCGTTGGACATGCTCGGCGGCCCGTCGAGCAGGTCGCCGGGGAGCAGCCCGTCGTTGAACACGCCCTCGGCCGCGGACAGGTCGCCCTCCTCGGCGAGTTCGGCGAGCCGGTCCTGGTCGGCCTCGGGCAGGTCGGCGGCGGAACCGGCTCCGCTACCGCTGTCCTCGGTGCCGCCGGCGCGCGCCGGGGCGGCGGCACCGGTGGCGGCGGCGCCGCTCCGGTCGCGGACGATGTCGTAGGGCACCACGGAGCCGGGGTCGGGGACGGCCTCGCCCACGGGCTGGTCGGGGGTCTGGGTGTAGGGGAACTCCCCCTCGGCGGTCACCACGGCCTCCGGGTCGTTCTCCATGCGCCAGGTGCGCCAGATCCGCTCGCCGTCCTCGGGGCCGTAGCGGTCCCAGAATCCGGCCCGCACGAGCGCGGACCGCACCTCGTCGCCGCCCCCGCCGCCGAACAGCAGCCCGACCATCGCCGCGATTCCGACGACGTCGGTGGCGCCGAAGTGCTCGATCTCGCCGGCCTGGGTGATGGCGTCCTTGTGGCCGGTGAGCACATACTCGCCGGGGTAGTCGCGGCGCTGCTCGGCGCGGTCGATGTAGGCGTTGATGCCCTCCACGTAGCTCTCGACGTCGGCGAGGGCCTGGGCGCCGCGCTCGCCGCTCGCCGCGACGCGGTCGATCTGGGCCTGCTTGTCGGCCTCGGTGTAGGGGGCGCCGCGCCACAGGCTCTGTTCCAGCGCCTGGTTGCTCTCGGCACCGCCGGCGAACGCGGTGAGCTGCCCCCGGCCGAGGTTGCGGAGCAGGTCCATGAGGAACAGCCGGTCCTGGGCGGCGGCATAGCCGGCGCCGTACATGGTTCCGGCGCGGGTGGTCCCGTAGACGTGCGGGATGCCGTGCCGGCGGTCGCGGACGATCGTGACGTCGAAGCGCGGCTGGACCTGGGAGCCGATCTCGTCGGCGGGGACGCCGAACGAGGCGTCCAGGAAGTAGTCGTCGATCGCGGTGCCGGTGAGGTCGTCGTAGCCGTGCAGCAGGCCGTCGTAGGCCGCCAGCTGGGTGTCGGAGAACTGCGGCCGGGTGCCGAACAGCTGGTGGCCGAGGATCTCGACCAGGGTGGCGTTGCCGTTCTGACCGGGCGCGAGGATGTCGTGGCAGCCGTCGCCGCAGTAGTCCTCGACGGCGGCCATGAGCCGGGCCGCGTCGAGCCGGCCGGCGGGCTCGGCCGCGGCCGGGGCGGCCGTGGCCGCACCGGTCGCCAGGCAGATGACCGCCGTTCCCGCGGCGGCGGCCGCGTGCCATCGGGGGCGTCGCACCATGTCCACACACCTCGTTCACGCGGGGGTGCGGGTAGGTTACGCAGCGAGAGCAGTTTTCCGAAAGACATTCATATTTATCGGTCAGCAGCACCGGGCGGCCAGCCGCCGGCAGGCGTGCGGTATTACCGCTGGTAACAGCGGAGTGCGGGTACGCCGCCCGCTCCGGAGGTCCGGCCGCGGCCGCGTTGGCCGGTTGCGGCCAGGGGCCGCCGGGGTAGCGGTACCCCCTGGCGGCCGTCCGGAAGCCGGACGAACGGCGGCGGCCGCCCACGGCTCGGCGCACCCCGGGCGGGGAGACGCGTTCGGCGCGTTCGGGCGGTGTCGCGAGTGGGGGCCGATGCTGGAGGAGGGCGTGACGCGCGCCCATCTGCCCCGCGCCCTCGCGGAACTCTCCGCCGGCCGGCCGGTCGGGTTCGGGCCGGTGACCGCGACACCCCACGCGTTGGCCATCGACCGCACCGAAATCCCGTGGGGCGAGATCTCCGGGGTCACGATCGAGGACGGCTACCTCGACATCAAGCGGACCGGGAAGCTGTTCACGACCTCGCAGCAGGTCGGCTACGTCCCCGACTTCCTCGTCTTGGTCGCGCTGGTGCGCGAGTACACCGGCGCGTCGCTGGACCAGCCGGCCCCCGTTTCCCTGCGCCCGGAGCCGTCACGGCCCCGGGCTTTCCGGCGTGCGGAGCGACTCCGCAACTCGGGACACGCCCGGGGCCGCTGCCCCGTTCGGCCTCAGTCCCCGTCCTCCAGGTCGCCCTCCAGCCGGAGGTAGGTCTCGCGGAGCCGGTCGAGGGTGGCGGGATCCGGTTGCTGCCACAGCTCTCGGTCGGCGGCCTCCAGCAGGCGCTCGGTGATGCCGCGCAGCGCCCACGGGTTGGAGCGTTCGAGGAACTCCCGGTTCTCGGGGTCGAAGACGTAGCTCTCCGCGAGTCTGGCGTACATCCAGTCGTCCACCACGCCGGCGGTGGCGTCGTAGCCGAACAGGTAGTCGACCGTGGCGGCCAGCTCGAAGGCGCCCTTGTAGCCGTGGCGGCGCATGGCGGCGATCCAGCGCGGGTTGACGACGCGGGCGCGGAAGACGCGCCGGGTCTCCTCGGCGAGCGTCCGGGTGCGCACCTGGTCCGGGAGCGCGGAGTCGCCCACGTAGGCGGCCGGGTTGGCGCCCGTGAGGCGGCGCACCATCGCCACCATGCCGCCGTGGTACTGGAAGTAGTCGTCGGAGTCGACGATGTCGTGCTCGCGGGTGTCCTGGTTCTTGGCCGCCACCGCGATGCGGCGGAACGAGGCCTCCATGTCGGCGCGCGCCTCCCGGCCGTCCAGGCCGCGGCCGTAGGCGTAGCCGCCCCACACCGCGTAGACCTCGGCGAGGTCGGCGTCGTCCCGCCAGTTGCGGGCGTCGATGAGCGGCAGCAGGCCGGCCCCGTAGGCGCCCGGCTTGGAGCCGAAGATCCGGGTGGTCGCCCGCCGCCAGTCGCCGTGGCCGGCGTGGTCGGCCAGCGCGTGGGCGCGGGGGTAGTTGGCCTCCGGCGGCTCGTCCAGCTCGGCGACCGCCGCGACCGCGTCGTCGAGCAGCTTGATGACGTGCGGGAAGGCGTCGCGGAAGAACCCGGAGATCCGCACAGTGACGTCGATGCGCGGGCGGCCGAGTTCGGCCGGCGGGACGATCTCGAACCCGGTGACCCGGCGCGACGCGTCGTCCCAGGTCGGCCGGACCCCGAGGAGGGCCAGCACCTCGGCGACGTCGTCGCCCTGGGTGCGCATGGCGGCGGTGCCCCACACGGTGAGGCCGACCGATCGCGGGTACTTCCCGGTGTCGTCGAGGTGGCGCCGCACGAGGGAGTCGGCGAGGGCCTGGCCCACCTCCCACGCGTTGCGGGACGGCACCGCCTTGGGGTCCACCGAGTAGAAGTTGCGGCCGGTCGGCAGCACGTTGACCAGGCCGCGGGTGGGCGATCCGGACGGCCCGGCCGGCACGTGGCCGCCGTCGAGCGCGTGCAGCACGGCGTCGATCTCGCCGCTGGTCGCCGCGAGCCGCGGCACCACCTCCTCGGCGGCGAACGCGAGCACCCGCTCGGCGTCCGGCGCCGGCCGGCCGATCACCTCCGCCAGCACGGTGCCGGCCTTGTCGGCGACCCAGCCCAGGGCGTCCATCCGCTCCACGGCCCGGCGGGCGAGCGCGTCGAGGAGGTCGATCGCGTCGGAGCCGCTGCGGCTCGGTCCGTCGACCAGTTCGGTGAGGGCGGCGGGCACGTCGACGGGGGCGCCGGGCTCGGCCAGCAGCGCCTTCTCGTCCAGCCCGAAGCACGCGGCGATCGCGGCCCGCAGCCCGGGCAGCGCGCCCGCCTGGTTGGCCCACACCTGCGCGGCGCGCAGCACCGCGAGCACGAGGTTGGTCCGCGCCTCGCCCTCGGGGGCGGCACCGAGGACGTGCAGGCCGTCCCGGATCTGGACGTCCTTGATCTCGCACAGGTAGCCGTCGACGTGCAGGACGAAGTCGTCGAACTCCTCCTCCCCCGGCATCTCGGCGGTGTGCAGGTCGTGGTGGAGCTCCGCGGCCTTGACCAGCGTCCAGATCTGGGCGCGCAGCGCGGGCGCCTTGTCGGGGTCCAGGTCGCTGACCAGCGCGTACTCGTCGAGCAGCTGCTCCAGACGGGCGATGTCGCCATAGGTGTCGGCGCGCGCCATGGGCGGCACGAGGTGGTCCACGACGGTCGCGTGGCCGCGGCGCTTGGCCTGCGTCCCCTCACCCGGGTCGTTGACGATGAAGGGGTAGACCAGCGGAAGGTCGCCCAGGACGGCGTCCGGCGCGTCCTCCGCGGCCAGCCCCAGCCCCTTGCCCGGCAGCCACTCCAGAGTGCCGTGCTTGCCCAGGTGGACCACGGCGTCCGCGCCGAACCCGCCCGCCTCCCGTGCCGTCTCCAGCCACCGGTAGGCGGCCAGGTAGTGGTGGGAGGGCGGCAGGTCGGGGTCGTGGTAGATGGCGATCGGGTTCTCGCCGAAGCCCCGCGGCGGCTGGATCATCAGGACGACGTTGCCGAAGCGCAGGCAGGCCAGCACGATCTCCGGGCGGCCGGCGGAGTCGTCGGTGTACAGCTCGCCCGGCGGCTCCCCCCAGTGCTCGCGGATGCCGTCGCGCAGGGGCGCGGGCAGCGCGTCGAACCACCGCTGGTAGTCGTCGAGGGGGACCCGGGCCGGCGCCTGGGCGAGCTGCTCCGCCGTGAGCCACTCGACGTCGTGGCCGCCGGCGGCGATCAGGGCGTGGATGAGCGGGTCGCCGTCGTCGGCGCGCCGGCCCTCCTCCGGCGCGGGCGGGCGCCAGAGCCGGTCGTCGGGGCCCAGGTCGTAGCCATGCTCGGCGAGCCGGCGGAACAGCCGCACGGCCGAGGCGGGGGTGTCCAGGCCGACGGCGTTGCCGACCCGGGAGTGCTTGGTGGGGTAGGAGGAGAGCACCACGGCGAGCCGCCGCCCGGCCGGCGGGATCGCGCGCAGCCGGGCGTGGCGCACGGCGATGCCCGCGAGGCGGGCGCAGCGTTCGGGATCGGCGGCGTACACGGGCACGCCGGTGGCGGGGTCCAGCTCCTTGAAGGAGAACGGGACCGTGACGATCCGGCCGTCGAACTCGGGGATCGCGACCTGCATGCCGGCGTCCATGGGGGTGAGCGCGGCGTCGGAGGCCGCCCAGGCGGCGCGGCTGGAGGTCAGCACGAGCCCCTGCAGGACCGGCACGTCCAGTGCGGCGAGCGCGCCGGCGTCCCAGGCGTCCTCGTCGCCGCCGCCGCTGGCGTCGGCGGCCACGGCCCCGCCGGCCGCGAGCACGGTGGTGATGACCGCGTCGGCCCGGTCGAGCAGCTCGAACAGGCCGGAATGGGTGTCCCGCGACACGCCGCGCAGCGACCCCGTGAAGACCGGCAGCGGGGCGCCGCCGGCCGCCTCGATCGCCGCGCACAGCGTGTCGACGAACGCGGTGTTCCCGGAGAGCTCGTGGGCGCGGTAGAAGACGACGGCGACGGTGGGCCGGCCGGGGTGCGCGGCAGGCGTGCCGCGGGTCCCGTACTCGGGCATCGGCCGGGGCGGCTCGAAGCCCTCCCCGGTCAGCAGCACGGTGTCGGAGAGGAAGCGGGCGAGTTCCCGCAGGTTGCCGACTCCGCCCTCGCGCAGGTATCCGTGCGCCTCGGTGGCGACTCCGGAGGGCACCGTGGACAGGGCGAGGAGTTCGGCGTCGGGGGCGGCCTCACCGCCGAGGGCGACGAGCGGGACACCGCTGGCGCGCAGCGCGTCGAGGCCGCGCGGCCATGCCTCGCGTCCGCCGAGGAGCCGGACGACGGCGACGTCCGCGCCGTCCAGCAGGCCGGGCAGGTCGGCCGGGTCGGTGCGCGCGGGGTTGGCGGTGCGGTAGCCGGCGCCGGCGGCGCGCGCGGCGAGCAGCTCGGTGTCGGCGGTGGACAGCAGCAGGATCGTGGCCATGCCTGGTCCTTACTTCCTGTCGGGGTCCTCGCCCCGGAACGGAACACGTGCGCGGCGGCGCGAAGTCTCCTGGCTCGGGATTCGCCGCCCGCCCCGGCCTTCCCGCCGCTCGCGCGGCAGTGGCCTCGTTCGAGGCGGGCTCCCCCCTGACAGTTGCGGGACAGCCACGGATTCGCACCGTGTTCCTCCGGTCGCCGGGTCCCATCCTGGCAGAGCGGCCCCGCCGGACCGTGTGCGGGCGGCTCGCCGAGGCCGGCGGCTACCTGTCGGCCGCGGACCTGGCCGGGACGGCGACCGCGGAGGCGGGCCCGGGGCCGCGGATCGGCACCCAGGAACCGTCCGGGCACGGCCCGGCCGAGGACGACCTGCGGCGGGTCGACGAGTGGAGGGGCGACGTGCTGCTGCGCGCCGCGGATCCGGCCACGGCCCGTGCGGCGGCGGCCCGGCTCCGGGAGCGCCGGGCCGGCTGAGCGGGGGCAGGGCGGGGCACAGCGCCGTCCCGCCATGGCGGGGATGACGGGATTCTGTTACCGGGAAGCGACTCGGCGGTCCGATTCAGGTGCGAGAATTCCTGACTATGACCCACTACCCTGAGCCGCCCATGGGACAGGGCGAACCCCACCACCAGACCGGAGGCGGGCCCGCCAACCCGGGCCTCCCCTCGGGGGGCTACCCCTCCGGTGCGATGGTGCCCTACAACCAGACGCCGCAGACCGGAGGCTGGCAGGCGCCTCCCGACTACCAGACCACGCCCCCCGGCGGCGAGCCCACGCTGACCACCATCGGCGACATCACGGTGACCCAGAGCCAGGTCATCACGCCGGGCGGCGCGTTCCCGCTGCGCGGCAGCGTCTGGACGATCAACAACCTCGTCCAGACCGAGCAGAAGATGCCGACCTGGGCGCTGATCCTCGCCCTGCTCGGCTTCCTGTTCATCTGCGTGTTCAGCCTGTTCTTCCTACTGGTCAAGGAGACCCGCGTCTCCGGCACCGTGCAGGTCGCGGTGCGCAACGGGCAGCAGTACCACACCACGCAGATCCCGGTGCACAGCCAGGTGCAGGTCAACCAGGTGCACCAGAACTTCAACTACGTGCGGTCGCTGGCCGCCGGCGCGTGAGCCCGGCGGCCGGCACCGCCCGGCGGTGCGCGGCCTGACGGCGCCCCCGGACGGCCCTGCGCGCTCCGTCCGGCGCGGGTGACGGGACTCCGCGGAGCGGCCACGGCGCCGCCCCCCTCCGCGAGAGTCCGCCACCCCGACCTTCCGCTCGGCACGCCGCCGCGCGCGCTCCGCTGGACCCGCCGGCTGCCACGCCCCCGGGGCCGTCGGGGCCGCCAGGTCCCACATAACACCGCGAATCGGACAGCACACCGCGTTCGGTAACAAAAACGTCACCTTCTCTCCGGATGCGAGTACGTGCCCGCGCACCGGTAAGGAAGCGGCGCATGACCGAAACCGCTGCTCCGAACACCGGACGGACCCGGGAGGCGGCCACGCCGTGACGCTCCCGGAGTACATCGCCAGCCGCTTCGACATGCTGGCCTTCCAGGCCGTCCAGCACGCGAGCATGGTGGCCCAGTGCCTCCTGGTCGCCGCCGCCGTCGGCGTCGGGCTGGGCATCCTCGTGCACCGCGACGAGCGGGCGACGGCGCTGGCCACCGGCGCGACCAGCGTGCTGTTCACCATCCCCTCCCTCGCCATGCTCGGCCTGCTCATCGCCCCCCTCGGACTGGGCGTGGCGCCGAGCGTCACGGCGATCGTCCTCTACGCGCTGCTCCCCGTCCTGCGCAACACCATCGTCGGCCTGAACGGCGTGGACCCCGCGCTCGTGGAGGCCGCGCGCGGCATCGGCATGAGCCGCTCGCGCGTGCTGCTGCGCGTCCAGCTGCCGCTCGCCTGGCCGGTCATCCTGACCGGCCTGCGGGTGGCCGCCCAGCTGGCCATGGGCATCGGGGCCATCGCCGCGTTCGTCTCCGGGCCGGGGCTCGGGGACCAGATCTTCTCGGGGCTCGCCCGCATCGGCGCCGCGAACGCGCTCAACGCCACGCTCGTGGGGACGCTGGGCATCGTGCTCATGGCCCTGCTGTTCGACGCCCTCTTCGTCCTGATCGGCAAGCTGACGACCTCACGGGGGATCCGGAGCCATGCCTGAGACCACCACCGCCCACCCGCAGACCCTGGCCGCGCTCGCCGCGGAGGACGGCGGAACGGCCGGCGTCCCGATCGAGCTGATCGGGGTGTCCAAGCGGTTCGGCTCCGCCGACCCCGTCGTCGACGACCTGACGATGACCGTTCCGGCCGGGGAGATCGTCGTGCTGCTCGGGCCGTCCGGCTGCGGCAAGACCACGACGATGCGCATGATCAACCGGCTGATCGAGCCCACCTCCGGCCGCATCCTCATCGGCGGGCTCGACGCCCGGGCGCAGCAGCCGGACCAGCTGCGCCGGCACATCGGCTACGTCATCCAGCAGGCCGGGCTGTTCCCCCACATGACGGTGGCGGGCAACATCGCGCAGGTGCCGCTGATGCTCGGCTGGGACCGGCGGCGCATCGCCCGGCGGGTCGACGAGCTGCTGGAGCTGGTCGGGCTCGACCCCGCCGAGTACCGCGACCGGTACCCGCGCCGGCTCTCCGGCGGGCAGCAGCAGCGGGTCGGCGTCGCTCGGGCGCTCGCCGCGGACCCGCCGGTGCTGCTCATGGACGAGCCGTTCGGCGCGCTCGACCCGATCACCCGCGAGAACCTGCAGGAGGAACTGCTGCGGCTGCAGGGCGAGCTGTCCAAGACGATCGTGTTCGTCACGCACGACGTCGACGAGGCGCTGCGGCTCGGCGACCGCATCGCCATCCTCGGCGCCGGATCGCGGATCGTGCAGTTCGGGACGCCCGAGGAGATCCTCGCCGAGCCGGCCGACCCCAGCGTCGAGCAGTTCGTCGGCGGCGGGTCCTCCATGAAGCTGCTCAAGCTCACCCGGGTCCGCGACGTCGCCCTGGACGACGCGGTGCGCGCCCGCCCCGGCGACGACGTGGCCGACCTGCGGCGACGACTGCACGAGGCCGCACGCGACTGGGCGGTCGTGCTGGACGAGGAGGAGCGCCCGCTGCGGTGGGTGGGCCGCGAGGACCTGGCGGGCGGCTCCGGGCCGGTCGGCGTGCTCCCGTCGGCGGCAGGCAGCCGGATCGACACCGTCATCTCCGGCGGCTCCACGCTGCAGGAAGCGGTCGAGGCGCTGCTCAACGCCGACCGGGAGGTGGTCCCGGTGGTCGGACGGCACGGCCGCTACGTGGGCGCCGTGACGCTCGCGACCGTCCGCCAGGCGATCCAGGAGGTCAGGCAGCGGCGGCAGCCGGCGCGGCACGTGCGGGCCGATGGAGCCGGCACGGCGGTCCCCGCGGCATCCGGCGGCGTGCCGGACACGGCGGCGCTGGCCGGCGCGGCCGAGGCCGGCGCCGCGGACGAGGCGGACGCCCGATGAGCGCGGTCGGCACCCCGGCCGCGCGCACCGGCGGCGGACCGGCCGCGGCGCCGCTCGGGGCCGGCTGGCGGACGCTGCTCACCCCCGCCGGCGTCCTGCTCGCCGCCGTGGCCACGGTGGCCTACACCCAGGCGGCCGACCTCGACTCCACGGAGGCGCGGTCCCTCAACCTGCCGCACATCGCGGCCAAGACGTGGGAGCATGTCGGGCTGACCGCGGTGTCGACCCTCCTGGTACTGGCCATCGCCGTCCCGCTGGGCGTGCTGGTGAGCCGGCGGTGGATGCGGTGGTCGACGCCGGCGGTGCTCGCGGTCGCCAACATCGGCCAGTCCGCCCCGCCAGTGGGGGTGATCGTGCTGCTGGCGATCGCGGTCGGCATCGGCTTCTGGCCGGCCGTCGTGGCCCTGGTGCTCTACGGCATGCTGCCCGCGCTGCGCAACACGATGGTCGGCCTTCGCGAGGTGGATCCGGCCCTCGTCGAGGCGGCCCGCGGGATCGGGATGTCGGCGTGGCGAGTGCTGGTGCGGGTGGAACTCCCCCTCGCGGTGCCGGTGATCCTCGCCGGCGTCCGCACCACCGTGGTGCACAACGTGGGCGTGGCCGGCCTGGCGGCCTTCATCAACGGCGGCGGACTGGGCGAGCTCGTGGTGTCCGGCGTCAACACGAGCCGGGTCGCCACGCTCGTGGTGGGCTCGGTGCTCATCGCGCTGCTCGCCCTGCTCGTGGACTGGATCGCCGGAGTCGTGACCGCCGCGCTGCGGCCGAAGGGACTGTGATGGGTGCACACGCGCGCCGCGCACGGATGCTCGCCGCGGCCCTGGGACTGGCGGTCCTGGCCGGCGGCTGCGGCCTGCGGGCCGCCTCGCAGTACATCCCCGACGTGGAGCCCGGCTCGATCCGGTACTACCCGGAGCTGGAGGGCGAGCAGATCCGGGTGGCCTCCAAGGAGCTCACCGAGCAGCTGATCCTCGGCAAGATCGCGGTGCTGGCGCTCGACGCCGCCGGCTTCGAGGTGGTGGACCGTACCAACATCCAGGGCAGCGACAACGCCCGACGGGCCATGCTGGCCGGGGAGAGCGACCTCATGTGGGAGTACACCGGGACCGCGTGGCTCGTCTACGAGGGGCAGGACGAGGTGCTCAAGGAGCCCCGAGACCAGTACGAGCGGATCCGGGACCTCGACCTGGAGCGCAACGGCATGGTGTGGCTGAACCCGCCGGCGCCGCTGGACAACACCTACGCGATCGTGGTGACGCCCGAGACAGCCGAGCGCTACGACGTGCACGGCATCTCCGACATCGAGAACATCCCGCACTCCGAGCGGTCGCTGTGCATGGACACCGAGTTCTTCAACCGGGACGACGGGCTGGCCTCGCTGCGCGACGACTACAACCTGTCCGAGGAGGAGTTCCCCTCCCGCGGCGACGTCATGACGTCCGGGGTGGTGTACGCGGCCGTGGACCGGGGCTCCTGCACGCTCGGATCGGCGTACTCCACCGACGGCCGGATCGGCGCGCTCGGCCTCACCATGCTGGAGGACGACCGCCAGGCGTTCCCGATCTACAACCCGGCGGTCAACGTCCGGCAGGAGTTCGCGGAGCGCTACCCCCAGCTCACCGAGATCTTCGCGCCGATCGCCGAGCGCCTGGACAACGAGACCATCATGCGGCTGAACGCCCGGGTGGACGAGGAGGGACAGGACCCGGTGTTCGTGGCACGCGATTGGATGGTCCAGGAGGGCTTCGTCGAAGAGGGCGACTCGCTGCTGGCCGGCCGCTGACCGGGCGCGCCGGGGCTGTCGCGGGACCGCGGAGGGGAACGCGGTCCCGCGGCCGCCTCCGGCACGCGGCGCGCGGCTACTCCGGCCCGGCCGCCTCGGCCGCGCCCGGTCCGGTGCCGCCGGTGAGGTGGTCGATCAGGACGTCGCGGGCGTAGGGCGCCAGCGGCTGCTCCCCCGCCCGCTCGGCGAGGGCGGCGGCCTCCTCCGCGTCCAGCGTGATGGTCAGCGACCGGGCGCCCTCGGGCACGGCTCGCGGCAGGCCGAGCATCCGCCGGTGCAGCGCCTCGAGCGCCTCGGGCGGCATCTTGCCGTAGGCCGCTTCCAACTGGAGCAGCCATTCGCGGGTCTCCAGCCACCGGGCGTGCCGCCCGGCCAGGACGCGCAGATAGCACTGCACGCTCTGGCCGCCGGCGGCGCGCCGGAGTTCGGCGTGGGTCAGCGGGTCGAGCGAGAGGACGACGTCGTGCCGCCGGCCGTCGGCGGCCGGGGCGGAGGACGGGACTTCGGTCAGGGCGGTGGTGCTCACCGGGAGCCTCCTGTGCGGATCGCGGGATCGGGCGAGGACGCCCGCAGCCGGACGGCTGGGACGAGAACGGCGGTGCACTCACCTGGTGGGCTGTCGACGCTGGCGCTCCCGCGCCCCGGCGCACTGCCGGACCGCGGCCCCACGATCCTTCGACCGCTGACTGCGTCCAACTGTAAGCGCAGAGTAGTCAGGAAATCCAGGGCTGCCCCCAGGTTGTTCGGCCCACCCCCGCCCAGCGCTCGCGCGAGCACCGGAGTGCCGCACACCGGTCCGGCGGCGGGACACCGGGGCCGGCCGCCGCCCATATATGCCCTTGCGCGTATATGCCCACGGGGCCATATTCGGCCCGTGCCCGCGCCCACTCCCCTGCCCTTCCAGGCCCCGAGCGACCCGACCCGGCTGCGCATCCTCGACCTGCTGCGCGTCCGGCCGCGCAACGTCGGCGAACTCGTCGAGGAGCGGGCCGTCAGCCAGCCGCGGGTCTCCAAGCACCTGCGGGTCCTGCGCGAGGCGGGGCTGGTGGCGGTCCGCTCCGACGCCCGGCACCGGCGCTACCGGCTGCGCGTGGAACCGCTGGCCGACCTCGACGCCTGGCTCGCCCCGTACCGGGAGCTGTGGAACGGGCGGCTGGACGCCCTCGAACGGCACCTGGCCAGCCTGCCCCGCGACTCCGGCGGCTCCGGCGGCTCCGCCAGCACCCCCACCGGACCGCACACCGAGGAGCCCGCCCCGTGACCACCCTCCACACCCTCGACGGCCACCCGGCCCTCCGCTTCGAACGGCATCTCCCGCACAGCCCGGACCGGGTCTGGCGGGCGGTCACCGACCCCGGGCACCTCGGACGCTGGTACCCCTTCGCGGTCACCGAACCGCAGCCGCGCCCGGGCGGCCGGGTGGTGCTCGACGACGGTGCGGGGAACCGCGTGACCGCCGTGATCACCGACGTCGAGCCGCCCCGGCTGTTCGCCTTCGACGAGCACGATCCCGAGGGCGGGGACCGCGAGTTCGACGACCACGTCCGCATCGAACTGCGCCCCGCCGGCGACGGCGGCCGCGTCCTGGTCCGCACCCACGTCCGCGCCGATCCCGCGATCGCCGACAGCGCCTCCCGCAGCTGGGAGGGATACCTGGACGCTCGCCGCGGCGCTGGCCCCGCTGTGACCGGCCGGGCACCCGACCGGCCGTCCCCGGTCCGGTGCCGGCGGCGGCGCGGGCGCGCGTCCGCCGAAGAATGTCACTACCAGGCGATACGGTCGTGGAAACGCCCCCGCAGGAGGCACCATGGTCACCCACTGGCACATCGCCCCGCTCACCGAGCGCTACTCCCCTGCCGTGCTGCACAGTCTGGCCGACGCCCTGAGCGACCCCGCCTACGTGGCCCACCTCGCCGCCGAACTCCACCGCGCCGCCGAGCACCACCGGACCTTCGCCGACCTCCGCCGGCGGGTCCGCGAGAGCTGCGACGGACTCACCCACGAGCAGCTGACGGCCGCCGCCCGCGCGTCCCGCCGCCACGCCCGGCGCGGCGGCCTCGCGGGCGAGGTCCGCGACCTGGAGCGATCCCGCGTCCGGCGGCTGGCGGAGTACACCGAAGGACCGTACCGGGCCGCCGCGGACCCGTGGCCGGTGTCCCGCGGGAACCGGTAGCGCGCCGCCCGCCTTCCGGGGCCCCCGGGGGAAGGCGTGTCCCCGTGCCACCCCGGGCCCGGACGCGGGGGCGCACGCGCGGCCGCACCAGCTCCGGCCGTCCTCCCCCGTGGCCGCCCCACCGTCCCGACCTCCCAGCGTGCGCGGCCCGGCCGCCGCCCCGCCGGGTCCACCGCAGAGTACGGAGCCCCGATGTCCCTCCTGTCCGTCCCGGCCGTCGCCACCGCAGCGGCGTGGGTCCTCAAGCCCGTCATGGTCCCCCGCCTGAAGCCGGAACTCCGCTTCGCCGAGATCCCCGGCCGAACGGCCGCGGTCCGGGTGCCGACCCGCCACGGGGACGTCGCGTGCACCGTGTACCTCCCGGCGGCGTCCGGCTCCGGCAGGCCGGCGGTGTACGTCAACATCCACGGCGGCGGATACGTCATCGCCCATCCCGAGCAGGACGACCCGTGGTGCCGCTTCCTGGCGGCGCGGGCCGGCGTCGCCGTGGTCAGCGTGGACTACTCCGTCGCGCCGCGGCACCGCTTCCCGGTCGCCGTCGAGCAGGTGTCCGACGTCGTGGCGTGGGCCGCGCGGCCGGAGCGCGACTGGGACGGACGCCGGCTGTGCGTGGGCGGCCAGAGCGCGGGCGGCGGGCTCGCCGCCGGGGCCGCGCGCCTCGCCCTGGAGAACGGCGGGCCGGCCATCGCGCTGCAGATGCTGCACTACGCCCCGCTGGACCTGGTCACCCCCGGCCGCGCCAAGCGCGGCCGGACGGACCGGCCGGTGGTCCGGCCCTGGATGACCGACATCTTCGACGCCGCGTACGCGCCCGACCCCGCCGCCCGGCGCGACCGCCTGGTCTCGCCGGCCTGGGGGACCAACGCCGAGGGCATCGCCGGCATCGCACCCGCCCTCGTCGTCACCTGCGAGTTCGACGTGCTCCGCGACGAGGGCGCCTCCTACGCGGCGTCCCTGGCGGCCGCCGGCGCGCTGGTGGCGCACCACGACGTCGCCGGAGTCGACCACGGGTACAACATCATGCACGGCACCCGCGAGGTGACGGAGCGCATGTACGACCTGATCGCCGGGCACGTGCGCCGGGCGGTCGGCTGACCAGCGCCGCGGCCGGGGAGCCCTCGTCAGGTGGCCGCCGCGGCGACGTCGGCGTGGATCACCAGCTTGAACTGCGCGTACTCCACCGTCGCCGCGGCCGTGGCGGTATGGCCCACCATGAGGCCGAGCGGCGTACCGGGCCGGACGAAGATGCCGTGGCTCTTGGTGAAGCACTGCATCCCGGGCGAGGGCGGGCGGTGGTCGGTGCCGGTGGAGTCGACGCCGGTGGACAGGTCGAGGGGGTCACGGCAGAACCGGTCGCGCAGCTCACCGTAGTCACCGGCCCGCCAGTGGATGTTGGCGTGCAGCTGGCCCCACCCGTTCACGCGCGGCCAGATCAGACCGCTGCGGGGATCGGTCCGCCAGTCCTCGACCACATGCCCGTCGGGCTGGACGGGGTCGTGCATCCGGTGGACGTCGTAGGCCTCGCCGGAGGAGTCGAAGGGGAAGCGGAGCAGGTGGTAGCCGCCGCCGGGCGGGACGGCCTGGGCGATGGCGCCGGCCAGGGAGCAGACGTAGACGGGCATGGGGACCTCCTGGGGGGACGGGGACGGCGGCCCGGGTTCGAACGCGGGCGGCGCGGCGCCCGAGGCGGCACCGGGCGGTGCGCTCACGGGCCCGCCGCCCGTCGGCAGGGTGCGGGCGGCCATCGCGGCCGTCGCGGAGTGCCACTGGGCGCACCCGGGTGGCCGTCAGCCTCTTCATGCTCGTGGGGATCTCTACCACAAGAAGGGGCGATATCCCCAAAAACCCAGCATGCTGCCCCGGCCGGCCGCCAGGAAGCCCGGACGGCGGTCCGGGCCTTCCGCTCCGGCCGCCCGGGAGCCTCGCGCCCCAGGCAGGCCCGGGCCGGGGACCGGGACCGACGTCACGGGCGGCGCGTCAGCGGCGTGCGGACGCCTCCCCGCCGCGGTCCGGGCTCGCCGGGCGATGGCCGGCCCCGGCCGCTGCCGCGCGGCCGCCGCCCTTCCGGGCGGCGTCACGGCCAGACGGCCGCGACGACCTGGTCGAGCCGGGTGGCGCCCGCCGGTTCGGTGGTCGCGGTGATGCCGAGCTGTCGCAGCGCCTGGGCGAGGGTGGCGGGGGTGAGGACGGTGTCGTCGGCGACGCCTGCGAGGGCGGCGCGGAGCTGGCCCGCGGTCAGGTGCCGGGCCGGCGCGGGCGCCACGCAGCCGCGGCAGATGTAGCCGGCCCACTCCACGGGGGTGGTACCGCACATCGCGCACACCAGGTGGCCGCAGGCGGCGCACGTGAAGGCGTGGTCGTCGGCGCCGGCCCGCCGGCCGAGGGCGCGCTCCAGGGAGCGGCACCCCTCGGCGCAGCGGGGCGAGGACGCGGAGGTGGAGGTGGAGGTGGAGCTGCGGCGGGCAGGCACCGGTCTCTTCCTTCCGGGACGTTCAGCGTTGGGCGAGGTCGCGGGTGTCGCTGTCGCCGAAGAGCGCGTGCACCTGCCGGCGCAGGTTCGCGATGGCGTCGCTCAGGTTGTCCAGGGCGGTGTAGGTGCACCGGCAGGTCGAGGGGGCGAACTCCCAGAGCATCATCGCCCGCAGGCGCCGCTCGGCGCTGCGGATGTCGGCGATGAGGTCCAGCGCGTCGTCGCGGCGCAGCGTCCGGGTGTCCAGGCCGGCCCGGAGCCGGTCGAGGTGCCCGCGCACCTGGGAGGTGACCATGCGGCCCTCGCGCCCTAAGTGGGCGGTGACCTCCACCAGCAGGTCGGTGATGGCGAGCAGGCTGACCAGGTAGGAGTGGAACTGGCCGGTGGCCACCAGGTCGATCTCCACGGTCTCGGCGGGCAGGACCGGTTCGGCCGGGCCGGCGCCGGGCGGAGCGGGGCGGGGCATGCGGGCGAACTCGGCGTGCCAGGCGTGCAGCAGCGCGCGGTCGGTACGGGTGAGCAGTCGGTCGAGTTCCTCGTCGGTCACGCGTCGTCCTTTTCGGGTTGTGGCGCCAGGCGCTTCTTCAGGGCCGCCCGCCCGCGGTGCAGGGCCGTCCGTACGGCCGCCGGGGTGCTGCCGGTGATCGCGACGATCTCGCTGGTGGTGAAGCCGTCGAGGGTGAGCGCCACGGCCTCCGCCTGGCTGAGCGGAAGCTCGCGGATCGCGGCCATGACACGGGCCACCTCGTCCCGGGCCTCCACCCGGGCCGCGGGCGACAGGTGCTCCGGAGCGGGCGGGTCGTCGCATTCCTCCAGCGGCACCTGCTTCGGCACCGAGCGGAGGTAGATGTTCTTCGCGGTCACGCGAAGGTAGGCCCGCATGTTGTCGATCGTGTCGCGCTTCTCCCAGCTCTGGTGCAGGGCGATGCGGGCGCAGTCGCGTGCCTCCTCGGGGGTGGCCCCGATCTTCAGGAGGTAGACGGCGATGTTGGGCAGCTCCTTCTCCGCCAGGTACTCCCAGCTGACCTGCTCCACCATCTCGTCGTCGATCTCGCTGTCCTCCGTGGGAGGGCACGCGACGAACAGATCTTCGTCCAACACACACTTCCTTGCGCTTGGCGTTTGCCGGAGGGCACTGATCGCGGAGATCCGCCACGGGTCGGACGGGCTCCGCTCGGACCGCCGCAGCGGCCCTTGCCTATAAGATCCACAGACCCCGAAATTGTTACTTTTCCCAGCTCAGAGCATGTGATTAACGAGTACTCGGGGCAAAATATTCTGCCACGCGCCCGCATTGTCAAGAATGGCGAATTTCAAGGACAGAACGGCATGAATGGAGCTTTAGGGGCCAGTGTGCCGCGAGAGGTTTCCGGGGGACGTGCGCCACGGAGCCCGAAGGGCGGAGCCGGGCGGGCGGAGCGGCGGACCGCGCGCCCCCGGCGAGGAGGGCTCCCCTGCCGCCGCGAGGGGCGCTCCGAGCCCTCGCGAGGTGCGCGGCGCTCCCGAACGCCGGCCGGCACCCGCGTCCGCTCCCGCATCGGCACCGGCACCGGCACCGGCACCAGCACCGGCCCCCGAGCATCCGGCGCGCCGGACAGGGCCTGCCTCGGGTCTGCCTCGGGCTCGGCACGCGGTGCCGGGCTTCTGGCGCGCCCGGCTATGGCCGCGGGCGGAGTTCCCGGTGACGATGGGGATTCCGCGCCGGAACCGACACCTCGGACGGGGGATCCCTTGCACATCGGTAGCGTCCTGACCGCCTCGGCGAGCCCGCCCTTCACCCTGATCACCGTGTTCGTGCTGATCGGCGGCGCCCTCGTCTGTGTCGGCGGCCGCGAACTGCGCACCATCGCATGGCTGCGCCGGCACGGGATCCGCGTGCCGGGCACCGTCACCGGCCGGTCCGGGGGCGGGAACGGCACGAGCGCGATGGTGTTCGAGTTCGTCACCCGCGAGGGCCGGCACGTGCGGACCCGGCAGCGGGTCTCGACCAACTTCGGGCTGCTCCGCGAGGGGCGCCGGGTGACGGTGGCCTACGACCCCGAAGACCCGCGGCGGGCGGAGATCGTCGAGGCCAGGGCGACGACCGCGGGCGCCGTGCTCCTGCTGACCACCGGGTCGGTGTTCTTCCTGGTGGGAACCGCGCTGGGCGTCTTCTCATGGATCGCGCGGCCGGGGTGAGGCGCGGCTCGCGCCGCACCGGACCCCTCTGTGAGACGGGCCGCGGTGTCCCAGTCCGCACGCAGGGAACATGCGCCCGCGCGCCGGGCGGGCCGGGCCCGGGGCGGCGACGGCGAGCGGCAGTGCCTGGCAGCGGCCGCGACGGGGCCTGAAGAGGAGGCGGGGCCCCGGCGTCCTGGCCGCCACCACTCACATCCGCGCCCGAGCCCCCGGCGGGGATGGCGCGCCCGGCGGGGTGGACCCCGGGATCCCCGGACGTGCGGTCCGACGGATTCGACCGGAGCCCGAATCACCGAGAGTCCGTGGAATTTCGCATTTCTGGTGACCAGCCGGTGTTTCCGCGAAGACGCCCCGATTGTTCGCGTGCTGCGTGCGGACCGACGCACCAAAGCCATAAAATCGCGTGGACCGCTTCATTTCACCGCACCACGCGCCCATGTATGGAGGATTGGAAAGAACCGCCCGCCGTCGACGTGACGAATAAGCAATCTCCAGCGCCATCCTGACGGGGCACCGTCACATCTTCCGGCCGCGATCCCCCGTCGTGCGACCCCCTCCGACGCCGGTGACCTGGCAGGCGGCGGCCGCAGCGGTGTCCGGGGCCGGGCAGCGGCGGAGGGCCGCACCGGCTGCCGTGGCCGCGGATCCCCGCGGCACGGACACCGCGGGGCGCGGCCTTCGACGGGTTCGAATTCGCACCGATTTCGGGAGCGGCCCTCGGTTGACCGCGACCGTATGGCTGAGGTGGACATTCATCAGATTTCCGATCCCGGCGGCGGACGGCCGTGAATACGTGCGCCCTGTCGACGCTGTTGACGCCGCAATCGGGTTCTCTTAGGTTCTTAGCAATTCGAGCCCGACCGGATCCGGCCCAACGGGCACCCCGGCAGCGCGCGGCCGGGGGCCCATACCGTCCCCCCACGGAAGAACGGATCGAAGGAGCACCCTGTGCAGGCTCACGCACGACGCAGACACCCGCTCACCCTCGCCGCCATCCTGATGATGGCGGTTGGGCTGACGTCGGCGGCGCTGCCCGCCTCGGCCGACTCCGGTGCCGAGACCGACGCCCCGGCGGCCACCGCCGCCGGGGGCCCGTGGCTCACCGGCTACTGGCACAACTTCAACAACGGATCCACGACGCTGCCGATCAGCGCCGTCCCCGACGCCTACAACCTGATCGCGGTCGCCTTCGCCGACAACCTCGCCGGCACCCCCGGCGGCATCACCTTCAACCTGGCCAGCGGCGAGCTCAACGGCTACACCGAGCAGCAGTTCAAGGACGACATCGCCGCGGTCCAGGCCCAGGGGCGCAAGGTCGTCATCTCGGTGGGCGGCGAGCGCGGCCACGTGGACGTCACCAACTCCACGCAGGCCGCGAACTTCGCGCGCACCACCTATGACCTGATGAACGAGTACGGCTTCGACGGCGTCGACATCGACCTCGAACACGGCATCAACGCCCAGTACATGGAGGAGGCGCTGCGCGCGCTGTCCGCGCAGGCCGGCCCGGACCTCTTGATCACGATGGCGCCGCAGACCATCGACTTCCAGGCGCCGTCCTTCGCCTACCACCAGCTGGCGCGGGCGATCTCCGACATCCTCACCATCGTCAATATGCAGTACTACAACTCCGGCACGATGCTGGGCTGCGACGGGCAGGTCTACAGCCAGGGCACGGTCGACTTCCTCACCGCCCAGGCATGCATCCAGCTGGAGCTGGGGCTGCGTCCCGACCAGGTCGGCCTGGGCCTGCCCGCGACCCCGTCGGCGGCGGGCGGCGGCTACCAGGCACCGGCCAACGTGGTCCGCGCCCTCGACTGCCTCGAACGGGGCACCAACTGCGGGTCCTTCACCCCCGCGCAGCCCTACGGCCCCATCGGCGGCGCCATGACGTGGTCGATCAACTGGGACGCCACCAACGGCTACGCCTTCGCCAACCAGGTCGGAGCGCGCCTCGGCACCTGACAACCCGCTCCGGGCCCGCACCCGCCCGGCCATCGCGTGAACGCGCCGGCCGGGCGGGCAGCACATGGTCCTCGACGAGGAGGCAGCAGCCGTCCACCTCGCCGGACCGCACGTGGCGGGCCTCTTCACCTGGTCCGCCAGATGACCGCGTGTTGCGGCCCAGCGGGTCTCCCGCCTCCGGCCGATGCTTCCCGGATGGGGAGACGACGAGGCGACCGGTCGTCGTCGGTGCGGCTACTGCATCAGCTCGGTGTGGGGATGCTCCGGAGACGTCGGGCAGATGTAGAGCTGCTGCCGTTGGCCGCTGGCGATCTGGACGGCGGTCGGTTGCCTTGGGACAGTGTCGGTGCCGAGCGGCGCGACGCGGGCATCGCGGGGGACGCGACCACGGTCGTGGGCCTCGATGCCTTGGGCGCGAAAGAAGTCGATCACGGCCTGGCCCTCCGGGCGAGTGCGGACGGAGGATGGACTGGTGTGTTCGCGATCTCCGCGGTCGTCCGGGATCCAGCTGCGCGTGCTGTCGTCCCATTCGAAGGTGGGGATGGTCAGCAGCGGGACCATCGCGCTATCGCAGGCGGGGCAGGACTGGGGCCTGGGATCGGTGTACCCCCAGGGGGCCCAGCCGCCGACCTTCCAGCCGGGCGCGACGGACAGATCGGCCGAGTAGAACTCCTCCGGGTACGACGCGTACCGGCTGTCCACCGCGCCGCCGGCCGCCTGCCACATGCTCCAGTCCCCGAGCTGGGCCCGCACGTCCTTGCTCAGCTCCAAGGGGTTGGGGTACTCGGTGATCTGCTCCGGAGCGAGCAGGCACGGCTCGGGCAGGTAGCCGTCGAACTGCACCACGGGCGGTTCCGGGGGTGTGGTGAGGATGTCGGTGACCGCGGCCTCGGACCGCCAGAACACCACGGTCCTGGGCATGAAGCTCATCGGAGGGTGGTCGAAGGGGCACCACAGCACCTGCAGCAGATCTGCCCCGG
This sequence comes from Marinitenerispora sediminis, assembly GCF_003336425.1. Lineage (GTDB taxonomy): Bacteria > Actinomycetota > Actinomycetes > Streptosporangiales > Streptosporangiaceae > Marinitenerispora > Marinitenerispora sediminis. The sequence goes on along the minus strand of NZ_QEIO01000012.1, from coordinate 6,367 downwards.
TGGGCGGGCGCAGATCGGGCACGTCACGCGCGTACAGCTGCGCCAGCGGCAACATCGCCATCGAACCGTCATACGGTCGGCGGCTCGGCCCTGGTCTCGGATAGGTCCTCGGGGAGCGGATGCGGGCGAGGGTCTCCCGTTCCCGCGAGGTCAGATCCCGGCCCTGCGCGGCGGCATGGATCCGGCGTTCCCGTCTCACGCCCGCCGGCGACCGGGCCGGGTTCACCCCGTCGAGCTCGTGCGGTCCTTCGCAGTGCGGCCACGGCTCTCCAGCCGGCCACAACAGCGGACCGCCGACCGAGCTGTCACGTGCCGACGGATCCCCAGGGCGAGGGTGCAGCCGGGTCGCCGTGCGGGCCAGCGGGGCCAGTTGAGGGAAGAGCGCGGTCACGTCGAGCGGCCGCGGCGGGGTAGTACGGGTGATGCTCATAGCGGTTGATGCTGCCAGCGGCCGCTGACGCTGGGCGGATCGGCCCTCCATCACTGACACCGAGCGGACCAGCGAAGGCGGCCACGATGCCGGGCCCGGTGACGTAGCCGACCGATGGGACCACGCGCACCGCATTTCCGTGATCCGCCCGAAACCGCCTACTGGCCGCGTTGCCGCGGCGCCGCGCCGAGGCCGCCCGGCCCGGCACCGGCGGCTCTGTCCCCCCACCGCGGATCGAGGAGGAACCGGCTCCAGATCAGACCGGCTGAACGTGGCCGTGGATTGGCCGCGGTGCGCCCCTGACAGCCCCGGGTCGCCATCGCCAACCACCGATGACGTCGAACGCCCTCCGGCCTGAATCTCCAGGTCGGAGGGCGTTTCGCGTGGCGAGGAAGGGCGCGCCCGGCAGGATTCGAACCTGCGACCGTCGGATTAGAAGTCCGGTGCTCTATCCACTGAGCTACGGGCGCCTGGCTTGGTCGTTACTGACCAGGCACTTTACCAGTCCGGGACGATTTTACCGGGTTTGCACATCGGTGTGTCAGTACAGGATCCGTGGGACTGCCTGACCTGCGGAAGGACCGATGTCCGCTCTCGGGCGACGCGGGGACCTTGGAGTGTTCACCGGGTGCCGGCGCGCGGCAGATCGTCCGAAACCGGTGCGGGCTGTCGCGACACGAACACCATGTTCGCGCAGTATCACGCGAAACACGAACGCCGCCGGCTCCGGGACGGGCCGCCTGCCGGTGCGTGCGGCGGCTCCGCCGCCGTCGCCGCGCACCGCGGTTTCCGGCGCCCCCGGGGATCGGCTCCCGCGGTGGCGGTCCGCCGCCGGCGCGGCGGCCGGAAGGCGAGTGCGGGGCCCGCGGCCCGGTGGCCGGGACCGGACACCCGGGCACCCCCGGGCCGGCGGGCCCGACGTGGCCGCCGCCGTCCGGCGCACGGCCCGCGGCGGCTACCAGGTCCACCACTGTCCAATGGCCAGGAGGATCGCGGCGAACAGCATCGGACACCCCCTCATCCCCCACCCGCGGTCGAACCGGCCGCCGGGTGGATCACCGGTATAGGGCGGTGCGGGAGACGCGGTCAACGAGGCATGCACCGTATTGCCCAGAATTGGGACGTCGGCGCGGGTCCGATGACCCGCGGCACTACGGTGGGGCCGTGACACGGACCCGCCCCGCCCCCGCCTGGCCGGCCGCCCTCGGGCTGCTCGCCGGAGCGGCCCTCGACCACGTGTTCCCCGACCCCGAACGCGGCCACCCGGTCGCGCTGTTCGGACGGGCCGCGGGTGCCCTGGAGCGGCGGATGCACGCCGCCTCCCGCGCCCGGGGGGCGGCATACGTCCTGTGCGCCGCCGCGCCGGTGGTGCTCGCCGGGGCCGCCCTGCAGCACCGCGCGGGCCCCTGGCGGCGGGCGCTGCTCACCGGCGCGGCGACCTGGACCGTGGTCGGCGGCGCGATGCTCGGCCGCGAGGCGGGCCTGGTCGCCGACGCGCTGGAGGCCGGGGACCTCGCCGCCGCGCGGCGCCGGCTGCCGCACCTGTGCGGGCGCGACCCGGCGGCGCTCGACGAGAAGGGCATCGCCCGCGCGACCGTCGAGTCCGTCGCCGAGAACACCTCCGACGCCGTCGTCGCCCCGCTGGTCTGGGGGGCGCTGCTCGGGCTGCCGGGGCTGCTCGGCTACCGCGCCGCCAACACCCTCGACGCCATGGTCGGCCACCGCTCGCCGCGCCACGAGCGGTTCGGCTGGGCCGCCGCCCGGCTCGACGACGTCGTGAACTGGGCGCCCGCGCGGCTGACCGCCGTGCTCACCGCCGCGGCCGCCCCGGTCGTCGGCGGCAGCCCGCTGCGCGCGTGGCGGACCGCCCGCCGGGACGGCCACCGCCATCCGAGCCCCAACGCCGGGCAGGCCGAGGCCGCCTTCGCCGGCGCCCTCGACGTGCGGCTCGGCGGCACCAACGTCTACGGGATGCGCGTCGAGCACCGCCCGGAGCTCGGGGAGGGCCGGGGGCCCGGCGCGGGCGACATCCGGCGGGCCGTGCGGCTCTCCCGGGCCGTGCACGCGGCGGCGGCGCTGCTCGCGGCGGCCGGGAGCTGGGCACTCGCCAGCCGGCCCGCCCCGCGTCCCGCTCGGGGCTGACCCTGCGGCTGGCGCGCCCGGGAGCCGGGGACGAGCCGGCCCCGCGTCCCGCCCGGGGCTGCCCCCGGCCGCGGGCCGCCCCGCGCGGCTGACGACGTGCCCGCTATCGTTGACCCGCTCCGCGCGGGGACCGGAGGCGGCGCGGCCCGCCGCCCAGGCGGACGGCAGAGCAGGAGAGGGAGCTCGGACGATGCGCGCAGTCCGCGGCCGGGACGGCGGCGGCGATGAACGGACGACCGGCCACGCGCTGCTGGTCGCCGGCACCACCTCCGACGCGGGCAAGAGCGTCGTCACGGCCGGCATCTGCCGGTGGCTGGCCCGCCAGGGCATCAAGGTGGCGCCGTTCAAGGCGCAGAACATGTCCCTGAACTCCGTGGTCACCCCGGACGGCGCCGAGATCGGCCGGGCGCAGGCCATGCAGGCGGCCGCATGCGGCATCGAGCCGCGCGCCGCCATGAACCCGGTTCTCCTCAAACCGGGCAGTGACCGCCGCAGCCAGGTCGTGGTGCGCGGCCGCGCCGTCGGCGAGGCCGACGCGGTCGGGTACCGCGCCTACCGGGACAGGCTGCGCCGGGTCGCCCTGGACAGCCTCGCCGAGCTGCGCGACGACTACGACGTGGTGGTCTGCGAGGGGGCCGGGAGCCCCGCCGAGATCAACCTGCGCGCCGGCGACATCGCCAACATGGGCCTGGCCCGGGCCGCCGGCCTGCCGGTCCTGCTCGTCGGGGACATCGACCGCGGCGGCGTGTTCGCCGCGCTGCACGGCACCCTCGCGCTCATGGAGCCCGCCGACCAGGCGCTCGTCGCCGGTTTCGTCATCAACAAGTTCCGCGGCGCCCCGGAGCTGCTGGCTCCCGGGCTGGACATGATCCGCGACCTCACCGGACGTCCCGTGCACGGGGTGCTGCCCTGGCTGGACGGCCTCTGGATCGACGTCGAGGACTCCCTCGGCCTGGCGGCCGACCGCGGCCCGGCGCGGCCGCCGCTCGGCGCGCAGAGCCTGCGCGTCGCCGTCGTCCGGCTGCCGCGCATCAGCAACTTCACCGACATCGACGCGCTGGGCGTGGAGCCGGGGGTGGACGTGCGCTTCGTGACGCGCCCGCACGAGGTCGACGACGCCGACCTGGTGATCCTGCCCGGCAGCCGCGCCACGGTCGACGACCTCGCCTGGCTGCGGGAGCGCGGCCTCGCCGACGCCGTTGTCCGGCGCGCCGCCGCCGGCCGGCCGGTGCTGGGCGTCTGCGGCGGGTACCAGATGCTGGCCCGCGAGATCCACGACGACGTGGAGTCCGGCGCGGGCCGGGTGCCCGGTCTGGGGCTGCTGCCCACCCGCGTGGCGTTCGCGCGCGAGAAGACCCTGGGCCGGCCGAGCGGTACCGCCTACGGGCGGCCGGTGGCGGGCTACGAGATCCACCACGGGGTCACCACGGTCGACGACCCCTCCGAGGGCGAACCGTTCCTGGACGGCCGCCGGGTGGGGGCGGTGTGGGGCACCACATGGCACGGCGCCCTGGAGAACGACGCGTTCCGCCGCGCCTTCCTCTCCGACGTCGCCGCCCGCGCCGGGCGCGCCTTCACCCCGGCCCCCGGCACCGACTTCGCCGCCGAGCGGACCGCCCGCCTGGACGCGCTGGGCGACCTGGTCGCCGAGCACATGGACACCGGCGCCCTGCTGCGCCTCATCGAGCAGGGGGCCCCGAGCGGCCTGCCCGTGGTTCCGCCGGGAGGCGTCCGGCCGCTGGCGGGGTAGCCGCGCCCGGCCGCCCCCTTCCCGACCGCGGGGGTCCGCCGGCGCACGCGGGATCGCCGGTTCGGCCGGGTTCGCTGCCCCGGGGGCGGGCCTGTGCGGTCGGAACGAGAGGAACGCGGACGATGTCGGTCTTTATGACGTAGATTCACTTTGTCCGATATGCGAGCGCGTTCCGCGGAACGGCCGCCCGCCGACGGCGCGCGGGCATGTCCGCGATGTGGATACCATCCAAGCGTCTGGACGACCGGCGGCCCGCCGGGAGCGGGAACCGGCCCGGGGAGTCCACCGATCGAGAGGAGGAGCCGCATGGCCGACACGCGCGAGACGGGCGGTGTTCGGGAGGTCAAGTCCGCGGCGCGCACCGTCGAGCTGCTGGAGACGCTCGGCTCCTTCGACGGCCCGGCCACCCTCCGCCAGCTCGCCGAGCGCATGGACGTGCCGCGCAGCAGCCTGTACGCGCTGCTGCAGACGCTGGTCGGCCGCGGCTGGGTGCGCACCGACACGACCGGGTCCCTGTACGCCATCGGCATCCGCGCGCTGCTCGCCGGCACCGGCTACATCGACGCCGACCCGCGCCTGGCCCTGGTACTCCCCCACCTCGACGCGCTCGCCGAGAAGCTCGGCGAGACACTGCACTTCGCCCGGCTCGACGGCGCGGACGTCGTGTACCTGGCCACCCGCGAGTCGCGCCACTACCTGCGGCCCTTCAGCCGGGTCGGCCGGCGCCTGCCGGCGCACAGCACCAGCCTCGGCAAGGCGCTGCTCGCCGAGCGGACCGACGCCGAGGTCGACGCCCTGCTCCCCGCCCCGCTGCCCGCCCTGACCGACAGCACGGTCACCGACCGCGGCGCGCTGTTCGCCGAACTCGCCGAGATCCGGGCACGCGGATACGCCACCGACGACGGCGAGAACGTCGTGGGCCTGCGCTGCGTCGGGGTCGCCGTCCGCTACGACCGGCCGGCCATCGACGCGGTGAGCTGCTCCATCCCGAGCGCCCGCTACTCGCCCGAGGTGCAGGACGCGGTCACCGACGCGCTCATCCGCGCCCGCGACGCCGTCGAGGCGGCCGGTGCCACCCCGTTCGGCCCGCTGACCAGGATGTGAGGCGGCGCGGGCCCGGCCGCCACCAGGCCGCCCCATCCCGCCCGGGTCCCATCCCGCCCGGGCCGCGGCCGCTCCCCTCGCGGGCGCGGCACGGCCGGGCTCAGACGAGCCGGCCGGCGTAGGCCAGGGCCTGGAGCAGCAGCACGTCCTGGCCTCCGGACATCTCCTGGCGCACCTCCGGGGTGGCCGCCTCCTCCGGCGTGAACCACACGAGGTCGAGCGCGTCCTGGCGCGGCCGGCAGTCGCCGGCCACCGGGACCACGTAGGCCAGCGACACGGCGTGCTGCCGCGGGTCGTGGTGCGGGGTGACCCCCGGGGTCGGGAAGTACTCGGCGACGGTGAACGGCTGCGGCGAGATCGGCACCCGCGGCAGCGCCACCGGCCCGAGGTCCTTCTCCAGGTGCCGGAGCAGCGCGTCGCGGATCCGCTCGTGGTAGAGCACCCGCCCGGACACCAGCGCACGGCTGATGCTCCCGTCGGGCGCGACCCGCAGCAGCAGCCCCACGCTCGTCACCGTTCCGGAGTCGTCGATGCGCACCGGGACGGCGTTGACGTAGAGGATCGGCAGCCGGCCGCGCACCGCGTCCAGCTCCTCGGCGGAGAACCACCCGGGCGTGGTGTCGGTCGTTTCGGTCATGTCGCCGTTCTACCTCATCCCACCAGAGCGGCGCCGGGCAACCCCGGTTCGGACCGGTAGGTACGTCGGAAGACGGGCGGACACCGGCCTCCCGGCGACGGCCGCCGAACACGGTCCGCCGGCCGGGGGCGACCTCGGCGGTGCGCCGGCGCCAAGCACGGACACCCGGGATCCGCGAGCCCGCCACCGGTGCCGAGGAAGGCCGAGGAAGAGAGCCGGGCCGGACCGCTGCCGCGGGCGCCTGCCGCTCCCGGGCGCACCGCAGCGACGTGCACGGGTATCCCGGCCCGGGGTCCGGCCCGCG
>NZ_QEIO01000110.1 GCF_003336425.1 Marinitenerispora sediminis | reverse complement strand
GGCTAGGGCGGGGGCGACGGCTGACAGCAGCCCTGCTTTGTGCATCGCGTTGAGCACGGTCACGAGCCGGCATTGCAGCTCGCGGCCGATCTCCTCGGGGGTGCGTCCGGCATCCAGCTGGGCGCGCAGGACGTCGGGGTCGATGTCGTCGGAGGTGAGCGGGTCGACCTGGGTGGCGGAGCGTCGCACGAGTCGGCCGCTCAGAATCTTGCTGACGTAGGACGTGCTCCGGCCGATCTTCTCGGCGATCTGGGCGAGCTGGGCGCCGTCGCCTCGGGCCGCGCGGATGTCGTCCAGGGAACTGGTCGGGGTGAGTTCTGCCGCCGGGTCCATGGCTGCCTCCGCTCGTCTGGGGGATGTGGGTGCCGTCCGCCGGACGGCGGATCGTGGGGCCCGCCCCGGCCAGGTCTCCCCGGGGCGGGCGGCCGGCGGGTCACCACCCCTGCCGGCGGGTGCCCGCGCCTCCGGTGAGCAGCCGGGGCGCGGGCGGCTCCAAGACGTCGCCGCCCTGGAGGGCGCCGGTCCGCCCCCTCATGGCGGACCGGCGGGCTGCGGGGTCCCGGCCGCACCGCGGGTGCACGGCTGGGTGCGGCCGGGGGTGCCGGTGACTGACCCGGGGGTTGGGCGTTGGGCACCGGCGGCCGGACCACAGGCGGTCCGGCGTTCATGCGCGGCCCGTCCCGGCTGGAGCCATGACGGCCAGGACGGGCCGCGCGGGAGGGCATCGGGCTGGGGAAGAACCCTCCCGTGGCCGCGCCCGCGACGTAAGGGGGTCGCGGGCGCGGCCGTCTACTCGGGCTCCGGCGGGCCGACCGCAGGTTCCGGCCGGGGCCGCCACCGCACCGGTGGGCGCCGATCGATCCCCTCGACCTGCGAGATCACGACGTCGGCGACCTCCACCGCCGCCCGGGGCTCGTGCTCGATGGGGCCGACCGGCGCCCACCACCCCGAACTCGGCGCGTCACCGCCCGGCCGGGCGGGTACCCACACGAACCAGCCCGTGCGGTCCGGCCCCCAGTCGCCGATGCCGAGCAGGACCGCTCCCAGGACCCGGTCGTCCTCGTGGATCTGCGCGTCCACCATCAGCCGGTCCGGGGCGGTCACGGTGACGTACCCGGCGGCGGCGAGCTCCTCCAGCAGCCGGTCGAACGCGTCCTGCTCCGACACCGCGGCGTTCTCGCTCATGCGGCGGCCTGCCGGCACAGCACGTAGGGCCGGGCACTCGGCGGCGGCTCGAACGCAGCCAGGGCGCAGTCGAGCGCGTGGAGGTCATCCGAGGCCAGCGAGATCTCCACGGCCCGGTGCCGCGCCCTGTACGGGGTCGGGTCACCGGTCCGGTAGGTGATCTCCCACCGGGCGCCGTGCCGCAGCGCCATCGAGGCGAACTCGGCGTAGTCCGGGATGCGGGACGGATCCGCGGCCGGACGCTGCGCCGGGACGAACCGGCGGTGCCGGCCCGACTGCCGCGGCGTCACCGCATCGGCAGTGAGAAGCAGGGAAGCGGTCATCGTCACCCCCATGAGGTCTGGTGTCGATGACGCTACGGCTGGGCGTTTCTCGGCGCTTGCCGTGTTTCTCGATGTTTCTTGTTGTCGCGACTGTGGTTCGCGGGTTTGCTCATAGAGTTTCGAGGGCCGCGCGGGCCGAGGCGATCAGGCGGTGCGCGGGCGGCCCGTACACGGCCGACTCGCCAAACCGTTCCCATGCGCGCACGTACAGCGCGATGTCGGCCGCGTCGTCCAGCCACATCTCGGCATTGAGGTTCTCCACGACCACCAGGCGCTCGTCGTAGATCCAGAAGCCGTGGGAGGGCATGAGCTTCAACCGTGCGGCGAAGGGGATGATGCCCAACTCGACCGTGTCCAGACCCATGAGCCCGGAGAGGCGGTCCAGCTGGCCGGCCATCACATCAGGAGGGCAGACGCGCATCCGTAGCGCGGCCTCCCAGACCAGGAACCGGAACTGCCGCCCCGGGTCGTACAGCAGCTCCTGGCGGCGGATCCTCGCCCGCACAGCCTCTTCGGTGTCGCGTGGGGACTGGTGGAAGTCTGAGCTGACCAAGAAGATGTGGCGCGCGTACTCGGCGGTCTGGAACAGGCCGGGAATGATCGATTCCTGGAACCCGCGGAAGAGCCGGGTCTGGTTCGACTCGCTGATCCCGACTTCCTGCCGCGCGCGGTGTCCTCCCGCGAGCTGACGCCGCCACGTCCGGTACCGCGTCTCCAGCCCGCGGAGCGCGGCCTGCAAGCCGGCCTCGGCGTCGGGCTGGCCACACGCCGAGGCCCAGGCGGTCAGGTCGTCGGCGGTCGCGGTCTGCCTGCCGTTTTCCAGCTTGCTGATCTTCGAGTGTGCCCACCCGAGCTTGGCCGCCATCTCGCGCCCGGTGAGCCGACTCCCGATGCGCAGCTCACGCAACTGCGCACCGAGAGCGAGCCGCGCTCTCTGGAAGTCCGTGCTCATGTGGCTAGCGTGGAGAGTTCGGCGACGGGCCTGGCGTAGTGCCAGGCGGCGTCCCGGATCTGGCACGCCGCGAGCACCTGCTGCAGGTCGTTGGTGAGCGCCATCCCCAGGGAGCGGTTGCCCTCGAACGCGAAGACCCCGATCAGCTTGGAGTCGAACAGCCAGAAGTCCTCATGCGGCGCATGAGGGAGCCGCCATGCTTCCGCGCGCGGCAGGTACCGGATGTCCTCCCCGGCCTCGATGCTGTCCGCGACGTCCTCCAGTATCCACCGCTGGTAGTCGGTCGGCGGATCGTCCAGGATCCGGACGCGCTCCACCCGGCGGCCGGCGGCCTCCAGGTCGCGCATGACCCGCAGCCACGGCCGGTCGGGGTCTGGCCGGTGAGGCTCCCCGCGCAACCACGCCTGGAAGTCGTCATCCTCCGAAGCGACCCCGTAGGCGCGGCGAGTCTCCAGCCGCCACGCGGTGTGCTCGAAGCCGTCCCGGAAGAACTCCGTGATCTGGGACCCCGCCAGACGATCAGCCACAGTTAGTCCCTCGGCGCGTACTGGGTGAGCAGCGCACGCGGCACGACCACGAACGTCTCACCGTCCTTGACGTGTTGGAGCTGGGCCAGGGCCTCGGGGTCCGTGAGCTGGTCGCCCTGGACGACGATGTCGCCGGTCTCCGTCTCGTACAGGGTCGGGCAGTCGCCGTCCTTGGAGGTCGAGCCGATCATTCGCAGCTTCATGGGGATCCTTCCGTCTCGGGCACTGCCCGTTGTGCCCCTAGGGTGACCGCTGTCGGGGGTGCCCCGCAACGGGATGGCTTAACTCGTCCTGCGCACGGCTGCGGGTGTGGGACGCCGTCCGGGATGGGCGGCGTCCCACGGCGTCCGGTTCAGGCCCCGGCTGGGACGGACTTCAGGTAGCGGGACAGGTGGCGGTGCTCCGTACCCGAACATGCAGCATCACCTCCTCAACCTGCATTTCGAGGTGATGGGCGACCGGGCTCGGCTACATGTGGTTCGTGGCCGTCACCGCGCCGGGGAGAACGGACGCCCCCTACTCCATGGGCGGACCCTGCGATTGGGAGTTCCGCCGGGCCCGGACGGCTGGCTCCTCACCAGGCAGCGGCTCGGCGTGTGGTGGACCGGCGGCGAGAAGGCCCAGGGGGCCTTCGAGGGACGCGGGGTTCCGGGCGGACGTCCGCCGCCCGGTCCGCCGCCGCAGCGCCCGCACGCGGGCGCCGCACGCTTCGCCCGCCCAGGGCCGTCACGAGGCGGGGCCGCCGCATGACGGCGGCCGATGGCCCGGATGCAGACCGGGTACCACAGCGGGCGGTGGCGTCACGGGTCGTCGCGCAGCGAGAGGGCGTGGGACGGGCAGAGCGTCACCGCGTCACGCATTGCGCTGGGGTCTGCCGCCGCCGTGTCCGACCGCACGACCACCCGGCCGTCGCGGTCGTCCTGGTCGAAGACCTCCGGCACGGTCAGGACGCACATGCCCGCGCCGGCGCACCGCTCGCGGTCGACGTGCAGCCGGGTCATCGGGCCGACCAGGTGACGGGGAGTTCGCGGACTCCGTAGATGACCATGTCGTCGCGCAACGGGACCTCCTCCGGTGGGACCGCCAGCCGCAGCGTGGGGAACCGCCGGAACAGGGCGGGGAAGCCGACCCGCAGCTCCACCCGGGCGAGCTGCTGCCCGATGCACTGGTGCACCCCGTGGCCGAACGAGATGTGTCCGGCGGCGGAGCGTGTGAGGTCGAGCGTGTCGGGGTCGGCGAACCGCCCGGGATCGCGGTTGCCCTCGGGGATCGAGACCATGACGCTCTCGCCGGCCCGCACCCGGACCCCCTCGATCTCGACGTCCTCCAGCGCGGCGCGCACCGTGCCCGGGACGATGGGCAGGTAGCGCAGGAGCTCCTCCACGGCGTTCTCCACGGTCTCCGGGTCGGTGATCACCGGGATCTGCGCGGGGTCGAGCAGCAGCGCGAGGACGCCGAGGCCGAGCACGTTCGCGGTGGTGTCGAACCCGCCGCCGAGGAGGAGGAACCCGATGTTGGTGACCTCCTCGTCGGTGAGGTCGCCGTCGGAGAGCAGCCCGCCGAGCAGGTCGTCGGCCGGCTCGGCCCGCTTGCGCCGTACCAGTTCGCCGAGGTACCCGGCCACGTTCGCCTGCGCCTGCACCTTTTCCTCCGGCGAGGCGTCGATGCGCGACATGCTGACGATCTCCTGGGTGAACCGCTCGCGGTAGTCGCGCGGGACTCCGAGCAGGTCGCTGATCACCAAGGCGGGGATCGGCGCGGCGTACGCCCGCACGAGGTCCACCGGCGGCTCGGCCGCGGCCATCCGGTCGAGATGCTCCTCGGCGATCTCCTCGATGTGTGCGGCGAGCCGGCGCATCCGCCGGACGGTGAACTGGCCGGCGAGCAGATGCCGGTAGCGGGTGTGATCGGGCGGGTCCATGCTGATGAACTGGCCGGGCCGCGCGGGCGGGATGTCGAGGGTGGTCGCGAACCCGCTGTTGCGCAGCTCCTGCCGGGCGCTGAACCGGGGATCGGCCAGGACCTCGCGGATGGTGGACCGCCGGGTGGCCAGCCAGCCCTCCCGGCCGTCCGCGAAGCGCACCCGCGCGATCGGGCGCTCGGCGCGCAGGTCCAGGATCTCCTGGGGCGGGTCAAACAGGCTGGTGCGGGTGAAAGGGAACGTCAGGGGTTCGCTCGTCATGGTCTTGCCCTTCTGGGCGGTCCGCGCGGCGCGGGCCACCCGTGCTCTCTGCCGAAGCTCCGTGGAACGGTCGCCGTGGTCCCGCGCGCGACCACACCCACATTTAATTACATCGAATGTAAAAGTACAACGCATGTATCGATCATTCGAATGTAAGATCGCCGCATGCAGGAGTCCCGGCGGGAGCGCAAGAAGCAGCAGACACGGCAGCTGCTCATGGAGACCGCGATCCGCCTCTTCAGCGAGCAGGGGTACGAGCAGACCACCGTCGCCCAGATCGCGGCCGCCGCCGACGTGGCCACGAAGACGTTCTTCAACCACTTCCAGAGCAAGGACGAGGTGCTCTTCACCGCCAACCGGGAACGCAGCGCGCTCGCACTGGAGGTGATCGCCGACCGGCAGCCCGGCGAGAGCGTCGCGGACCTGCTGACCCGGACCTACAACGCGATGCTGGCCGACTACCTCGCCAAAGACGCCGACGGGCGCGAGCGCGCGCTCATGGAGACCTACGTCCAGCTGGTGATGAGCGCCCCCGCACTCCAGGCCAAGGCGCTGCACGTGGCGTTCGACGTGCAGCGCGACATCGCCGCGGCGCTCCTCGCGGCCTATCCGGACGAACTCGACGCGGTCAGCGCCGCCGCGGTCGTCGGCGCCACGTGGGGCGCCGCATTGGGGGCCTCGCTCACCAGCATGGAGCGGGGCGACCCGGAGGAGAAGTTCTGGGCGGCCATGCGCCGCGGAATCGACATCGCGCTTCACGGGCTGGAGGCGAACCGGCCGAACGCACGCTGAGCGGCATCTGGCCGGCCGGATCGGGGTGACCACCGGCCGGCCCGGCGCGCTTTCCACGCCGCCACGCTGCTGTCGGATGGCAGCGCGTGGCGGCGCGGTCCCCTACTCGGCCTGCGGCCGCACCTCCGTGGTGGCCGAGGAGCGGCTGATGACCACGGCACCGACGGCCAGCCCGGCGATCGCGAGGAGCGCTGCGGTCAGGAACGGGTCTCCAGCGTGCACAGCGGGAGCGAACCCGATGCCCACGTAGACGGCCACGCCGCTGGCCCCGCCGAGCTGATCGGCTGCCCGCTGAACACCGGAGGCGATCCCGGCGTCCTCCTCGGTGGTTCCGCTGACCGCGATGTACTGCAGCCCCACGAGCCCGAAGCCCATCCCCGCGGCGATCAGCAGCATCGCCGGTAGCAGCCACGCTGCCCCGGCCCCCAGGACGGCCACGAGAGCGATCACTGTCATCGCGCCCGCAGCGGCTCCGAGGCCTGCCAGCACGCACACGCGTGCCCCCCAACGGCCCAGCAGCCGGGGCACGAGAACCGAGGCCGCGATCAGCGCCACAGCCAACGGCAGCATCATAAGTCCGGCTCCGAGCGGACCGATCTCGAGACGGTCCTGCAGGTAGAACGTGAACAGCAGGAACGAGGTCGACAACGCCCCGCTGAGCAGCGCCGTCGTCAGGTTCGCCCGCACCCGGGGACCGTTGGCGAGGAAGGCAAGGGGCACCAGCGGGTCCGGTGACCTCGATTCGACCCGCACGAACCCGGCGGCCGCCAGCACCGCAGCGACCAGCGCCGCCAGGCCCGCCCACGGGCTCGTGCCAGGTTCACCGGCCTCGACCACGCCATAGGTGAACAGCAATGGGCACGCGGTCAGCAGGAGCGCGCCCAGCAGGTCCAGCCGGGCCCGTTCACGGGAAGTGGGACGGTCGGCCTGGCCGAACACGAGCGCGGCCACGACGACGGCGAGGATGAAGGGCACCGAGACCAGGAAGATCCAGCGCCAGCCCAGGTGGGCGGTGATGATTCCCGAGAGGGCGAACCCGAGCACCAGGCCGCAGCTGGCGACCGCGGCCCACACGCTCAGGGCCCGCGACCGGCGTGGGCCCTCGGGGAACATCAGCACGATGGTGGCCATCGCGGCGGGCAGTGCGATGGCCTCACCGGCCCCCTGGACGAGGCGCGCGGCCACCAGGACCGGGAACGAGGGGGCCAGGCCAGCCAGCAGAGATGCCGCACCGAACAGGGTCGTGCCGACCAGCAGCGTGCGGCGGCGCCCCAGCAGGTCGCTGATGCGACCGCCGAGCATCAGCAGCCCGCCGCCGGTGATGGTGTAGCCGACCACGACCCATGTCAGCGAGTGGCCTCCGACGCCGAGATCCGCGCCGATCGAGGGTAGCGCGATGTTGACCACGGTCACGTCGACCGCGATGAAGAACTGCAGCATGGACATCGCGCACAGCACGAGCCATGCCCGCGTGGGAGACGGGCTCTGCCCGCGGGAGGAGGAAGTGCCTGAAAGCATCGAGTGCTCCGTCGCTCTGAAGAGCCTTGAGCAGCACAGAGGGCCGCTCCGGACTGATCACGAAGCGGCTGGACGTTCCAGGTGGGTGGTGTGGTGAGTTGGACGTCCCGCCGCTAGCGGGACGTCCTGGTCACTGCCGCACAAGCGGCCGAGCACGATGCGCCTGACATGCTGGTCAGGCTAGCAGCGGCGCGTCAGGAGCACCTATCCGCGCAACCTCTGAGCGGACGGGCCGCCAGGTTCCGGGAGTTGGCCTGGTCCGTGCGCGGTCCCCGTGTCGGATGCCGGGGACCGCGCGGTGTTCTACGGGAGGGAGACGCTGGAGCCGGGGACGACCGCGGTCTCGCCGGAGTGGACGAACCCGACGATCCGGCCGCTGCAGCCGGGCAGACCGTGGACGACCACGGTCTCGTTCGTCCCGTTCTCGATCCTCAGCGGCCGCTCCTCGGAGTCGTAGCAGCCGTGCGGGTCGGTGATCGCGCGCCCGTTGAGGAGCAGCGTGCCGCTGGCCGCGTGGGCGGGTGCGGCGGTGACCAGGGCGAGGCCGGTGGCGGCGAGGATCACGGCGAAACGCTTCATAGCGCTCCCATCACATGGAGTCGTGGCCGATCGAGGTTCATTGCACCGCCTCCCTCCGGGCGGCGCCAACCCCGACCACGCCATCGATGCCCGTTGTGACCTGCCCGTATACCGAGATCAGTCGAAAGATCCCGCGCGAGCCGCCACCGACCGCGCTCCCGCGTCCGAGTAGCGGGAGGCCCCTCCTGCTTCGGCGTGCCCCGGCGGTGGCCGGAGTGCCGGGCCGGGGGCTACTCCCGCCCCGCGGCGGCTGTCCCCCTCGCGAGCTACGCGCGGGTGTCCGCCGCCGGGTGACGATTTCCGGAGGCCGGGCCCGTAGCGTCCAGTGGCAGATGACGCGCTCCGGCCACGAAGCCTGAACGGTCCGTCTCCCCCCCCCCGCACGCTTTGGAAGGCGTTCTCATGAAGCACTCGATCAGGGCAAGCGCCGCGGCCGCACTGGGTGTCGTGGCCGGTGTGGGGCTGACCGGATGCGCCGGAGCCGCGGAGGTGGGATCGCGGCTGCTCCCCGAGGACGTGCCGACGAATGCCGGGGAGTTGTTCTCCGGAACCGAGGAGATCGTCGTCGACGGCCGCTCGGTGAACGTCTCCTGCTCCGGCGTCCCGGTGCCCGGCGAGCCGGTCGTCGTCCTGCTGCACGGCGGGGGCGACGACCTGACCACCATGGCCGACCTCCAGGAGACGCTGAGCGCCGACGCCCGGGTCTGCTCCTACGACCGGCTCGGCGCGGGCGGGAGCGACCAGCCGGACGGTCCCCAGGACTACGACGACATCGGGGAGACGCTGACCGGGGTCCTCGACGAGGTCGCGTTGGGCGGTCCGGTCGTGCTGGCCGGGCATTCGATGGGCGGCCTGATCGCCGCGAGGTACGCGCCCGACCACCCGGACCGGGTCCACGGCCTGGTCCTGCTGGACGCGACCTCGCCGACCGCGATCGCCGACCTCAAGGACCGGATCCCCGAGTCGGCCACCGGCCCGGCGGCTGAGCTGCGCGCCCAGACCCTCGCGGTCTTCGCGGGGGAGAACCCGGAACAGCTCGTCTTCACCGACGGGGAGGTGCGCTCCGCCGGTGATATCCCGGTGCAGGTGCTCCAGCACGGGCAGCGGTACCTCGCGGAGGTCCCCGAGTACGGGCCGGGCCTTGAGGAGGACTGGACCGCGGGCCAGGAGGCGTGGCTGGCGGTGTCCAGCGAGAGCGGACTGGCCACCGCGGAGAACAGCGGGCACTACATCCACGTCGACGAGCCCGAGGTCGCCGTCGAGGCGATCGAGCGCGTCACGGCCCAGGCGGCCGGCTGAGGGCCCGGTCCCCGGGCTCGCGGTCGCACCAGCCCGGGCGGCTCGCATGGCTGCCGGGCCGCGGGCCTGTCCCCGGATGCTCCGGCCACCACCGCCCGCCCGCCGGTGGCCGCCGGCGCCGCACGCCGAGGTGAGCTGGTCGCGGGCGTGCGGGGCAGCCACTTCGGCCGCCTGTACTGGACGTCTGCCAGCAGGCGGGCGTCAGCCCCGACATCGCGCACCGCAACGCCGAATACTCCGGCTGCCAGGGCGGGGAGTCTGGGGTGGCGGATCTGCGCAGGTCCTCGGTCGTCGCTTTCGTCGCCGATGTCGGTGCTCGCTCCTAGGGTGTCGGCATGAGTTACGCACTGACCACGTACGTGATCGACATCGATGTGGCGCGGGCGGCCATCGGGTCGAAGGACGAGAAGCTGCGGCGGATGATCGGCGGCCGGTTCAAGCGGCAGCTGGCGGCCGACGACCGGTACTTCGCCCATGAGATCGAGCGGGGCGCTCCGACCCGCCACGAGGCGGTGCGCGCGGTCATCGACGGTGGCCCCTATGACGAGCAGTACGCGTTCCAGTACGGCTACGCCTACCAGCTCGTGTGCGAGTTCTACGGACGGGCGTGCTTCAACAACGACTTCTCGCCGTTCCGCGGGGACTGGCTGGAGCAGGTCGACGCCGGACTGAAGCAGCTCGGCATCACGGCGGTGGCGGTCACCGAGTTCGGCTACGGCAGCTTGCCGGCGGAGCTGCCCCGGCCCGAGCACCTGCCCTGCTACGGCGAGTGGAGCGCCGAGGAGTGCCGGCAGGCGCTGGCCCAGTGGGAGGCGACCACGCCCGACCAGCGCGCGGCTCTGGAGTACGAAGTGCGGACGGCGATCGAGTCGTGCTCGCGTTGGTGGTCCGACGCCGTGGCGGCGGAGCGGGGTGTCGCCGGTTTCATGAGCTGACGGTGACCGCCGACCGGGCCGGGACGCGCACCGGGTCCTCCGGTGCGCGAGCCGGTGTGCGCGGCCGGCTCAGCCGGGGCCGCGGCGGAGACGGCGGGGCGCGGCGCCCCTGATGAGGTCCGGCACCGGCCCGCTCCGCTAGCCGTCCTCGCCACCGTCCCGCGCCGCCGCGAGCGGCGGGCGCGAGGGCAGGTGCCGCGCGAGCAGCTGGGCCAGGTGCACGCCTCGGACGCCGGCGAGGTGCTCGGCCTGGGTGCGGCAGGAGAAGCCGTCGGCCAGGAGGACGGTGTCCGGCGCGGCGGCGCGCAGCGCGGGGAGCAGGGCGTTCTCGGCCACCGCCACCGACACCTCGTAGTGCCCGCGTTCCATGCCGAAGTCGCCCGCGAGGCCGCAGCACCCAGCGAGCGCGGTGACCTCGGCACCGGCCTCCCGCAGAATCGCGAGGTCGCGCTCGTAGCCCATGACCGCGTGCTGGTGGCAGTGCGGCTGCGCCAGGACCGTGAGGCCGCGCAGGTCGGGCGGGCGCCAGCGGCGTCCCTCGGCGGGGTGGTCGGTGAGCACCTCGGCGAGGGTGTGGACCGAGGCGGCGACCTGCCGGGCCCGGGGGTCGTCGGGTAGCAGTTCGACCAGGTCCGAGCGGAGCGCGGCGGTGCAGGACGGCTCCAGACCCACGATGGGGGTGCCCGCCGCGGAGTACGGGCCGAGCACGGCCAGCAGGCTGCGGAGCCGGCGGCGTGCGCCGTCGAGCTGGCCGGTGCTGGTCCAGGTGAGGCCGCAGCAGGCGCCGCGCTCCGGCACCACCACGCGGTACCCGGCGTCGGTGAGCACGTCGGCGGCCGCCCGGGCCACCTCGGGGTCGATGTTCTCGCTGAACGAGTCGGCCCAGAGGACGACCTCGGGGCCGTCCACCGCACCGGAACCGCCGCGCCGCCCGCTGCGCCGCCACCGCCGGCTGAACGGCGCCGCGGGGAACCGGGGTGCCCGGCGCCGGCGGTCGACTCCGGCCAGCGCGAGCAGCGCCCGGCGCACCGGCGGAAGCGCGAACGCGGCGTTGGCCGCGGCCGGCCCCAGGACGGGCAGCCGGTGCAGCAGTGCGAGCCAGCGGGGCAGCCGCCCCAGGCTGTAGTGGGTCGCGGGGCGCACCCGGCCCGCGAACGCGCGGTGCAGGACCTCGGACTTGTACCGCGCCATGTCGACCCCGGCCGGGCAGTCGCTCGCGCATGCCTTGCAGGACAGGCACAGGTCCAAAGACTCGCGGACCTCCGGCGCCGCCCAGCCGCGTACGAGAGTGCCGTTGGCCATCTCCTGGAGCACGCGGGCGCGGCCCCGGGTGGAGTCCTTCTCGTCGCGGGTGGCGAGGTAGGAGGGGCACATGAAACCGCCGCCGGCGCGGGTGTCGGCCCGGCACTTCGCGACCCCGACGCACCGGTGTACGGCGCGCGTGAGGTCGCCGTCGTCGGAGGTGAGGGCGAAGCCGCCGGCGACGGGCAGCGGCCGCGCGGCGGGACGGCGCAGGCGGGCGTCGACCGGGTCGGGGCGGACGAGGACGCCCGGGTTGAGGATGTCGTGCGGGTCGAGCAGCGCCTTGAAGCCGGCGAAGAGCCCGATGGCGCGTTCGGAGTACATGAGCGGCAGCAGTTCACCGCGCGCCCGCCCGTCGCCGTGCTCGCCGGAGAGCGAGCCGCCGTGGGCGGCGACCAGGCGGGCGGCGTCGTGCAGGAACGCCCGCAGCACCGAACCGTCCTCCTCCAGCGGGAGGTCGATGCGGACGTGCACGCATCCGTCGCCGAAGTGGCCGTAGGGAAGGCCCTCGACGCCGTAGCCGGCCATGAGCGCCTCGAACTCGCGCAGGTAGCCGCCCAGGCGTTCGGGCGGGACGGCGGCGTCCTCCCATCCGGGCCACGCCTGGCGGCCGGCGGGTGTGCGGCCGGCGAGCCCGGCACCGTCCTCGCGGATACGCCACATGGCGCTCGCCGCCGCGCCCGCCGGCAGGACGGCCGAGTCGAGCGCACCGGCGTCGGCGGTCAGCGTGCGGGCCGACTCCATGGCGGCACCGGAGTCGGTGCCGCCGACCTCCACCATCAGCCACCCGCCGCCGCGCGGCAGGTCGGGGACGCGCCGGGTGCCGTGGTGCCGGCGCACCACGTCGACCAGCCGGGCGTCCAGCCCTTCGACGGCCAGCGGCCGGTGGGTGAGCAGCCGCGGCACGGCATCGGCCGCGGCGGCCATGTCCGGGTAGCCGAGCACGACCAGCATCCGGGCGGGGGTGATCTCGACCAGGCGGACGGTGGCATCGAGGGTGACCGCGGCGGTGCCCTCGCTGCCGACGAGCGCCCGGGCCAGCGAGCCGCCCCGCTCGGGGAGCAGGTGCTCCAGGGAGTAGCCCGACACCTGCCGGGGGAAGCGGCCGAATTCGGTGCGCAGCACCTCCAGGTTGCCGCGCACCAGTTCGGCGAGGCCGGGCACGGGGTCCAGGCCGGCGCCCGCGGTGAACCGGCGGCCGGTGCCGTCGGCCACGGTGAGCTCGCGTACGTTGTCCGCCGTGCGCCCGTAGGCGACGGCGTGCGGCCCGCAGGCGTTGTTGCCGATCATTCCGGCGATGGTCGCGCGCGCCTGGGTGGAGGGGTCGGGGCCGAACCGCAGGCCGTGCCGGGCGGCGGCGCGCTGGAGGTCGGCCAGGACCACGCCGGGCTGGACGACGGCGGTCCGGGTGTCGGGGTCCAGGGAGAGGACGCGGTCCATGTGCCGGGAGAAGTCGAGCACGATGCCGGGGCCGACGGCGTTTCCGGCCACGGACGTGCCGCCGCCGCGGCAGGTGAGCGGCACGTTCTCCTCGCGGGCGACCGCCAGCACCGCGAGGACGTCGTCCTCGTCGCGGGGCAGCACGACGACCTCGGGCACCACCCGGTAGTTGGAGGCGTCGGTGGAGTACTCCGCGCGGCGGCGGCCGTCGGCGGCGACCTCGCCGCGCACGCGGGTGCGCAGCAGGGACGCGAGCGCGCTCCGGCGCCCGTCGGCCCCGCCCGCGCTCATCGGTCCCCCTCCGAGATGGCGATGCCGATCTTGGCAGCGCCGTCGCCCTGCCGCCGCGCCGCGGCGAGGGCCGCGGGCGCCTCCTCCAGGGGGAAGGCGCGCTCCAGGCAGTGGTCGACCCGGATCTCGCCGCGCAGGATGAGGTCGACGGCCTCCCGGAACGAGCGCAGACCGGGCTCGAACTGGGTGCCGGCGGCCCACTCCACCGTGACCGACTTCTGGAACGCGAGGTGCACCGGGAACGGCGCCGTGCCGGACGACTCCGGGTAGCCGAAGAAGCCGAGTGTGCCGCGCGGCCGCACGGCCTCGACCGCGTGCTGGCGGCACCGGTCGTAGCCCGCGGCCTCGACGACGAGGTCGACCCCCGTCCCGCCGGTGAGGTCGAGCGCGGCCTCGACGACCGACTCGGCGGGGGCGTGCACCAGCCGGGTGGCGCCGAGCCGCTCGGCGACCGCGAGCCGGTCCCGGTTGAGGTCGGACACCACGACCGCCGCGCAGCCGAGCCGCCGGAGCTGCTGCAGGAAGAAGAGTCCGGCCGAGCCGGCGCCGATGACCGCCGCGGAGCGGGGTGCCTGCCCGGTCGCGGCGCCGGCGCGGAGGAACTTGCGCATGGCGAACAGGGTGGTGCCCAGTTGCTGGGCCGGCAGCAGCCTCCGCAGGTCGGAGCCGGCGGGCAGCGCCAGCAGGTGCGTGCCGTCCACGGCCTGGAACTCCGCGAAGCAGCCGCCCGCGCGTCCCGGCGGCACCGTGAGCACGGGCGTGCCGGGTGGGAACTTCCCGGACCGGCTGTCCGCCACGACGCCGACCCCTTCGTGCCCGGGATACCCAGGGGCGCCGAGCCGGTCCGGCTGATGGAAGCCGTCGAAGACGACGTGCACGTCCGACCCGCAGACCGAGGCGTGCCGCATGGCCACGAGCACCTGTCCGGACGTGATGCCGGGGACCTCGAAGTCGCCCACCTCCAGCACCCCGGGGCCCGGCATGAACGCTGCCCGCATGAGGTCCTCCTCCCTCCTCGCCGCCGCCCGCCGCGGACGGGTCAGGCGGTGCGCCGGCTCCCGGGCGCTCCGCGTCGCCGCGCCAGGCGCAGGTACCGCCGCTCCTTCACGCTGCTCGCCGCGGGCCGTCTCCCGGCCGCCGTGATCCCCCTCGGGAAGTCGCCCATGGCGAGGTCCCGGCGGCCGTGCACGCTGGTGCGGAGGTGAGTCCGGGCCTCGTCCCGCACCTGCTGCTCGATCCGCGCCCGCTCCGGGTCGATCTGATGGCGGCGCAGCTGCTCGCGCTTGAGGTGCGGCACGGCGGCGCCCAGCGACGCCGAGGGGCCGGCGTGCTCGGTGAGCATGGTGCCGAGGTCGGTCAGGTTGCGGAGGAAGACGAGCGGCGCGGCCGGCAGCAGCTTGTTGGCGACGCCCTCCGCGCTGGCGTCGAGGACGTAGCGGGTGACGCGCTGCGCGGCGCGGTGCAGCCGCATGGCGCGGGCCTCGTCCTGCCCCCCGTAGGCGAACCGCGCGTGGTAATCGGCGTCCTGGCGGAGCAGTTCGAACCGCGGCCGGGTGGTGGCGGTGAGCTGGTCCCGGTCGACGGCCAGCGCGACACCCGTCCAGTACAGGTTGAGCCAGTCAAGGGCCTCGCCCTCGCGGGGGTCGCGGGCGACGGCGGCCTCGTACCGCTCGACGGCCGCGGCCTCCGCGCGCCACGCGCCGTCGGGACCGCGCGTGTTGCCGTACACGAACCGCGTCTGGTCCGAGATGTCGATGCTGACGACGTTGGGGTGGCTCTCCAGCCGGGCGAGGGTCTTGGGGACCTCCGGGATGCACTTCTCGTGCGAGTCGTGCTGCGTCCACCGCGCGTCGGCCGCGCCGGGGAGCAGGTAGCGGATGGTGGAGTCCAGCCGGCTCCGCCACGGGGGCGTGGCCATGACGGCGACGTGCACCGGGCGTCCGTGCTCGGCGGCGAGGTCGGCGACGTCGAGGGGATAGGACGTGCGGAGCGAGTTCTCCAGGGCCACCGGGTAGCCGTGCTCAAGCGCGTGCTTGAGTGCCATCCGGAGCAGCGCGCCGGCGACCTCCTCGGTGACGTAGGGCATGGCCTGCGGATCCTTCGCGATCCGCTCCTTGGCCGCGGGATGGGTCTGGAACGAGCGGAACCAGTCGCGGTCGAGGTGGATGAAGTCGCAGGAGTACCGGTTGCGCAGCACCGAGAAGAGCGTGCTCTTGCCCGAGCCGGGCACGCCGCCCAGCAGCAGCACCGGGGCGTCGGCGTTCGGCTCCTTTTCGTCGAACAGCTCGGGGATCACGTCCTGCTCGAAGATCTCCGCCAGCTCCGTGGTGGAGAGCGCGAAGTCGCGGGGATCGATGTCGTCGAGGGATCCGGTGGTGGAGGCGGCGGAGGCCACGGTCACCGCTCCCGGAGCTCGGTGAGCTCGGCCCGCCAGCGCTCGACGTGGTCGAGGAGCGCGGCACGGTCGTCGGCCGGCACCCGCTGCCGCCGGTCGAGGACGTCGGTGGACCTCGCCCGCCAGCGCCGCCGCTCCGGCTCGCTCGGGGCCAGCAGGGCGAGGCGGGTGTACTCGCTCATCAGCGCGCCGGCGGTGTCGCGGAAGACGCCGTGCACGACGGTGTCCGGCAGGGCAGCGTAGGGGTCGGTGGGGTTCGGTAGTCCGAACGCCGCGAGCGGCTCGTCGTTCCCGACCGGATCGCCGGACATCGCGGGCACCTCTCTCGTCTCGGGTGACGTGGTGGGAACGTCCGCGCGAACGCCGGTGGAACGCTCCCAGACGGCACCGTACCCGGCTCCCGGTGCCGGGGCACAGCCGCGGTCCAGGGGCTGTGGACAACGCCGCGCGGCGTGGACCGGGCCCGGACGCGCCGCCCCCGCCGCGACCTCGTCCCGAAGGCGGGAGCAGCGCCCGCCGGACCGCACCCATCGGAAATAGCCGCGTTCCGGACCGCTTCCGGATGGCTCGGCCACTGGGCCGAAACCCCGGTTCGAAACCGTGGGAACCCGTGGAAGCCCGTGGAAGCCCATGCACACCGGAGGAGCGGGCCCGGCCCGGCCCGGCCCGCGCCCGTGATTCTTGACCTTCCGCCCCCTTCCGCCGCGCTGACCAGGCGTTTACCGTGGATCTACGCGTTCGGCGCGTCGCCGGCGGCCTCGGTCGCGGCGCGAGAGGCCGCCTTCCCCTCCTGTGCGGCGGCTTCCGGCCCCTGCTCGTGACCTCCCTGCCGAGCAGGGGCCGTCCTTCTCTCCCGCTCTCCCGGGAGCCGGTCCGGTCAGGACGCGCGCTCACGCGCCCGCGCCGCCGCCTCGCGTGCGGTACCCCGGTGGACCGGGCCGTGGCCGGGCAGCAGGACGTCGGCCTCGACCCGCTCCAGCACGTCGAGGGAGGCGAGCGCCCCGGCCCGGTCCCCGTCGAACATGCGGGGCAGCAGCTGCGGTCCGCGCACCGCCGAGGTGGGATGCCCGGTCACGAGGGCGTCCCCGGTGACCAGCACCCCGAGGTGCGGCAGGTGGTACGCGCAGTGACCCGGTGTGTGCCCCGGCGTGTGCACCGGTACCGGGCGTCCGGGCAGGTCCAGCGGTCCTGATGTGGTCGGAAACGGCCGGGCCATGGGCACCCGCGCGTCGGCGAGGCCGCCCGACCGTGCGGCGTGCACCGCCCACGGCAGCACGCCCGGCCGCCACCCGTTGCGGAGGACCTCTCCGAAGGTCACCTGGGTGCGGCTCTCCCACCGCGCGTTCGGCACCTCCGCCTCGTGCATGAGCACCGGGACGCCGTGGTCGGCACCGAACAGCCGCGCGGACCCGATGTGGTCGGTGTGCGCGTGCGTCACGAGCACGGCCGCGACGTCCTCGGGCCGCCGCCCCACCGCCGCCAGCGACGCCGTCAGCGGCTCGCGGTCGCCGGGATAGCCGGTGTCCACGAGCGTGACCGCGTCGCCGTCGGTGAGGATCACCCAGTTGGTGCTGCCGCCGTGGACGAGGTGGACCCCCGCCGCGACCTCGGTGATGCCGTCCTGGCGCATGGGCGTGCTGCTCCTTGGTGCGTGGGCCCGCCAGCGCGGGTCCGCGGTGGCGGTGCGGGTCGGCGGCCGGGGAGAGGGCCGGGGTCGTCGGAACGGCACGCTACGGCATCCCCGGCCGCGGCCACGCGAAGCGGAGCGGGGCCGGGCGGCTGACCGACGCGCTGCTCCGCGAGCGGGGGGTCAGGACTCCGCGCCGGCGGACCCGGCCACCGGACACCGGCAGCCGCCCGTCCCCGCTGGTCAGCGCGCCGGTACCGCAAACCGCAGCGCGCGCTGCGGTGCCGGCGTCCGGGCCGTAGGGCGCCTGCGTCCAGCCTTCTCAGCCGAACAGGCCGGGGGCCAGGTACGCCGCGAAGCGCGGCCGCCCGCCCGGGGGTGCCGGGCGGTAGGAGACGAAGTTGTGCAGGCCGGTCTCCTCAAGCGGCCGGTCGGCGACGGCCGCCAGGAAGGCCGCGTACGGCGCGGGGTCGGCCCCCACCGAGCGGACGAAGGCGCTCATACGGTCGCGGGCGGCCGCGTCGTTCCCCGCCGCCGGGAGCACCGGGACGTACAGCGTGGCGGTCGCGGGGGCGGCGGCTCCTTCGGTCAGCTCGTAGACGGTCACCGGCTGCTTGGGCCAGTCGGGGCCCTCCGCGCCGGCCACCGCGCGCAGCACCTCCGCGAACGCGCCCGGCACGTGGGAGCGCGCCGCGCTCGCGTACCGGTCGATCGCGGCCGCGTCCACGCCGGCGTGGCCGAGGTAGACCTTGATACGGGCCGAGGCCGCGTCGTCGAGGTCCAACGCGAGTCCCACCGGGATTCGCCCGGCTCCGCCGAGACCTCCGACGTGCTCAAGGAGCGCACGCCATCCGGCCTCGGCGCCGAGGCGGCGCATGGCCTCGTCCAGCACCGGGCCGGCGCGTTGCGGACCGCCCGCCTGCGGGTCCAGGTACACCTTGAAGAGCGGGTCGGCGCCGGGCCGCCACGCCACACCGTGCCAGATGGTGAACAGCCCGCGGGGCTCGGCGACGGTGAACAGGTCCTCCAGCGCCAGGCAGCGCCCGACGGAGACGCCGAACTCGGTGCCCAGCCGCCGGGTGAGCGCCCAGCCGGCCGCCTGGCCGGCGGCGGCCGCGGGCGCCGCGCCCAGTGTCTCGACGGAGCAGCGCAGTTCCGTGCGGTCGCCGTGCCAGGCGACGGACGGCTCGAACGGCGACCCGTCGATCGCCACGGTGGCCGGAACCGCCACCGCGTCAAGTGGAGTGTGGCCCCACGGGTCGCACAGCCGTTCCAGCAGCGCCAGCGCCTCGGCGCGCTCCGGCGCGGGCAGCGCCAGGGCGTCCCAGCACCGGCGCACCGTGTCGAGTGCGGCCTCGGTGAGACTCGTGTCGGCCCGGTACCGGCGGGTCACCCGCCGGAGCGGCGGGCGGG
>NZ_QEIO01000109.1 GCF_003336425.1 Marinitenerispora sediminis | reverse complement strand
AGCGAGATGGACCGCGCCCGCACCGAACTCGACCACGCCCAACGCGACCTCGCCCAGGCACGCGACCGCTTCACCCGGGCCGGCGGCACCTTCAACGACGACGGCACCCCGATCCGGCCCGCCCCCGAGACACCTGCCATCGCCGGACCCGACACCGGCGGCCGCCCGGGGGGCGAAGCCGCCGCCCGGCGCCCGGCTTCCTCGACCACGGACGCCGCACCGGGGAACGGGCGCCTCTCGTTCGACCCGCTGGCGGACGCCCAGCTGCTCGAGTGGCAGGACGCCCCCGTCGTCGACATCCACCTGGCCGTGCCCTCCACCGGTCCGGGGGGCATGCGCGCCGGCCGGCCCCCGTTCACCGAGGAAGAGGGACGCCGCTGGCTGGACCGTCGCTTCCCCGTGCCGCCGCTGACTGACGACCAGCGGGGCTACCTGCGTTACTACCGGTCCTTCGGCAGCACGACCATCAACCAGGGGCTCGGGCAGAACCCGGAAAAGCTGACCCCGTCCATGCTGACCGCCATCGGCAACATCGACGCGGTCATGGACCAGTCGGCGCTGCCCGAGTCGGTCGTCCTGTTCCACGGAGCCAACGCGGACCTGGCCAGCCGGATGGGCGCCTCGGTGAACGACACCGCCTCCATGCAGAACCTGGTCGGCACGGTGCACACCGAGGCCGGGTACATGTCCACCTCGGTCGTGCCGCACCCGGACTACACCTCGCGGCGGATCTACGTCATGTTCCGCGGCCCCGCCGGGTACCCGGCGCTCAACGCGGAGAAGGCGGTCCGCAACGGGCAGGACGAGATGGAGGTGCTCACCAAGCGCGCACCGACGTTCATCGTGCACGCCGTCACCCAGCGCCCCGACCCCTACGGCATGAAGTCGTGGTTCATCGAAGCCGAATTCGTCCCCGATGGCTGGGAGAGGCCCCCTGGCTGGGCTCCCAGTCCCTACGGCGCCCAGATGGACATCGATGGCCGCCTCCTACTCCCGGCGAACGGGAACGGACCGCGCGTCAACATGGCGCTCACCGAGCCGGCCTCGAACGGCCGGTCCGGCGGCGTCTCGCCCGGGCCCGAGGGCAGTGGCCGGGGCCCCGGCGGCCGCACGGTCGACGAGGCGCGCGCCGACGTCGCCCGTGCCCAGGCCGAGGTCGTGCGGTTCGAGACCGACCTGGAGACCACCCGCACCACCTTCGCCCTCGCCGATGACGACCCCTCCTACCTCGGCGGCAAGGTCGAGGCCGCCCAGCGCCGGGTCACCGCGGCCGAAGCCGAGATCGACCTCGCCCAGGCCCGCATCGACGACTCCCGCGACGGCGACACCAGCCCCCAGATCGCACGCAGCGAGATGGACCGCGCCCGCACCGAACTCGACCGCGCCCAGAGCGACCTCGACCAGGCACGCGACAACCTCACCGAGCGGCAGCGGCCCGCCACCTCGCTGGTCGAGGACCCACTCAGCCGGCGGACGACGCCCGCCGCCGAGGACTCGGACGACTCCGATTCCGACGTGGACATGGCCAGCGACTCCGACGACGCCATGGACGTCGAGCCCTCCGACGACCCGTTCGACAACGCGGACCTGAGCCCGCTGCTCGACGGACTCGACGACCTCGACCGGGACGACGCCGCCGAGATGCTGCGCATCTACTACGACCACCACGTCAACGGCACGAGCCTCGACTCCGTCTTCCACAGCGACGCCGACATGGAGGAGCAGTACCTGAACTACACCAGGTACTGGCGGGAGACCGGCGCCCTGCTGGAGGCCCTGAACAACCTGGGCGACGAGGGCGTCGCTCCGCCACGGGGCGGCTGGGACAGCATCGTCGATCCCGCCCGCCGCACCGCCGTGCTGCCCGAGCAGACCGCCGAGCGCTTCGGCAGCCGCCCCGGGCAGACCCGCGACTTCGCCGTCCCCACGGACAACGGCGCCGTGCTTCCCGCGCGCATCATCCAGCGCGAGGAGCTCCTCGGCTCCACGCACCCGCGCTTCGAGTGGAACCGGATCCCGCGGACCACCCCGGACGGCCGGGACACCGTCGAGGCCGTGGTGCGCCTGGAACGTGTCCAGGCCTTCGCCGGCCCCCGTCCCGACGTCCTCGTCCGGGCCGAGAACGAACTCGTCCGGACGATGGAAGCCCAGATCAACAACGGGCGCACCGTCACCCACCGCGACGGCACCACCGAGCAGATCCCCTACACCCTGCGCAACGGCGCCGAACTCCGCCTCCGCGTGGAACTCGTCGACCGCGGCCAGGCCGACCGGTACACGCTGCACGGCCACCTCGGCTGGGGCAGGCCGTTCCGGGCCGGGACCGGGCCGCAGCCCAACCACGCGACGGCCGTGCCCGACGTCCTGTCCTGGTTCGGGCTCACCGAGTCCGCCGAATCCCAAGCCGCACGGCTCGGCACCCAGGACGCCCCGCCCGCCCGGGTCACCGCCGCCTCCTTGTCCCGGATCTCCGCCCTGACCGCGGAGTCCACCAGCGCGCCCGCCCCCGTCTACGAGGGACTGGTCCCCCGCGAGCACTGGAAGGACGCCCGCGAGCACGTCCCCGTCACCACCATCGGCTCACCGAACGATTCCTCCGGCGTGGCCCCCCAGCGCGGTGCGGAGGCCAAGTACACCGCCGTCCCGGCCCGCCTCGCCGCGGCCGGCGACCCCGACGGTAGGACGGTGCCGGGTGCCCCCGACGGCGCACCCGAACTCGTGCTTCCCCCCCGGCTGCACCGCTACAACGTGCTGGGCCACTTCGAGGTCCGGCGGGTCCCCATTCCCGAGCAGTTCCGCGAGCCCGGCGGCCCCACCCACGTCCGCGAATTCACCACCCGCATCAGGTTCGACTCCAACGGGATCGACCCGGACGTGATCGCCCGGCGCATGCGGGCCTACCAGACGACCCTGGACGCGGCGCTCAACTACCAGCACCGACTCCCCAACGACGACGGTTCTCCCGGCGACCAACTCCACGTCACCGTCGAGAACGCCGACGACCCCGACGTCACCGGCCCGGTCCACCGGAGGGTGACGTGGGTCCCGACAGTGGACGGCGAAATCCCCCGGAGCAACGCGAGCAGATGGGCGGTGGACGCTGACCCGATCTCCCTCGTCCACGAGACGCTCCACATGTTCGGGCTCGTCGACGAGTACCACCAGAGCGACACCCCCGGCGTCTTCCGGACCCGCCCCGACCTCTCCCGGGTCGACACGGCCCCCGCGAACATCATGTCCTGGTCGAACCACGCGTTCGCCCGGCTGCGCGAGCACCACCTCGACGAACTCGCCGCGATCAGCCGCCCCGCGCTCGACCGCGGCAACGGCGGACCCACCCCGTACGAGACGCCTGTCCGCATCGCCGACCTCACCGAGGAGGCGGGAGCACGCATCGGCACCCCGCTCCAGCGGTCGGCGCCCGACATCCTGGACACCACTGAGCAGGCGCTCGACTTCCTCGCCGCCTACCTGGACCACCAGCGCGGCGACAGCGTGGAACAGGTGACCGACAACCTGGGCCACTACACGCACACAGCCGACGACGGCAGCACCCGCCCCTCCACGTCGGCGGAGAAGTGGCAGATGCTTGAGGAGGCGTGGGACGCCTGGCGGGCGGACGGTGCCCTGGACAGGGCCCTTGCGGAACTGGCGGCGCTGAACGCCCCCTCCGCGCCCACGTCGAGCGAGCCGGCGGCCCCGCGTTCCACCGACGCTTCGCAGCTCAGTGCCGCCTCCCGCATGGACACCTCCGACGGCGAGGACCCGCTCAGCCGGCGGATCGCACCCGCCGCCGAGGAGTCGGACAGCTCCGAGTCCGACGTGGACATGGACAGCGACTCCGACGACGCCTCGCAGGACTCGGACGCGTCCACGGTGATCGCCGGGAGTGACGGCCTCACCCGCGAGGAGGCGCGGACGTTCCTGCGCGCCTACTACGACCACCACGTCCGTGGCCGCAGCCTCGACGCCGTGTTCCAGAACGACCCCGACACGGAGGAGGAGTTCCGGGACGTCACCACCTACTGGCGGGAGAGCGGCGCGCTCCTGGACGCCCTGTACGACCTGGGAGACGCGGGGTACCGGCCCCCGCCCGGCGGCTGGGAGAGCATCGTCAACCCCACCCGCCGCACCGTGCCGCTCCCCGAGACGATGGCCGCGAAGTTCGGCAACTCCCCCGGCCAGTCCCAGGACCTCTCCGTCACGACGGACGACGGCACCGTGCTGCCCGCCCGCATCACCCAGCGCCGGCCGCACCCGGGCGTTGACGCCCCACCGCGCTTCGAGTGGAACCGGATCACCCGGGACGGCCGCGACCTCGTGGAGGTCGTGGTCCGGCTGGACCGCGGCCGCCCGCCCGCGGGCGCGGACCCCAGGACCGTCGCCCAGGCCGAACAGCGCCTCGTCGCGGACCTGGAGTCCCAGGTCAACGACGGACGGCTCGTCCCCCGCAACGACGGCACCCAGGAGCGGATTCCCTACACCCTGCGCGACGGATCCGAGCTGCGGCTGAAGGTCAAGCTCGTCACCCCGGGGCAGGCCCCCGACCCCTTCGTGCTGCACGGCCACCTCCGGTGGGGCGCGCCGGTCGCCACCCCCGGCCAGGCGCCGCCCGACCACAGCGTGGCCGGACCCGACATCCTGGCCTGGTTCGGCCTCACCGAATCCACGGAGTCCCAGGCGGTACGGGCACACGACCGGGCCCGCAGGGTGGAGAACCGGGCCGCAGAGGACGAGGGCCGGGCCGTGGACGCGGAGGCCCACGCCAAGCGGGGCACCCAGGACCCGACGAACGACCGGGACTGGAGGGACGCCCGGAACCTCCAGGCGGAGTCCGCGACCTTGCGGGAGCAGGCACACAACCTGCGGATGGAAGCCAAGGCCCTGGGAGCCCAGAACGACCGCGCGGGAGTGCAGGCGAAGTTCGCGGAGGCGCGACGCAAACTCGCGGAAGCGCTGGACAAACTCACGTCGGCCCGGGTCAAGCAGCCCACGCCCCCGTCGCCAGCCCCCGGCACCCGGCCGTCCGCGGACGACCACGCCAGGCAGGCTGAGGCCGAGGTCATGCGGGCCCAGGACAGTGTGATCCGGGCGGCGGCCCGCGCCGTCGACGCCACGGAGACGGCGATCCGCGCCCTGGACCCGGCTCAGCGGGCGTCGGTTCGAAACGTCTACCCGCCGCGGGTGACCGCCGCCGCACTGTCCCGGATCTCCCAGCTCACCGCCGAGTCCACCAGCGCACCGGCCCGCAGCTACGAGGGCCTGGTCACCCCCGACCAGTGGCGCCCCGGCCAGTGGGCGCGTGCCCGCGCCCAGGCTCCCGTCACCACGATCAGCCCGCGCCCGAACGAGTCGGGCGTGGTCCGGGGCTTCGGCGGCGAGCCGGCCCGGACCGCCGTCCCCGCCCGCCGCACCGCTCCCACGGACCCCGACGCCATCAGCGTGCCGGGGAACCCGCCGGACGCTCCGCGGCACCTGCTGCGGACCGACTTCTACACGTACGCGAACGGCACCGGCTTCGAGGTCCGGCTGGTTCCGATCCCCGAGGAGTACCAGAAACCGGGCGGTCCCACGCACATCGCCGAGGCGCTCGTACGGATCAGGTTCCGCGGCACGGCGGGCGACCTCGACGCGGTCAACACCCGTCTGAACGAGCTGCTCAACGGCAAGCGCCGCGCTACCAACACCGACGGCACACCCGGCGCCCAGCTCCACTTCACCGTCGAGGACGCCGACGCTCCGGGCGTCACCGGCCGGATCCACCAGGAGGTCACCTGGCTGCCCACGGTCGACGGCGAGGTCCCCCGGTCCTCCCGGAGCAGGTGGGCCGTGGACGCCGATCCGGAAATCCTGGTCCACGAACTCCTGCACATGTACGGGCTTTTGGACGAGTACCCGGAGCCCGACGCCGAGTCCGACCCCGGCGTCTTCCGGACCCGGCGCGACCAGTCCCGCGTCGACCTCTCCCTGGCGAACATCATGGTCGGGACGGAGACACCGTACGTCGATCTGCGCCAGCACCAGATCGACCAGATCAGCGACCTCATCCGCCCCGCGCTCGAGCGCGGCAACGGCGGACCCACCCCCTACGAGCCCCCCGTCCGCATCGCCGACCTGTCCCGCGCCGCGCGCCAGCGCATCGGCGCCCCCCTCCACCAGGACGCCCCCGAGCTCACCCTCAGCGCCGAGCACGCGATGGAGTTCCTCGCCGCCCACCACGACCACCACGTCCGCGGCCACAGCATCGAGCAGGTCGTCGACAACCTGAAGCGCCTGTGGGTGGAGAGGGACGACGGGAAGCACCCGCTCACCCCGGAGCAGACCAAGACCTGGCTCCGGCAGGCGTGGAACCACTGGCGGAACAGCGGCGCGCTGGACACCGCACTCGCGGAGCTGGCAAACGCCACCGGACCGCAGGCGACGGCCACTGCGGGCCGGCCGGCCCCCGTTCCCGGCGGCGCGGACAGAGGCGACGCCCCGGACACGTCCACCGAGTACGGCTCCGACGAGGACATGGACGACGCCTCCGAAGAGTCCTACGAGGGCGACTCCGACGACGACATGGACGATGGCGCCCCGCAGGCGGCGAGCAACTTCGTCAACCAACGGCGCGCCGACGCCACCCTGCGGGACTGGCAGGACAACCCGAACACCCACGCCCATACGGTGTTCACCGACCCGCCGCACCCGACCGGCACCGACGTCCGCGCCCAGCGCGCCCCCGGCAGTTCCCAGCACCCCGCCCCCGCGCCCGACGGCGAGGTGATCGCCGGGCTCGACGGCCTCACCGCGCAGCAGGCCGCCGGGATACTGTTCGCCTACTACCGGCACCATGTGAACGGCGTGAGCCTCGACACGCTGTTCCTCGGCGACCTCGCAGCCGAGAGCCGGTTCCACGAGATCACCGCCTACTGGCGGGAGACCGGTGCCCTGCAGAAGATCCTGCCGAAGCTGGAGGCCCAGGGGCAGGCGCCGCCGCCCGGCGGGTGGGAGAGCATCGTCAACCCCGTCCGGCGCGCGGTACCGCTGCCCGCCTGGGCGGCCGACCGGTTCGGCAGTTCCCCGGGGCAGACGCGGGACCTCTCGGTCACGACGGACGGCGGCACGGTGCTGTCCGCGCAGATCACCCGGCGGGACCTGATGCCCGGCCATGTCAGCAACCCGCGCTTCGAATGGAACCGGATCACCCATGACGGCCAGGACCTCACCGAGGTGGTCGTGCGGCTGGAACGCGATTGGCCGCCCGCGGGCACGGACCCGGCCACGATCGCCGAAGCGGAACGCGCCCTGGTGACGTCGCTGGAGTCGGAGATCAACAACGGGCGGCTCGTCACCCACAAGGACGGCAGCGCCCAGCGCATGCCCTACACCCTGCGCAACGGCTCCGAGCTCCGGCTGAAGGTGGAGATCGTCGACCTCCGCCCGTCCACCGACATGCACACCCTGCATGGCCGCATCCGCTGGGACGCCTCGCCCGCCAAGGGCACCGCCGCACCGCCCGACCACCGCACGGCCGGACCCGAAGTGCTGGCCTGGTTCGGGCTCACCGAGTCGACGGCGTCCCAGGCCCTACGGGCGGAGATCCGGGCCCACCAGGCGGCGGCCCCCATCCACGAGGCGGAGCGGGACGCCCTCCAGGCCCAGTTCCACGCCCAGTACGGCACGACGCCACCGCTGCACGACCTGGACTGGACCGCGTCCCAGCAGCTGCGCCAGGAGGCGGCGCACCTGCGGGACGAGGCCGGGCGCCTGCGCGAGGACGCCGTCGTCCGACAGACCCATGGCGACCGCGCCGGAGCGCTGGCCCGGCTCCACGAGGCGGAGGCCAAGGTCGCGGAAGCGCAGGCCAAGCTCGCGGAGGCGCAGACCCGGCACCCCGTGCCCCCGCAGCCGGACACCACCGCGAACACCGGCGCCGGGTCGAGGGACGCCGACGCCCGGCGGGCGGAGGCCGCGGCCATGCGCGCCGAGGCCGCCTCACTGCGGGCGGTGGCGCGTTCCCTCGACGCCTATGCCCTGACTCTGCGGGCGCACGACCCCGTCCAGCGGGACACCGTCCAGCACGTGCTGCCGCCCCGGGTGACCGCCGCCTCCCTGTCGCGGATCTCCCGGATCACCGCTGAGTCCACCAGCATCCCGGCCCCCGTCCACAAGGGGCTCGCTGACTATGCGGCCTGGAAGGACGGGCGCGGCCGGGCGCCCGTCACCAGGATCGGCTCGTCCCTTGACGTTTCGGGAGTGGCCACCGTCCCGAACGAGGTGCGGGTCACCTCGGTGCCGGCCCGCCGGACCGATCCCTACAACCCTGCCGGCGTCCCGGCCCCGGGCGACCCGCCGGGCACGGCGGAGCGGTTCCTTCCCGCCCACCTGCAGGTGTACGTGCTACAGGACACCAACCTGGACGTGTCGCGGGTTCCCATCCCACCGGAGAAGCGGACCCCGGGCGGCCCCACCCACGTCGCCCATGCCATCGTCCGCGTCAAGTTCCACCGCGACGGGGTCGATCCCGCGGCGGTCGCCCAGCGCATGAGCGCCTACCAGAAGACGCTGAACAGGGTGCTCAACGAGCGGTACCGCCTGTCCAACCCGGACGGCAGCCTCGGGGACCAGCTCCACGTCACGGTCCTGGACGTGGACCAGCCAGGCGTCAGGGGACCCGCCCACTACCAGGTCGTCCTGGCGCCCACGGTCGGCGGCGTCATGCCTCGGAGCCACAGGAGCCTGTGGGCCCTGGACGCCGAGCCGATGGTCTGGGTCCACGAGACGCTGCACATGCTGGGGCTCCCCGACGAGTACCTGGAGGCGGCGTTCGAGCCCTCGCCCAGCGCGCTGCGGTCGGGGGAGAGCCTCAACCGGGTGGACCGGTCCGCGGTGAACATCATGGCGGCGACGAACTCCTTCGCCGGACTGCGCAAGCACCAGCTCGACTGGCTGTCCGACTTCCTGCGGCCCGCGCTCAACCGCGGGCCGGGCGGGCCGACCCCCTACCAGCCCCCCGTCCGCGTCGCCGACCTCCCTCCGGTCAGGATCGCCCGCATCGGCGTCCCGCTGCGGCAGGACGCTCCCCTCCTGGTGGCGTCCCCGCAGCAGGCGGTCGAGTTCCTCGCCGCCTACCACGACCACCATGTGCGGGGCCACAGCATCGAGCAGGTCAGCGGCCACGTGCCGCGGATCGGGGAGTGGACGCCGTCGGGCACGTTCCGCTTCCTCACCCCGGAGGAGCAGCAGGACCGGCTGCGGGAGGTGTGGAACCACTGGCGCGCCAGTGGCGCCCTGGACGCCGCCCTGAAGGAGCTGCGCAGCGCGACCAATCCCCAGACGATCACCCTGAGCGAGCCTCCGGCCTCCAGCGGCCAGCCCGCGCCGGGGGCGCCCGCGCAGGCGTACGCCCCGACGAACGAGGAGGCCGACCGCGACGGCGGGAGCACGGCCGCCGCCCCGGCCGCACAACCGGCCGACGGGCTCGCCCCGGCCGACGACCCGCTGGTCGCCGGAATCGACGGCCTCAGCCCGGACCGGGCGGACGAGTTGCTGCACGTCTACTACCGGCACCACGTCGACGGCCAGAGCCTCGACACCCTCCTCCTGGGCGACCGGAACGCGGAGCGGCAGTTCCACGAGGTCACCGCCTACTGGCGGGAGACGGGGGCCCTCCTGGAGGGGCTGCGCAACCTGGAGGCACAGGGGTACACCCCTCCCTCGGAGGGGTGGGAGAGCATCGTCGATCCGGCCCGGCACACGGTGCGGCTGGCCGAGGCGCTGGCCAACCGCTTCGGCAGCCGGCCGGGGCAGTCGCGGGAGTTCTCCGTCACGACGGACGGCGGAACGGAGCTGCCCGCCCGGATCACCCAGCGCGAGGTCCTCGTGGGCGTGGACATGGATCCGCGCTTCGAGTGGCGCCGCACCACGGAGACCGTCCAGGAGACCACGGACATCGTCGTCCGGGAGACGGCGAAGGACGGCCAGGAGACCACGGAGGTCCGCCAGGAGACCAGGGAGGTCACCCGGACGACCGTCGAGGTCACGGTCCGGCTGCTGCGCGGTGCGGCGCCCACCGGAGTGGATCCGGACACCGTCGCCCAGGCCGAGCGCACACTCGTGGCGGACCTGGAGTCCGAGGTCAACGGCGGGCGCCTGGTGCCCGACGGCCAGGGCGGCACCCGGCGGGTGCCCTACACGCTGCGCGACGGCTCCGAAGTCCGGCTGAAGGTCGAGGTGGTCGACCCCGCGGACCTGCCCGACAAGTTCTCGTTCCACGGCCACCTCGGCTGGGACGCCCCGTCGCCCGCCGGTGCCGGGCCGCGGCCCGACCACACCGCGGCCGGGCCGGAGGTGCTGTCCTGGTTCGGCCTCACCGAGTCGAGCCAGTCCCAGGCGGCGCGGGCAGAGCAGAGCGCGCTGCGGACGGAGGGCCGGGAGCAGTGGGCGGAGACCGCGGCCAGGCGGGCGGAGTCCCTCGCCAACCTCAGCGGGCCACCGAAGCCGAGCGACCCGAAGTGGTCGTCCTACCAGAGGCTGCGCAACGAGGCGGAGAACCTGCGGACGGACGCCCAGAACCTGCGGACACAAGCCCGTGCGCTCCGGAGCGAGAGCGATGGCCACCGCGCGGACGCCTGGTACAAGGACACGCAGGTCCAGACCATGCGGTCGGAGGAGCGGAACCTCCGGGCGCAGGCCGACGACCTGGACGGCCAGGGCAGCGGCGCGCAGGCCCAGACGCTCCGGGAAGAGGCCGACGCGCTGCGTGCGAGCGCCCCGTTCCTGGAGGCCGAGGCCCAGGACCTGCACACGCTGGCCGACAACCTGGTGGAGCAGGCCCGCGCCAAGCAGGAAGAGGCCCGGAGCCGGCAGGCCGAGGCCGAGGCCAAGCTCGCGGAGGCCCAGGCCGACCACGAGCAGGCCCTCGCCAATCTCGGGGTGACGCCTCCGCCGGCGAAGCCGGCCGCTCCGCCGTCCGCGGAGTCCCGGGTGCTCCGGGCGGAGGCCGAGGTGATGCGGGCGACGGCCGCGGCGATGCGGGCCGAGTCGCGGAGCCTGGACGCGGAGAGCCAGGCCATGCGCCCCGCGGACCAGCCGGCGTACCAGCCCCGGGTGACCGCCGCCTCGCTGTCCCGGATCTCCTGGATCACCGCCGAGTCCACGAGCACCCCGGCCCGCGTCCACGAGGACCTGGTCACCCCCGACCAGTGGACCGATAACCAGCGGAAACTCGCCTACGCCCAGGCACCCGTCACCGCCATCGGGGTGACGGGCGACTCCTCCGGGGTGCGGCGCAACCACGGTGACGAGGCGCTGCGCACCGCCATCGCCGGCAGCCGCACCGACGCCTCGGATTACCGAGCCATCAGCGTGCCGGGGTATCCGCGCGACGACGCACCGGCGGACACGCGCGACGTACCGGAGTACCTGCTCCCCACGGTCTTCGCGCGGTACGGACACGAGACCGCCTTGGACGTGCGGCGGGTCCCGATCCCCGCGGAGCACCGGCAACCAGGCGGTCCCACGCACATCGCCGAATTGATCCTGCGCGTCACGTTCCACGGCGACGGGATCGATCCCGCCCTGCTCGCCGAGCGCACGCGCGCCTACCAGAAGCGGCTGAACGAGCTGCTCAACGGCAGGTACCGCACCACCAACCCCGACGGCACGCCCGGCGACCAGCTCCACTTCACCCTCCAGGACGCCGACGGCCCGGGCGTCACCGGCCCGCCCCACCACGAGGTGACCTGGCTGCCCACGGCCGGCGGCGTCATCCCCCGGAGCTCCCGGAACTCCTGGGCGGTGGACGCCGAGCCGAACGTCCACGTCCACGAGATCCTGCACATGTTCGGGCTTCGGGACGAGTACACCGAGAGCGACGCCGAGCTCGCGCCCGGTGTCTTCCGGAGTCGGCCCGACCAGTCCCGCGCCGACCTCGCCGCCACCAACATCATGGCGCGGACGGACCTGCCGTTCGTCGGGCTGCGCCAGCACCACGTCGACGACATCAGCGACCTCATCCGCCCCGCGCTCGACCGCGGCACCGGCTGGCCCACCCCTTACCAGCCCCCCGTCCGCGTCGCCGACCTGTCCGACGACGCGCGCGACCGCATCGGTGCCCCCCTCCACCAGGACGCCCCCCAACTGGCGCAGAGCTCGCGGCAGGCGGTCGAGTTCCTCGCCGCCTACCACGACCACCACGTCCGGGGCCACAGCATCGAGCAGGTCAGTGAGAACGTCGGCCGGATCCTGGATGCGGCCAACGGCGT
The DNA here is from genome assembly GCF_003336425.1 of Marinitenerispora sediminis. Lineage (GTDB taxonomy): Bacteria > Actinomycetota > Actinomycetes > Streptosporangiales > Streptosporangiaceae > Marinitenerispora > Marinitenerispora sediminis. Next base: position 6,613 of record NZ_QEIO01000109.1, on the reverse strand, counting down.
GTACCAGACCCTCACCCCGGAGGAGGTCCAGAAGCGGCTCCAGGACACGTGGAACCACTGGCGCGCGAGCGGCGCCCTGGACACCGCCCTCGCGGAGCTGGCCGACGCCACCGGGCACCCCGCCGGGAACCAGCAGAACCCGCCGGCCCCCGGTGCCCAGCCGGCTCCGGCGCCTCCGCCGGCCTCGCACTCCGACGGCTTCATGGACACGGACAGTGACACGGACAGTGACACGGACAGCGAGGCGGAGGCGAACGCGGGGGACATTCGCCGCTTGGTTCCGCCGCCGTTCGCCTGGGAGGGAGACCCCGGCGAACCCGCGGGCGCGGGGATGGGTGCCGCGCTTCGGTTCGACAGCGACGACGACGCCGTCAGGTGGGCCGACGAGCGCATGCCGACCGAAGGAGTCCGCAACGGCATGCCGTGGCAGTTGCTCCCTCCGGAGCTGCAGGAGGCCATCGAGGAGTACGCGGAAGGCAGGTATCAGTGGCTGAAGGACGGGCTGCGCGACGGCGCCGTGGAGCCCGGACTCGAAGGGGAGTTCCTGGACACGCTCGACCGCATGGACATGGCCGTCGAGCTCTCGCGGATGCCGGAGCCGGTCCTCCTGCACCGCGGCGTCGAGGCCGGATTCCTGGAGCGGATGGTGACGCAGCGTTTCCCCGGCTCCGCCCACTCCGTCGACACCCTGCTGCCGAGCCTGGTCGGCAGTACCTTCACGGACGCCAGTTACGCTTCCACCTCGGTGGGCACCCGCAGCGCGGTCGAGCGCCACGCCTACGTCGTCTACCGCGTCCCGCGCGGCTTCCCGGGCCTCAACCTCATGCGCATTTCGAGTTACGGGCCGATCGAACGCGAGATCCTGCTGCCCCGCGGTTTCACGGCCGTGGTGCACGCCGCCTACCAACGTCCGGTCACGACGAGCGCCGGCACCTCCTTGACGTGGTTCATCGAGGCCGAGATCGTCCCGACGTCGTGGGAGCCGCCCGCCGGATGGCGCCCCGACCCGCTCGGTGACGCCGACCGCGGATTCTCCGAGGACGACGCTGCGGCGGCGAACACGGGCCCGAAGAGCATCGCCGAAATTTTTCAGCAGGCCCTGAACGGCGGGAACGGTGGAAACTGACGGTGCCGTATACCACAGCCCCCTTGAAGACCGGTAGAACGGACACCAAGATGACAGAGCAGACAAAGTCGGCCGGTGCCGGGCCCGCGGTGGGAACGGAGACCACCGCGGAACCGGGACCCGCGGCGAGCCCGGACCCGGTCGCGCGGCCGGAGCCCGCCCCGGAGCCGGAACCCGCGGCCGACGGCCCGTTCAGCCACCCCCGATGGCGCCCCGACGGCTCCACCGTCCGGGTCGACAGCGTCCCCGTCACCTACGCGTGGCAGTACCGGTCGCCGGTGCTGCGGGCCGCGCTGAGCGACGAGGACGGTGCGCACCTGGGCTGGGTGTGGACCGACGGGCATGAGGCGGCCGGGTGGAGCGAACCCGCCGCGGCTCCGTCCGGGTTCGAGGAGGGAGCCGCGCGGGTGCGAGCCGGAGCGCACGTCTGGGCGGCGCTGCGCGATGCCAAGGGCCGGGACGAGCCGGCGTCGGCCGCGCTGCGCCCGCACCTGTACGCGCCGTACCAGCTGGGCGCCCCCCAGTCCGCCGATCGGCCGGACGCGCCGGAGCCCCGGCCGTGAGCACTCCGGCCGCCGGACCCGCCCGGCGCCCGCAGCCCCCGAGAACCCGACCGTAGCGATCCCCTCCCCGCCCGCGCCGCAGCGCGGAGCGGCGACTTCCCCCCACCGGGTTGCAGAAAGGACCCTGCAATGACCGAGAAGTTCGAGGGCGGCCAGGAGAAGGCACAGTCCCCCGCCACCTCACCGGACCGGCCGCCGTCCGCTCCGCCGACGGCCGGCGGCCGGATCGACGTCCCCGAGTCGTCCCGCGCGACCACGCCCGCCGGGCAGGAGGAGGCGGCGACGGCCACCGCGGCGGCGGCCGGCCACCCCCGTGCGTTCGACGCGGTGGGCGCGACGGCCCGCGCCCCCCTGGAGCCGGTCGAGGCCGGCCCGGAGCTCGGCCGGCCCGGCCCACCGGTGCTGGCCGGTGCCGCCATCGCGGGGCTGATCCTCATCGCCGCGCCGTTCGCGGTCTCCGCGAGCACCCAGCACACGTCGCTGGACACGGTGCCGCTCACGTCGGGCAGCCTGATCGCCGGGACCAGCGACCGGGACACGGTCGACAACGCCGCGGGCCAGCCGGCGACCGGAGGCGACGGCACTGCCGAGGCGCCCTCGACGACCGGCAGCGTCAACGGCACCCCCGAGGACGCGTCGGGCGGCTACGTTCCCGAGGTGCGGGACGCGCCGGCCTCCGACGCGGCCACGCCGGACCCGGCCGCCGCCGGGGCCGGCGAGCAGGCGGGCGAAGAGGGCTCCGGGGGCGGGGCCTCCGGCAACGGCGAGGAGGGGTCGGGGACCGAGGGCTCCGGCGGCGCACCCGAGGCCCGTATCTCCGACGAGGACGCGCCCGGCATCATCGGCTCGCTGCCCGAGGTGGGCTCGGGGCGCACCGCCGCCGCCGAGGACGAGCCGGCCGCGGACGCGACCGAGCGCTCCTCCGCCTCGGAGGACACCCAGCGGTCCGGCGGCAGCGACGAGGGCAGCACGCAGCGGTCCGGCGACGGCGAGGAGGGCGGCGCCGCCGAGGCCAACACTCTGGCGGGCCCCGCGTCCTCCGATGAGCAGCAGGATCGGTCCGAAGGGGAGTCCGAAGGGGAGCGGGAGGCGCCCCGGGACGAGGAGCGCGCCGACCAGGGCGCGGACGGGGACGGCCAGCCGGCCCCGGGTGACGGCCAGGACGGCGAGGCCGCACCGCCCGCCCCGGCTCCGTCCGAGGAGCCCTCCCCGCCCGCCGGGGAGCAGCCGTCCGCGGAGCCGTCCCCGGCCGCGTGGAGCTTCTCCGAGGTCGTCGGCCCCGGCTGCCCCTCGGACGCCGCCGCCTCCTACGGCCGGGCCGGCCACTGGCAGGAGGGCGACGGCAGGAAGTCGTGGGCCACCCGCCAGGGCGGTGACCGGCAGGAGGACTGCAACGGCGACTACGACGCGATCCCGGTCTCCGGCGACCCCGAGGCGGGCAACGGCGAGTTCGCGTACTGGACGTTCTCGCCCGGCCGCACCGGTGCGCGGTGCGAGCTGTTCGTGCACATCCCCCAGGACGAGAGCCCGCTGTGGATCGCCGAGCAGGAGGCGAGGTACCAGGTCTTCTCGGGCGACCGGCCCGAAGGCGACGCGGTCGGCGTGTTCGGCATCGAGCAGGCGGGCGTGCGCGGCGGCTGGGTGCAGGTGACCGGGTTCACCACACCGGCCGAGACCTTCACGGTCCAGCTCACCAACATCGGCGCCGACCCGCTGGCGGGCCAGGGCGCGGACCGCTCGCACGTCGCCGCCTCGGTGGTCCGCACCACGTGCTCGTAACCACCGCGGCACCCGGGCGGGGCGGCCGGGCCGCCCCGCCCCTCCACGCACCAGGCCACCCGGCGCCGGGGTCCCGCCCGGCACCCGGCGGGCGGACGAGAAGAAGGAAGACGAGATGGCCAGGCAACTTCTCACGGTAGCGCCGGACGCGCACCCGACCATCGGGGCGGCGCTCGCCGCGGCCGACAACGGCGCGCTCATCAGCATCGCGCCGGGTCGCTACGAAGAGAGTCTGGTGCTGATGAAGGTCGTCACGCTCATGGCGCGGGACGGCCGGGGCAGCGTGGAGGTCGTCGCCGAATCCGGCAGCGCGGTGGTCTCGGCGGCGGAGGCGGTCAAGCTGTCCGGTCTCGTGCTGCACGGCCGCGACGACCAGCGGCCGGCGGTGGACATCGCCGCCGGGCAGGCGGAGATGGCCGACTGCGAGGTGGCCGGCTCCGCGTGGACGGCGGTCGTCGTGCGCGACTCCGGTGCGCTGGCGATGCGGGAGAGCCGGGTCACCTGCTCGGCGGGGGCCGGCGTGGTGATCACGACCCCCGAGCCCAGCATCATCGAGGACTGCGTCATCGAGGACGTGGAGACCAGCGCCCTGGTGGTCGGCGACCGGGGGCATCCCGTGGTGCGCTCGTGCGTGTTCCGCGACGTGCGCGGCAACGGGGTGTTCGCCAGCGGGCAGGCGGGCGGGGTGATCGAGGACAGCGAGATCTCCGGGTGCGCGAAGCCGGCGATCGCCTTGGAGGACGACGCCTCGACGGCGCTGCGCGGCGTCCGGGTGCACGACACCGCCGACGACGGCCTGGTGCTCTCCAGCCGTGCGCGGACCGAGGTCGAGGACTGCCGGTTCGAGGACGTCGGCGGGCGCGGGATCGCCGTGCACAACGGCTCCGACCCGCAGCTGCGCCGCGTCGTGGTGGCCCGCTCCAAGGGGGCCGGCGTACACGTGTGGGGCAAGGCGCGCGGCACGTTCACCGACTGCGAGATCGAGGACGCCGGCGGCGACGGGGTGCGCGCCGAGGACCGCGCGGGCACCTCCTTCATCGAGCTCACGGTGCGCGGCGGCACCGGGGTGAGCGTGAGCGGCGGCAGCACCGTGGAGTTCGACCGCGGCCTGGTCACCGGCGCCAACGGGCCGGGGTTCGTGGTCGAGGCGAGCAGCCCGTTCCTGCGCGGTGTGACGATCGCCGACACCCGGGGGCAGGGGGTGCGGTTCCGCAAGGGCGGCCAGGGCCGGCTGGAGAACGTGACCATCGAGCGCACCGCCAAGAACTCGGTGCAGGTGGACGAGCGCTCGCGGCCGCTGCTGTCGGGGGTGCACGTGCGCGAGAGCCGCGACGCCGGCATCGCCGTGGGCGCGGAGGCGCGCGCGGACCTGCGCGACTGCGATGTCTCCGAGTGCGCGGGCGACGGCATCGCGGTCCACAACGGCGGCGAGGCGTCGCTGCTGCGCTCCCGCGTCTACAACGGCCGCCGCAACGGGGTGCTGGTGGCGGCCGGCGCCCGGGCCACGCTGCGCCGCAGCGAGGTCTTCGGCAACACCGGCGACGGTGTGCTCGTGCACAGCACCGAGGACGTCGTCGTGGAGGACTGCTCGGTGCGGGAGAACGGCCGCGCCGGCCTGCGCCAGACCGTGCGCAGCGAGCGGGTGCGCGCCAGCGACCTGCTGAGCAGCGGGAACGGCGCGCCGGACGCCTACGGGGCGGACGCCGACGGCAGCCTCCCGGAGGCGCCCGCGCTGCCCGGCGCCCCGGCGGCCGACTCCGGCCCGGCGCAGGACGCGGAGTCGGAGGGCCCCCTGGCGGAGCTGGACGCGCTGGTCGGCCTGGCCAACGTCAAGCACGAGGTCCGGACCCTCATCAACCGCAACCAGATGGCCAAGCGCCGCGCGGAGATGGGCCTGCCCACTCCGCCGATGAGCCGGCACCTGGTGTTCGGCGGCCCGCCCGGCACCGGCAAGACCACGGTGGCGCGGCTCTACGGCCGCATCCTGGCCGAGCTCGACGTGCTGCGCTACGGACACGTGGTCGAGGTGGCCCGGGCCGACCTGGTGTCGCAGTACGTCGGCGGCACCGCGATCAAGACCACCGAGGTCTTCGAGCGGGCCAAGGGCGGCGTGCTCTTCGTCGACGAGGCCTACACCCTCTCCGGCAGCAAGGACGGCGGCAGCGGCCCGGACTTCGGGAAGGAGGCCATCGACACCCTGGTGAAGCTCATGGAGGACCACCGCGACGAGGTCGTGGTGATCGTCGCGGGCTACACCGACGATATGCAGGGCTTCCTCGCCGCCAACCCGGGCATGGCCTCCCGGTTCAGCCGCACGATCGAGTTCCCCAACTACGAGGTGGACGAGCTGGTGCGCATCGTCGAGGGGATGTGCGCGACCCACCACTACCAGCTGGCGGAGGAGACCAAGGCGGCGCTGCACGCGACGTTCGAGGGCATGCACCGGGGTGCCACCTTCGGCAACGGCCGCGACGCGCGCAAGATCTTCGAGGAGATGATCGACCGGCAGGCGTACCGGCTGGGCGGGGAGCCGCCGGACAACCCGGCCGACCTCACCCTGCTGCTCCCGGTCGACCTGGGCGTGGAGGCGCCCACCGGTGAGAGCGGCGAGCCGGTGGACGAGGTCGCGGCGCTGCGCGCCGAGCTGAACGACATGGTGGGCCTGGAAGGAGTGAAGTCCACCGTCAACGACCTCGCCAACCTGCTGGTCATGGCCAACCAGCGCAAGGCGCTCGGGCTGCCGGTGGCCTCCATGAGCCACCACCTGGTCTTCGCGGGCGCACCCGGTACCGGTAAGACCACGGTGGCGCGGTGGTACGGCCGGATGCTGCGCACCCTGGGCGTGCTGCCGTCCGGCCAGGTGGTGGAGTCGGCGCGGTCGGACCTGGTGGGCCGCTACGTCGGGCACACCGCGCAGATGACGGCCGAGGTGTTCGAGCGGGCCAAGGGCGGGGTGCTCTTCATCGACGAGGCCTACACCCTCACCCCCCGGGGCGGCAGCGGGAACGACTTCGGGCAGGAGGCGGTGGACACCCTGGTGAAGCTCATGGAGGACCACCGCGACGAGGTCGTGGTGATCGTCGCCGGCTACACCGACGAGATGCAGCGCTTCCTGGACTCCAACCCGGGTCTGGCCTCCCGGTTC
>NZ_QEIO01000108.1 GCF_003336425.1 Marinitenerispora sediminis | reverse complement strand
CCCGCTGCGTCGTCGACGACGCAGCGGGCCAGCGCCAGTCGCCCGGCGGGGGCAGGCGGGCGTTGGCGTGGGTGGTGTGGGGCATCGAGGGTTTCCTGGTCACCAGTGCAGGTGTCGCCTCCACACCGGTACCGGAAGCCCTCTTCGTTGCCCTAGCCGGGGCCCGTGTTACCAACCTCCATGGTCAGTACACCCAGATCGTTGATGGGAGTTCGCTGAACCGGCTGCGGGCATGGCGAAGGGCGCCCGGGACCGGTGTGGGAAGACTGAGGTGGACGCCCTTCTCACCGCGCTGCTACGTCCATCTCGACGACCACGTCCTGCCTTCGACCCGCCACGGACACAACCGCGGCCCCAGCGGCTTCCCGCCGCGTGACCAGGGGCAGCGCCGACCCCGACGGCCGGGGCGGCCGCGGTGGCGGGCCGTCCCGGGCCCGCGGCGCTTCGGTCGGGCTCGTGCACGCCGGTGCCGCCGTGGCCGCGGTAGCGGTCGGCCCAGCGTTGGGCGGTGGCGGGGTCGGCCTGGAAGGTTCGGCGGCGCGGCGCAGGGGACGGGCGTCCTCGATCACGCGGGGTCCGGGCGGGCGTGCGTCATCCGCGACGGTACCGGGGGCCGTCCTTGCTCGTCCTCTTCCCCCGGGTGTGCCGCGACCTCAACGGCCTGTACACCTAGGCGGCCGCCGGCGCCACCAGGCGCAGCGCCCGCTCGGTGAGGTCCGCGGCGTCGTAGGGCAGCCAGTGGATGCGCGGGTCGCGTCGGAACCAGGACTCCTGGCGGCGGGCGAACTTCCGGGTGGCCTGCACCGTCTCGGCTCGCGCGGTCTCCTCGTCGCACTCGCCGGCCAGGAAGCGCAGCACCTGGGCGTAGCCCAGCGCGCGGGAGGCGGTGCGGCCCTCGCGCAGGCCGGCCTTCTCCAGTTCCCGGACCTCCTCGACCAGCCCGGCCGCCCACATGCGGTGCACTCGGCGCTCGATCCGCTCGTCAAGCTCCGGGCGGGGCACCGACAGGCCGATCTGCACGCACGGGTAACGCGAGACGTGCTCGGGCAGGGTGGCGGTGAACGGGCGGCCGGTCAGCTCGACGACCTCCAGCGCCCGCACCACGCGCCGGCCGTTGCTGGGCAGGATGGCGGCGGCCGCCGCCGGGTCCACGCGGGCCAGCCGGGCGTGCAGGGCGGCCGGTCCGACCTGCGCCAGTTCGGCCTCCAGCCGCCGGCGCACCTTCGGGTCGGTGCCCGGGAACTCCAGTTCGTCCAGGACGGCCCGCACGTACAGTCCGGAACCGCCGACGAGGATCGGCGCCCGGCCGTCGGCCAGCAGCGCCTCGACGCGGGCGCGGGCCAGCCGCTGGTACTCCGCGGCGTTGGCCGCCTCGGTCACCGGCCAGATGTCGAGCAGATGGTGCGGTACTCCCCGGCGCTCGGGCACGGTGAGCTTCGCCGTGCCGACGTCCATGCCGCGGTACAGCTGCATGGAGTCGGCGTTCACGACCTCGCCCGGGGTGCCCTGCGCGCCGAGCGCGGTCGCGAGGTCGACGCCGAGGTCGGACTTGCCCGCTGCGGTCGCTCCCACGACCGCGATCACTGTGCTCACCCCTCCAGTGTGGCAGCGTGCCGGTACTGCCCCGGTGCCGTCCTGTTCACCCCGCATCGTCCCGCCGGACAGGCCGTAGGATGATCACCATGCGATTCGCCAAAGGCCACGGCACCGAGAACGACTTCGTGATCCTGCCGGACCCTGAGGGCGGCCTGGACCTCACCGCCTCCCAGGTCGCCGCGCTCTGCGACCGCCGGGCCGGGATCGGCGGCGACGGGGTCCTGCGCGTGGTGCGCACCAAGGCGCTCGGCGAGTCGCTGCCCCCGGGCGCCGAGTCGGCCGAGGGGTGCGAGTGGTTCATGGACTACCGCAACGCCGACGGCAGTATCGCCGAGATGTGCGGCAACGGGGTCCGGGTGTTCGCCCGGTACCTGGTGGCGACCGGCCTGGTGGCCGCCGGCGTCTTCGAGGTCGGCACCCGGGCCGGTGCGCGGCGCGTCACCGTCGAGGACGACGGTGAGATCACCGTGGACATGGGGCCGGTCCGCTTCCTCGGTGAGGGCGGCGCCGTCCTGGCGGACGGGCCGGTGCGCGGCAGCCGCATCTCGGTGGGGAACCCGCACCTGGCCTGCGCGGTCTCGCGGCCGGTGGCCGAGGTGGACCTGGGCCGGGCCCCGGTACTGGACCGGGAGGCGTTCCCCGACGGGGCGAACGTCGAGGTCTACCGGGTGCTGGAGCCGGGGACGCTGGAGATGCGGGTGTACGAGCGGGGGTCCGCGGAGACCCGCTCGTGCGGGACCGGCATCGTGGCGGCCGCGGCCGCCGCCGACGCCGCGGCCGGAGCGGGAGCTCCCGCCGTGTGGCGGGTGCGGGTCCCCGGCGGCGAGTGCGTCGTCACCCTGGACGCCGGAGACGCCCGCCTGCGCGGCCCCGCGGTCATCGTCGCCGAGGGTGACGTCCACCTGGCGAAGTGATTCCGGCGGGGGAGGCACGGTGCCGCGCTTCCTGCTGGGACGCCTGCTGAGCCACGTCCTGCTCCTGGTGGCCTCCGCCAGCTGCTGCTACCTGCTCGCGGCGTCGGCGCTCGATCCGCGCGGCAACTACGAGGGGCAGCGGCCGCCGCCTCCGGAGCACGTGGTCGACGCCGTCCTGGCGGAGTACAACCTCGACAACCGGGTCCCGCTCGCCGAGCGGTACGCCACCTGGGCCGGCGGCGTGCTGCGCGGTGACTTCGGCCGGACCTGGGACGGGCAGTCCGTCAACGACGAGATGGCGCGCCGCATCGGGGTGAGCGTCCGGCTGCTCACCCTCGGGACGCTCGCGGGCACGGCGGCGGGCGTGCTGCTGGGTGCGTGGGCGGGCGCGCGGCGCCGCGGTGCGGTGGACAGGATGGCCACGGCCGGGGCCGTGGTGGTGGTGTCGGTGCCGACGGTGGTGATCGCCGTGTGCCTGCAGACCGGTGCGGTCTGGCTGAACCAGGCGGCCGGCGTCGACCTGCTGCGCACCACCGGTGAGTTCACGCCCGGGCTCACGAGCGGCTTCTGGGACGGGCTGCTGAACCGGGCGCAGCACCTCGTACTGCCCACGGTGGCGCTGGCGCTGCCGTTCACGGCCGTGCTGAGCCGCTACCAGCGGGGCCTCATGGCCGACGAGGCCGAAGCCGAGTACGTGCGCACGGCCCGGGCCAAGGGCCTGCCGCGGCGGACGGCGCTGCTGCGGCACGCGCTGCGCACGGCCCTCGTCCCCGCGGTCACCTACTCCGGGCACTCCGCGGCGGCGCTGCTCACCGGTGCGGTCTTCACCGAGACCGTCTTCGGGTGGCACGGGGTGGGGGAGCTGCTGATGGCGTCGGTGGCCCGGGGCGACGTCAACGCGGTCGCGGCGGTCTGCGCCTTCGGTGCACTCTGCGTGATCACCGCGTCCCTGGTGTCGGATGTGGCGCGGTTTCTGCTGGACCCGCGGGTGCGCGTGGGCTGACACCGAGGTCAGGCGGCCGGCCATGTGAAAACCCGATGAAGTCCCCGAAACGGTCACTGGATCACGTTCCGCGCGCAGTAGTATTTCCCAATTGTTCGATAAGTGCATTTAGGTCGATTGGTCACGGGGCGTTACCCTCGTGGCAGCGCCGCCGGCAGAACGGCACCGTTCTCGCGGGTTCACCGGCGGTGCGCGGCATTGGGGGACAGGTGCGGGTGCGGTACGTGCGTCGGAGTCTCGCCGGAGCCGTGAGCGCGGTGCTCGTCGCCGCTCTGACCGGGTGCCAGGCCGGCCCCGACGACCCGCCGGACGTGGCCGCCTCCCAGCTGCCGTCCTCGGACACCAACCCGGTGGACCGCTCCGAGCTCGCCCAGGGCGGCACCCTGCGCTGGGGCATCAACGACTTCCCCGCGCAGTGGAACCCCCACCACGCGAACGGTACCGTCAGCACCGTCGGAACGGTCATGGAGGCGCTACTGCCGACCCCCTTCGACCTCGACACCGACGCACGCCCCCGCCCGGACCCCGACTTCGTCGAGGACGTCGACGTGCGGGCCGAGCCCCAGCAGACCGTCACCCTGCGGTTGAACCCCGACGCCCGGTGGTCCGACGGCACCCCCATCACCTGGCGGGACTACGCGCAGATGGCCGAGGCGCTCTCGGGGCGCGACCCCGAGTACCAGATCAACAGCGCCACCGGCTACCAGCAGATCACCGAGGTCACGCGCGGCGCCGACGACTTCGAGGTCGTCATCGCGTTCGACCGGCCCTTCGCCGACTACCCCGCGCTGTTCCACCCGCTGCTGCCCGCCGCCTACACGGCCACCCCGGAGCGGTTCAACACCGGCTACCTCGACGACATCCCGGTCACGGCCGGTCCCTTCACGCTGGAGGAGACCGACCGCACGGCGCGGACCGTCACCGTGGTCCGCGACGACGACTGGTGGGGGGAGCCGGCCCTGCTGGACCGGATCATCTACCGCGCCATGGGCCCGGACGCCCTGGACAGCGCGTTCCAGGACGGCGGCGTCGACGTCTACGCGCTCGCCATCGACGCCGGCTCCTACGAACGGGCGAGCTCCGTTCCCGAGGGGGAGGTGCGCGCCGCCCTCGCCCCCGACTACCGGCACATCACCCTCAACGGCGAGAGCCCGGCGCTGTCCGACGTCGACGTCCGGCACGCCGTCTTCCTCGGCATCGACCGGACCGCCGTCGCCGAGTCCGCGTTCAGCGCCATCGGCTGGCCGGCCACCGTGCCGAACAACCGCCTCCTGCTGCCCAACCAGCAGGGCTACGCCGACAACAGCGGCCCGTGGGGGCGCCACGACCCGGAGCGCGCGGCGGAGCTACTCGAGGGCGCCGGCTGGACCAGCGACGGCCCCGGCGAGGTGCGGACCCGGGGCGGCACCCCCCTCAGCCTCCGCTACGTCGTACCCCAGGGCTTCCAGCCCGCACGCAACGAGGCCGAACTCGTGCAGGCCATGCTCGGCGACATCGGCATCCAGGTGGAGATCGAGGCGGTGCCCGCCGACGAGCTGTTCAGCGGCTACGTGGTCCCGGGCAACTACGACCTGGTCTCGTTCGTGAACAACGGTGGCGGCTACCCCGTCTCGCAGTCGATGCAGCAGTGGTCCGACGCCGTTCCCGACGCCGACGGCAGCCCCCAGTGGCGGACCAACGTCGGCCGCATCGGGTCGCCGGAGATCGACGCCGCCCTGGCCGAGGCCATGGCCACACTGGACGCCGCGCAGGCGCTCGCCAGTGTCAACGAGGCCGACCGCCTGCTGTGGGAGGCCGGGCACACCCTGCCGCTCTACCAGCGCCCGGAACTGGTGGCCGTGCGACGCGACGTCGCGAACCTCGGCGCGGCCGGCTTCGCGGCCGTCGACTACGACGACATCGGGTTCGTGGAGTAGCCGCGCGCTCGCGGACCCGTCCGCTCCGCGACGCTCACCCGCCGCGCCGGCCGCCGAGCAGGTGCGCCGGCGGCAGGCCGCGGATGGAGGCGTCCAGCACCTGCACGGTGTGCGCGACGGCCGGCGCCTCGCCGTCGGCGCCCATCGCGGCTGCGATCTGCAGGGCGCACCCGGGGTTGCCGGCGACCAGCAGCGGAGCGCCGGTCGCGCGCACGTCGGCGCTCTTGCGCCGCCCGAGCTCCGCGGCGGGTTCGGGGCGCAGCAGGTTGTAGATCCCGGCTGAGCCGCAGCAGATGTCGGGGTTGGCCACGTCGACGAGCTCCAGTTCCGGTACGGCGCGCAGCAGGTCGCGGGGCTGCTCGCGGACGCCCTGGCCGTGCGAGAGGTGGCAGGCGTCGTGGTAGGCCGCGCGGATGGGCAGCGGGTGCCGCTCGGCCGCCGGGCCCAGGTCGGCGAGGAACTCGGTCACGTCCCGGACCTTCGCGCCGAGCCGCTCGGCCCGCCGCGCCCAGCCGTCGCCGCCGGCGGCGTTGGCCAGCACGTCGGCGTAGTGCTTCATGGTGCTGCCGCAGCCCGCCGAGTTCACCACGACGACGTCGACCCCGGCCCGCTCGAACGCCGCGACGGTGGAGCGCGCGAACCGCGCCGCCTCCTCCGCCCGGCCGGCGTGCGCCGACAGCGCTCCGCAGCAGCCCTGCCGCCGCGGGATCACCACCTCGCAGCCGTCGGAGGCCAGCACGCGCGCGGTGGCGGTGTTGACCTGCGGGAAGAACGCGCCTTGGACGCAGCCCGTGAGCATGCCCACGGTGGCGCGCCGCCGGCCCCGTGCCCGGACCCGCTCCGGCAGCCGGGGTGCCGGCCGCAGCGGCGGCGCCAGGCGCTCCATGGCGGCCAGCGACGGCGGCAGCCGGTCCAGGAGCCCGCTGCGGCGCAGCAGCCGGGACAGCCCGCTCGCCTGGTAGCCGCGCAGCGGGCCGCGGAGCAGCCGCAGCCGCCCGCGGTACGGGAACAGCGCGAAGACCGCGGCCCGGAGCAGCCGTTCGCCCAGCGGGCGCTCGTGCTCCCGCTCGACGTCGGCCCGCGCGGTCTCGATCAGCGCGTCGTAGCGCACCCCCGACGGGCACGCCGAGACGCACGCCAGGCAGCCCAGGCAGTTGTCGAAGTGCCGCACGGCCGTCCCGGTGAGCACACCGTCTTGGCGGCTCTGCCCCATGAGGTGGATCCGGCCGCGCGGCGAGTCCATCTCCTCGCCCCACAGCACGTAGGTCGGGCAGGTCGGCAGGCAGAAGCCGCAGTGCACGCAGTCGGAGAGCAGGTCCTCGAACGTCGCGGGCGCGGCGGGATCCGCTCCGCGGCCCTCGGCGGGCGGGCGCGGTGGCTGCGGCGGCGGGGTGGTCCCTGGCATTTCAGATCCCCTCCATGAGTCGTCCCGGGGAGAGCCGGTGACCGGGGTCGAACCGGTCCTTGATCGCGCGCATCAGCGCGGCTCCGGGCACCTCGCCCCACAGGTCGAGCCCGGCCGCGCGGACCGGCGGGGCGGCGTGCGGGACCGTGACCGCGCCGCCGGGCGCGCCGGCGAGCGCGGCCCGCGCCGCCGCCACGACGGCCGCGACGGCCTCCGGCGGGGCGTCGGCGGGCACGGCCGCGTGCAGGACCCCGGTCCCCAGCGAACCGCGGACCGCGGCCAGGATCCCCCGCGCCCGGCCCGCGTCGCGCAGTACGGCGGCGGCGCGCACCGCCTCCGGAGGCGGTGCCACCACCCGGAGCAGGGTGTCACCGGGCGCGCCCGGCAGCTCGCCCCATCCCGGGGGCAGGGCGTCGGCGTGGTGCGGGGGTTCCGGCAGCACCGCCGCGACCGCCGCACCGCGGGCGTCCAGGCCGGCCGCCGCGCCCTCCAGCAGCACCGCCAGCTCGGGGTCTCCCTCGGGCGGCCAGTCCAGCTCCACGGCCGAGGGCGCGGTGGGGGAGTGCAGTACCGCCGCGGCCCACTCCCGCAGCGCCTCGGGGCCCGGCGCGGCGGCCCGCAGCAGGCGCAGCGCCGGCGGCACCGGGTGCAGCCGGAAGGTGACCGACACGATCACGCCCAGCGTGCCGTAGGCGCCGGTGTGCAGCTTGCCCAGGTCGTACCCGGCCACGTTCTTCACGACCGCGCCGCCGGAACGGGCCGCGACGCCGTCGGCGCGCAGCACCGTCATCCCGATGACGAGGTCGCGGACCGGGCCGTGCAGGATCCGGCGCGGCCCGGACAGTCCGGTGGCCACCATGCCGCCGACGGTCGAGCCCGGCACCACGGTGTCCACCGCCAGCCGCTGGCCGGCGCTCCCGAGCGCGGCCTGCAGGTCGGCCACCGGGACGCCTGCCCCGGCGCGTACCACCAGGTCGCCCACCGCGTGCTCGATCCCGGTCAGCGAGGTGGTCTCCAGCACCAGGTCGCAGTCGCGCGGCGGGCCGCCCCAGTCGATCTTGGTGCCGTTGCCGCGCGGCACCACCGTGAGAGCGTGCTCGGCGGCGACCGCCAGCACCGCCGCGGCGGCCGCCGGGTCCGCCGGCGCGGCCACGTACGCCGGCCGGACACCGCCGACCGCGTCGGCGGGCGTGCCCGGCCGGACCGCCGCGCCGCCGTCCGGCGCTGCCCCGGCCAGCGCGCGCCCGGCCGCCTCGGCGGCCCCGCCCCGCGGGGGGACCGCTCCCTGCGCCCTCGTTGTCTCGCCCATGCCGCCTCCGTCGCCCGGCCCCGGCGAAGCCGGGCCCGCAGTTCAGAACAGTTCCGCCTCGCCGGACGCCACCAGTGGGTGCACGTCGGTGCGCACGCCCGGCGGCTCGCCGCACAGCCGCGGCGTCGGCAGCAGCTTCTCGGGGTTGGCGATGCCCGCGGGGTCGATCGCCCGCCGGAACAGGTCCATCGTGGCCAGGTCGGCCGGGGAGAACATGTCCGGCATGTGGCACGCCTTGTCCACGCCCACGCCGTGCTCGCCCGTGATGGAGCCGCCGTGCTCGACGCACAGGTCGAGGATGGCCCCGGACACCTCCGCGGCGCGCTCGGCGGCGCCGGGCTCCGCGTCGTCGAACAGCACCAGCGGGTGCAGGTTGCCGTCGCCGGCGTGGAACACGTTGGCCACCCGGATCCCCGACTCGGCGGACAGGTCGGCGATGCGGCGCAGCACCTCCGGCAGCGCCGTGCGCGGCACCACCCCGTCCTGCACGATGTAGGAGGGGCTGATCCGGCCGACCGCGGCGAAGGCCGACTTGCGCCCCTTCCAGATGCGGGCGCGCTCGGCCGCGTCGGTGGCGGTGCGGAGCTCGGTGGCGCCGGCCTCCCGGCACAGCGCCGTGACGGCCGCGAACTGGGCGTCGACGTCGGCCGCGGGACCGTCGAGCTCCACGATGAGCACCGCGCCGGCGCCCTTCGGGTAGTGGCACGCCACCGCCGCCTCGGCCGCCTCGATCGCCAGCGCGTCCATCATCTCGATCGCCGCCGGCAGGACGCCGGCAGCGATGACCGCCGACACCGCCCGGCCGCCGGCGTCCATCGTGGGGAACGCCGCCAGCAGGGTGCGCACCCGCTCCGGGGCGCGCAGCAGCCGGACGGTGATCTCGGTGGCGATCCCCAGCGTGCCCTCCGAGCCGATGAACGCGCCGATCAGGTCGTAGCCCGGAGCCTCGGCGACCTTGCCGCCGAGCCGGACGACGTCGCCGGCCGGGGTGACGATCTCCAACCCGAGCACGTGGTTGACGGTGAACCCGTACTTCAGGCAGTGCGCACCGCCCGAGTTCTCGGCGATGTTGCCGCCCACCGAGCACACCTGCTGGCTGGAGGGGTCGGGGGCGTAGTAGTAGCCGTGCGGGGCGGCGGCGCGGGTGACGTCGAGGTTGGCCACCCCGGGCTGGACGACGGCGCACCGCGCCTCGACGTCGACCTCCAGGATGCGCCGCATCCGCGACGTCACCACGAGGACGCCGTCCGAGCGCGGCAGCGCGCCGGCCGACAGCCCGGTCCCCGCCCCGCGCGGCACGAAGGGGACGCCCTCCTCGGCGCACAGGCGGACGACCGCGGCGACCTGCGCGGTGCTGGTGGGCAGCACCACCACACCGGGCAGTTCGGCGTGGTAGGTCAGCCCGTCGCTCTCGTAGGTGCGGCGCTGGGCCGGGTCGGTGAGCACGCCCGCGTCGCCGCAGATGGCGCGCAGCCGCGGTACCAGCGCCTCCGGACCGACCGGAACCGGCATGGAGATCGCCCCCTTCGGGCGCGTTCGTCGGGGTTCGGGACAGCGGTCAGGGCATCCGCTCGTAGGCCGGCAGGGTGAGGAAGTCGGCGTAGTCGTCGGCGAGTGCCACCTCCGTGAACAGCTCGACCGCGCGGCCCAGGCGCTCGGCGTCGTGGGCCGCCCCGGCGGCCGCGCGGATCTTGTCGGCCTCCTCCGCGATGACCCGCTCCAGGTACTCCCGCGTGACTCGCGGTCCGTCCTGAAGGGTCACCCCGTTGTGCAGCCACTGCCAGATCTGCGAGCGGGAGATCTCCGCGGTGGCGGCGTCCTCCATCAGGTTGAAGACGGCCACGGCGCCGTTGCCGCCGAGCCACGACGCCAGGTACTGGATGCCGACGCTGACGTTGTTGCGCAGCCCGGCCTCGGTCACCCCGCCGGCGGCGCTGTCCACCGCGAGGAGGTCGCCGGCCTTGACGTCGACGTCCGGGCGCAGCCGGTCGATCTGGTGCGGCCGGTCGCCGAGCACGCCGTCGAAGACCTCCCGGCAGACCGGGACGAGGTCGGGGTGCGCCACCCAGGAGCCGTCGAACCCGTCGCCGGACTCCCGTGCCTTGTCGTCGCGGACCTTGGCCAGAGCGGTGCGGTTCACCTCGGGGTCGCGCCGGCTGGGGATGAACGCGGCCATCCCGCCGATGGCGTGCGCCCCGCGCCGGTGGCAGGTCGCGACGAGCAGCTCGGTGTAGGCGCGCATGAAGGGCTGGGTCATGGTGACGGCGTTGCGTTCGGGCAGCAGGAAGGCGCGGCCGCGGGTGCGGTGCGTCTTGATGATGCTGAACAGGTAGTCCCAGCGGCCGGCGTTCAGGCCGGCGGAGTGCTCACGCAGCTCGTAGAGGATCTCCTCCATCTCGAAGGCGGCCGGGATGGTCTCGATCAGCACGGTGGCGCGGATGGTGCCGCGCGGGATGCCGAGCGCCTCCTGGGCGTGCAGGAAGATGTCGTTCCACAGCCGGGCCTCAAGGTGGCTCTCCAGCTTGGGGAGGTAGAAGTAGGGGCCCTTCCCCTTGGCCAGCTGGCGGTGCGCGCAGTGGAACAGGTACAGGGCGAAGTCCACCACGCCGCCGGCGGTGCGCCGGCCGTCCACCAGGATGTGCTTCTCGTCCAGGTGCCAGCCGCGCGGGCGCACGACGATGGTGGCGAGCTCGGCGTCCTCGCGCAGCGCGTAGCTCTTGCCCTCGGGCGTGGTGAAGTCGATGGTGCGGTCCAGCGCGTCCCGCAGGTTGAGCTGCCCGCCGACCATGTTCTCCCACAGCGGGGTGTTGGCGTCCTCGAAGTCGGCCAGCCAGACCTTGGCGCCCGAGTTGAGGGCGTTGACCGTCATCTTCCGGTCGGTGGGCCCGGTGATCTCCACCCGGCGGTCGGTGATGCCGGGCGCGGGCGGGGCGACCCGCCACCCGGGGTCGGCGCGGATCTGCCGCGTCTCGGGCAGGAAGTCCAGGTCCGCCCCGGCGGCGATCGCGTCCTGGCGCCGCCGCCGGGCGGCCAGCAGCTCCTGCCGGCGGTCCTCGAACCTGCGGTGCAGGTCGGCCACGAACGCGAGAGCGTCCTCGGTGAGGATCTCGTCGAACCGGTCGTGCAGCGGGCCGGTCACCTCGACCCCGGTGGTGGCACCCATGGGGATTGGTCCTTCCACAAAGCGGAATTGGTTTCTGTGATGCGGAATATGACGCTATCCCGCGTTCGCGACGGCGGTCAACGACGCGGCGGCCGCGCGGTTCCGTAACATCGGGGGCGATTCACCCCGTCGGAAGGATCACCGTTCTTGCCTCCGGAATTGGGCCCCCGACCACGGGGCTCGCGATCCGGCCGGCGCGGCGGGGCCGCCCCGGCGAAAATCAGCTGCCGTCCGCACGTTGGGATGGCACTATCGCAGGGAAGAACTCGCGGCGAGCCCGCGTTGACTGTGGATGGATATGACTGAATTCAACGAACGTGATCCCTTCGACGGCCGAGACGTCCGGCGCGATGCCTTCGTCGTCGACGACTCCGAGGTCGACGCGCTGCGGGCCGGCGAGGACGCCCGTACCCAGGACATTCCCGACCGTGGCCAACTCGAACTGGAGGACCGCCACGCGTTGCGCCGCGTCGCCGGGCTCTCCACCGAACTCGCCGACGTCACCGAGGTCGAGTACCGGTCCCTGCGCCTGGAGCGCGTGGTCCTCATCGGCGTGTGGACCAGCGGAACCCAGCTCGACGCCGACAACTCCCTGATCGAGCTCAAGCAGCTCGCCGAGACCGCGGGCGCGATGGTCCTCGAAGGCGCCACGCAGCGCCGCTCCAAGCCCGACCCGGCGACCTACGTCGGAGCGGGCAAGGCGGCGGAGCTGCGGGAGATCGTCGAGGCCACCGGTGCCGACACCGTCATCTGCGACGGTGAGCTCACCCCCGGCCAGCTGCGCCAGCTGGAGGAGGTCGTCAAGGTCAAGGTCATCGACCGCACGGCGCTGATCCTCGACATCTTCGCCCAGCACGCCCGCAGCCGCGAGGGCAAGGCCCAGGTGGAGCTCGCCCAGCTCACCTACCTGCTGCCGCGCCTGCGCGGCTGGGGCGAGTCGCTGTCCCGGCAGGCCGGCGGCCGCGCCGGCAGCAACGGCGGCGTGGGGCTGCGCGGTCCCGGTGAGACCAAGATCGAGACCGACCGCCGGCGCATCAACAGCCGGATGGCCAAGCTGCGCCGCCAGCTGGCGCAGATGGCCACCGCCCGCGACGTCATGCGCGACCGGCGGCGCACTCGGCAGGTTCCGGCCGTCGCCATCGCCGGGTACACCAACGCCGGCAAGTCCAGCCTGCTGAACCGGCTCACCGGCGCCGGCGTGCTGGTGGAGAACGCGCTGTTCGCCACCCTCGACCCCACCGTGCGCCAGGCCCGCACCCCCGACGGCCGCGCGTTCACGCTGAGCGACACCGTCGGGTTCGTCCGGCACCTGCCGCACCAGCTGGTCGAGGCCTTCCGGTCCACCCTGGAGGAGGTCGCCGACTCCGACCTCATCCTGCACGTCGTGGACGGATCGCACCCCGACCCCGAGCAGCAGCTCGCGTCGGTGCGCGAGGTGTTCGGCGAGATCGGTGCGCGCGACGTCCCCGAGCTCATCGTCATCAACAAGACCGACGCGGCCGACCCGGTCCTGCTCAAGCAGCTGCGCACCAAGGAGCCCGGCGCGATCGAGGTCTCGGCCCACACCGGCGCCGGCGTGGAGGAGCTCGTGGCCGCCATCGCGGAGGCGCTGCCGCGGCTCGACCACGAGGTGCGGGTGGTGGTCCCCTACGAGCGGGGCGACCTCGTCTCGCGGGTGCACGAGGAGGGCCGGATCATCACCGAGGAGCACACCGGCGAGGGCACCGCCCTGCGCGCCTACGTGCCCGAGGCGCTGGCCGGCCAACTCGACGCATTCACCGTTGCCGTGCGATAACGCAATTTCGGTCCGAACGGCGGAACGCCCCGGGGTGTTCCGCCGTTCACTGTTTACGCGGAGAGCTATACATCACGTCGAGGAATGAACTACGGTTTCCTTCACTGGAGCGAGACCGTGCACCCCCGGCATTCCAGACACCCCCAAGAAATCCCCTACCCCCTGGGTCAGGCCACCCGAAGACGAGGTCGCGTAATGACTGTTCACGTGTCTTTGCATGCCGGATCCGCCGCGGCATGCCGGCCGTGACGGCTCGGGCGGGCGAGCGGTGAGACCATGACGGTACGACTGCTGACGAACATCGGGCGGCTGTGGACGGGGACCGACCTGCTCAGCAACGCCGCGATGATTGTGCAGCACGACCGGGTGGCGTGGGTGGGGCCGGCCGCGGAGCTCCCCCAGAGCCTGCCCGGCGTGATCGACGACATCGTCGACGTCGACGAGGTCGAGAACCTCAGCGGCGGGCTGGTCACCCCGGGGCTGATCGACGCGCACACCCATCCCGTCTACGCGGGCAACCGCTGGGCGGAGATCGCCATGCGGGCCAGCGGCGCGTCCATGGCCGAGGTCACCGCCGCGGGCGGCGGAGTCGCCTCCACCGTCACGGTGACCCGTGGAACCGACCCATGGACCCTCTGCAACGGGGTGCGGGAACGCCTGCGGCACTGGCTGCTGTCCGGCACCACCACCGTCGAGGCCAAGACCGGCTACCATCTCACCCGCGACGGCGAACTGGCCGATGTCCGGCTGCTGCGCTCCCTGGAGGAGGAGCCGGGGATGCCCCGGCTGCACGTCACGTTCTTCGCGGCGCACGCGGTGCCGCCCGAGTACTTCGGCCGTCCGCGCGACTACGTCGATGCCGTGGGCTCCTGGCTGGGCGACGCCGCCCAGGCCGGGGCCGACGGGGTGGACGTGTACTGCGACTCCCAGCAGTTCACCCCCGACGACGCGCGGTGGCTGCTCTCGATGGGGCGCTCGGTCGGCCTGCAGACCCGCATGCACGCCTGCGCCAAACCGCGGCACGGGGCCGTCCGCATGGCCGCCGACATCCAGTGCTCGTCGGTCGACCTGCTGCACGAGACCGACGAGGACGACGTCCTCGCGCTCGCGAAGTCCAGCACGCCGGTCGTGGTCTGCCCCAGCTCCTCGCTGCACGAACGCCGCACTCCGCCGGTGCGCGCCCTCCTCGACCACGGCGTGCCGGTGGCCCTGGGCACCGACCACAACCCGGCGCACTCGGGATCGACGGTCATGTCGCTGGCCGTGTGCATGGCCGTCGCCATGTTCAACATGAGCGTGCTGGAGGCCCTGCGCGCCGCCACCGTCGGCGGCGCCATCGCCCTCGGGGCGACCGACCGCGGTGTGCTCGCCCCCGGACGCTACGCCGACATGGTGCAGTGGGACGCCGACCACGAGGGTGCGTTCGCGTGGGCGTACGGCCTCAAGGCGCTGCGCGTGTGGCGGGGCGGCGAGACGATCCGGTAGGCCTCGCAGCCGGGCGGCCTGGGGAGGCCGCCCGACTGCTACCACTCCGGATAAAGCTCCAGTAGTTCGCTGGGCACCACTCGGACGGGAAAAGGTAGGAGAGCGGTGAACGGCTCGTCGCCGACCACGTGGGCGATTTGCTTGTACTGGCCTCCGGCGAGCTCGTACGCGCTCAGGGACGGCGCCCTACGGTCGGGATCGATAATCCAGTAGGCAGGGACGCCGAACTTCAGATAGCGGTCCTTTTTGAGATTGCGGTCGTACAGTCCGGTGCTGCCCGATGCGACCTCGACCACCAGCGGGGGCGGGGTGTCGGTGTACCGATCCGTGAAGCGGGACGTCTCCAGTAGGGTGACGTCCGGGATGTACTGGTTGTGCTGATCGGGGGACAGACCGATGCCGCTGAACGCCCGGTACCTCTGGTCGTGGCGCCCGGCGTGCCGGAGCAGCGCCACCACGTTGTCGACGACGAGTTGGTGGATGTTGAAGGGAGCCGCGCTCACGATCAGTACCCCGTCAACCAGCTCGTAGCGCTTGCCGTCGTCGGGCAGCCGCGCGAGATCGTCCACCGTCAGCGGCCGGAATTCGCTCTCGTGCAGCAGGTCCTCGCTGGTCGCCATGATGGTCATCATGCCTCCTTATTCGCATGGACACCAGCCTGCACCGCCGGCGCCCGGTTACGGAGGAGTACGGCACAATCTGTGGATAACTCGTCTCGGAGCGTTATCTCCGCTGGCCGCGTGCCGTGCCGATCTCGATCACCGCGCGCTCCAGCGCGTAGGCGGGATCCCGTCCGGCGCCCTTGATCAGCGCGTCGGTCTCCGCGACCACCTGCAGGGCGCGGGCCACCCCCTGCGGGCTCCAGCCGCGGGCCTGCTGGCGCAGTGACTTCAGCTTCCACGGCGGGACCTTCGCGCGCTTCGCCAGTTCGGCGTCGGCGATGCCCCGGGGCGGCTGGACCACCACGGCGAGACCGCGCACCGCGCCCGCCAGGGCGCTGTTGATCAGCACCGGCGCGGTGCCGACCGCCAGCGACCAGCGCAGCTGCTCCAGCGCTTCGGCGACGCGGCCCTCCACGGCGCGGTCCGCGACGGTGAACCCGGTGGCCTCGGCCTTGCCGGTGTGGTAGCGGGCCACGGCCTTCTCGTCCACCCGGCCCTCGGTGTCGGCGACCAGCTGGGTGCAGGCGGCGGCGATCTCGCGCAGGTCGGTGCCCACCGCGTCGAGGAGCGCCTGGGCGGCGTCACGGGTGATCTGGCGGCCGGCCCGGCTGAACTCGCCCTTGAGGAACTCCAGCCGTTCGGCGGCCTTGGTGGGCTTGGCGCAGTTGATCCGGGTGGCGCCCGCCTTCAGGGCGGCGTCCAGCAGCGCCTTCCCCTTGGCGCCGCCCGCGTGCACCAGGACGAGCACGACGTCGTCCGCGGGCGCCCGGAGGTAGCCGGTGACCTCGGTGGCGAGGTCCTTGGTGAGGTCCTGCGCCGAGCGCAGCACCACCACCCGGCGTTCCCCGAACAGCGACGGCGACGTCACCTCGACCAGCTTGCCGGCGCTGACCTGGCCGGGCATCAGGTCGTGCACGTCGACCTCGGGGTCGCCGGCCCGGACCGCCGCCACCAGTTCGGCGACCGCGCGGTCCACGAGGAGCTCCTCGTCGCCCACGACGACGGACAGCGCGGAGACGGAGGCGGTGCTCATGTATCCGAGCATGCCATGCCCCGCCGACCGGAGCGGCCGGACGGCCGCCACCGGATGCGGAGGCGGCCGGGCGGGACGCACTTGCCGATCCGGACAGGGACTAAGCATAATGCCGAAATGATCGAGCTCAGCGTGGCGAAGGCCCTCGCGAACGACCGGCGGCTGGCTATCCTGGAGTGGCTGCGCGACCCGGCCGCGCACTTCCCTCCGCAGGCCGACGGCGACCTGGCGCGCGACGGTGTGTGCGGCCTGCACATCGCGCGCAAGCTCGGCGTCAGCCAGCCCACGGCGGGGGAGCACCTGCGGGTGCTGACGAAGGCCGGGCTGGTCACCGGGACCCGGATCAAGCAGTGGGTGTTCTACCGGCGTGACGAGCGGCGCATCGCCGAGGTGAAGCACCGGCTGTCCGGTGACTGGTGAGGACGCGGGATGCCCGCGCCCCGGAGGCGCCTTCACCGCTCCTCCTTCCGGTGGGCGACCGCCGGGCCGCCGGTGCCGCTCAGGACGGCGATGTGGCCGTGCACGTCGGTCCGGTAGTTGGCCGTGGTCAGCGACTCCAGTAGCTGCCAGGTGCGCGGGGCCGGGTGGCCGTAGGGGTTGCCGGCGCCGACCGAGGTGAGCGTGACGCGGGCGCGGGTGGCGGCGACGAAGGCGGGTTCCTGGGTGCGGGCCCCGTGGTGCGGCGTCTTCAGCACGTCCACCCCGTGCACGGCGGGCTCGCTGAGCAGGGCCCGCTGGGCGGGCTCCTCGACGTCGCCGGTGAGCAGGACGGTGAGCGGAGCCCCGGCCCCGCCGTCCGGCGGCGTCCAGCGGGCGTGCAGCACGACGCTGCCGTCGTTGGAGCCGGCGTCGGGGTCGTCGGCCCGGGGCCACAGCACCGTGAACCGCCACGGTCCCGCGCCGAAGGACGACCGCGCGGTGCCCGCGTGCAGCGGGACCTGGGCCGCGGCGAGCCGCCGTGCGGTCGCGGTGGCCGCGAAGCCGGGCGGCGCCAGAGCGGCGTGCACGGTCCGGCCGCGCAGCACGCCCGCCGTGCCGCCGACGTGGTCGGAGTCGTCATGGGTGAGCACCAGCAGCGACACCTCGGCGACCGCGAGCTGGCGCAGGCACCCGTCCACGAGGACGGGATCGATGCCGCTGTCCACCACCACCGCCCGCCCGGCGCCGGTCGACAGGACGAGGGCGTCACCCTGGCCCACGTCGCAGGCCACCAGCAGCCATCCGCGCGGCGGCCATGATGGGGCGGCGCAGTGCGTCACCAGAGCCGTGGCCAGCACCACCGCCAGCACCGCGGCGAGCGCCCGCCGGGCGCGCCCGCGCACCGCGACCAGGAGGGCCCCCAGTACGGCGGCGCCGAGCAGCCCGAGCAGGTCGTCGCGCCAGGGCAGCGCGCCGTGCGGTGCCCGGGACGCGGTCGCGGCCACCGCCGCGATCCACGCCACCGCCGCGCCCGGAAGCCATACCAGCACACCCGCCGCCCACGGCCACAGCAGCGCCACCCCCGCCACCGCGAACCCGCCGACCGTAGCGGCAGGCACCGCCGGCGCGGCGGCGAGATTGGCGGGTACCGCGATCCAGCTGACCTCGGCCGAGAGCAGCACCAGCAGCGGGACGCACATCAGGTGGGCCGCCAGTGTCACCGCGACCGCGTCGGCCAGCCACCGGGGCAGCCGCGCGGACCACCGCTCGGACCAGCGCGGCGCCAGCAGCAGGATGCCGGCCGTGGCGAGTACCGAGAGCGCGAACCCGTAGGAGCGCGCCAGCCCGGGGTCGAACAGCAGGAGCCCGACCACGGTGGCGGCCAGCGCGGCGAACCCCGTGCGCTCCCGGCCCAGTCCGAGCGCCGCGACGGCGATCGCCCCCATGAACGCGGCACGCAGCACGCTGGGCTCCGGGCGCGCGACGAGCACGAACACCCCGATCATCGCGGCGCCCGCCGACACGGTGCACCAGCGCGGCCAGCGGCACCAGCGCCCCACGGCGAGCGCGGCACCGGTCAGGATGGCCAGGTTGGTCCCGGACACCGTGAGCAGGTGGGTCATCCCAGCCGTACGGAAGTCCTCGCCGGTCATGGGGTCGAGATGGGAGACGTCGCCGACGACCAGCGCCGGCAGCAGCCCGCGCTCCGGCTGCGGAAGCCGCGCACACGCCGCGCGCAGCCGCGCCCGGGCGGTGCCCGCCAGCGCCTGCGCCCGCGACGGCGGACCGACCTCCTCGGGCGGCCCCCGCACCAGGACCAGCGCCGCCGTCAGCTCCCCGGCCTCCGCCGGGACGAGCTTGCCGCGCAGCCGCACCCGCTGGCTCGGCACCAGCGGACGCCACTCCTCCCCGGAGACCAGCAGCACCACGGGGACCCGCTCCCGGTGCACCGCCCCGCCGACCGCGAGGCGCTCCGCACGCGCCTCGACGATGATGCCGGGCCGCCCGGGAACCGCGGGACCGGAGCGCGAGCGCGGATCAGAGGTGACCACCACGTCGAGCTCGGCGCGCCCCTCGCGCGCGGCGACGGCGGAGACGGTACTGCCCGCGACCGCCGCCAGCCGGCCGGCCACCCCGAAGGCTCCGGCGGCCGCGCACACCAGCACCGCCACCAGCGGAGCCGCCCAGCGCTCGGCACGCGGCCGGCGCACCGCCGGCACGAGCAGCACCGCGGCCGCGCCGAGCACCAGCCCCACGGCGGCGGCCGCTCGGGCCGATCCGCCGAGCAGCAGCACCAGCGCCACCAGCCACAGCCCGCCGGCCGGCACCGCGAGCCGCAGATCCAGTGGCCGCGGCGGCCCCGGTGCGTCGGTGCCGAGCGGGTTCACGGTGCGGCTCCGGCGCTGCGCGCGGGGGTGTGGTCTTCACCGACACCGGTGTCGGGGCGGAGGTGCCCGGCTCCGCGGTCGCCGCCGCCGGAGGACCGGTGGGCGCGGGCTGGCCGAGCCGGCGGCGGCTGGGCCACGGGTGCCGCGGTGGCGATGGGCGCGCGGGCGGGCCGGCCGAGCCCGGGCGCCCATCGCCACCGCGG
>NZ_QEIO01000107.1 GCF_003336425.1 Marinitenerispora sediminis | reverse complement strand
CTTCCCACCCCCCGCAGCACCGCTGCCCCTGACGCGCCCAGCGGTCGGACCGAGCTATGGGAGCGCTCCCCGGCCGCTGGGCGCCTCGCCCGGACCGGTGCCCGCCGGCCGCGGCCGACGTTCCCCGCACTCCACCCGGACCTCCGCGGGCCCTCCTGCGGGGGAAGGAGACACACGATGCGCAACCGCCTCATCAGGTTCGGCGCCGGTCTGCTCGCGGTGGCGCTGGCCGGCGCCGGGTGCACCGGCTCGGGCACCGACGCCGCCGGGAGCTACCCGCGGGACCGCACCCTCTACACCACCGGCACCCAGTGGGGCCCGCCCGCCAACTGGAACCCCATCATGACCTGGGAGTACACGGTCGGAACCGTGGGGCTCGCCTACGAGACCCTGTTCCTGTACGACGCCCAGGAGGGGGAGTACGTCCCCTGGCTCGCCGAGGGCGGCGAGTGGGTCTCCGACGACGTCTACGAGCTGCGCCTGCGCGAGGGCGTCACCTGGTCCGACGGCGAGCCGTTCACCGCCGACGACGTGGTCTTCACCGTCGAACTCGGCCGGCTGGAGTCGGTCCCCTACCACCAGCTGTGGGACTGGCTGGAGGCGGCCGAGGCCGTCGACGAGCACACCGTCCGGTTCACCTTCTCCGATCCGAGGTACCAGCAGTGGGCCAACTGGCTGTACTTCAACGCCATCGTCCCCGAGCACCTGTGGGCCGAGCGCACCGAGGAGGAGATCGGCGCCGGCGCTAACGAGGACCCGGTCGGCACCGGCCCCTACCGCTACGAGACCCACGACCAGGACCGGATGGTGTGGGCCGAGAACGAGGACTGGTGGGCGCGCGACGCCCTCGACCTCGACGTGGGGCCCCAGTACATCGTCGACATCGTCAACACCAGCAACGAGGCGACGCTCGGCCAGCTGCTCCAGGGCAACATCGACCTGAGCAACAACTTCCTGCCCGGGATCGCCGACCTCGCCGGGGAGAGCGGGCAGGTCGGGACCTACTTCTCCGAGCCGCCCTACATGCTCCCCGCCAACACCACCTGGCTGGTGCCCAACACCACCAGAGAGCCCATGGACGACCCGGAGTTCCGCCGGGCCGTGGCGCACACGGTGGACATGGACCGGATCGTCACCGCCGTCTACGGCGAACTCGTCCAGTCCGCCGACCCCACCGGCCTGCTCCCGGTGTGGGACGACTACATCGACCGCGAGGTCGTCGGCGAGCACGGTTTCGGCCACGACCCGCAGCGCGCCCGCGAACTGCTCGCCGAGGCCGGCTACGACGACACCGACGGCGACGGCTTCGTGGAGACGCCCGGCGGCGACCCCGTCGAACTCACCCTGATCGTGCCCAGCGGGTGGACGGACTGGATGGAGGCCGCCCGCGTCATCGGCGAGGGCGCCCGCGAGGCCGGGATCAACCTCGCCGTCGAGTTCCCCGACCAGAACGCGCTGGTCGACCAGCGCGCCAGCGGCGACTTCGACATGCTGCTCAACAACGACCGCCAGGTCAGCAACACCCCCTGGACGTACTACGAGTACATCTTCCGGCTCCCCGTGCAGGAGGCGCAGAGCACGGTCAACTTCGGGCGCTACGAGAACGAGGAGGCGTGGGACCTGGTGAACGAGCTCGACCGCACCCCGGTCGACGACGCCGAGGCCATGCGCGCGATCACCTCCCGGCTCCAGGAGATCCAGCTCACCGAGATGCCGATCATCCCGCTCTGGTCCAACGGCATGTGGTCCCAGACCACCGGCACCACCTGGACCGGCTGGCCCACCGACGGCGGCAGCCACCACCCGCCCACCATGTGGCGCGGGTACGCCCAGCTCGGCGGGGTCCTGATGCTCACCGAACTGCGGCCGGCCTCCGGCTGAGGGCGCGGCGGGCGCACCCGCGCCCGCCCACCAGGCACCCAGACCGGCGGCCCCGGGAGGACCCGCAGTGTGGCGCTACTTCGGCAGGAAACTGCTCATCTACCTGTTCACCCTGGTCGCCGCGGTGACCGTCAACTGGATGATCCCGCGCTTCATGCCCGGCGACCCCGTCCAGAGCCGGCTCGCCCGCGCCTCCCTGCAGTCCCCGGAGGCGTCGGCGGCCATGGCCGAGTACTACCGCGGCGTCTTCGGCCTCGACGTGCCCGTGTGGCAGCAGTACCTCAACTTCTGGGGCTCCCTGCTCCGCGGCGACCTCGGCACCAGCATGTGGCTGTTCCCGCGCCCGGTCACCGAGATCCTCGCCGGCGCCGTCCCCTACAGCCTCGCGCTGCTGGTGCCCGCGATCCTGCTCAGCTGGTACGCCGGCAACAAGCTGGGGGCGGCCGCCGCGCGCGGCCGCTGGCTGGACAACACGGTCCTGCCGCTCGGCTACCTGCTCACCGCGATGCCCTACATGTGGCTGGCGCTGCTGCTCGCCTGGAGCCTGGGCATCGTCGCCGGCCTCTTCCCCGTGGCCGGCGCCTACGGGTTCGGCCTGCAGCCCTCCTGGTCCTTGGCCTTCGCCGCCAGCCTGGCCGCGCACTGGTTCCTGCCCTTCCTCTCGCTCTTCCTCGTGGCGCTGGGCGGCTGGGCCATCGGGATGCGCAACCTGATCATCTACGAGCTGGAGTCGGACTACGCCAGCTACCTGCAGTCGCTCGGTGCGCCGCGCCGGCTGGTCCGGCGCTACGCCTTCCGCAACGCGATGCTGCCGCAGATCACCGGACTCGCGGTCCAGCTGGGCACGATCGTCGCCGGGTCGCTGCTCACCGAGATCGTGTTCGGCTACCCCGGCATCGGCTACCTGATCCTGCAGGCCATCAGGAACCAGGACTACTTCCTCCTGCAGGGGGCCTTCCTGTTCATCGTGATCGGCGTGCTGCTCGCCAACTTCGTCGTGGACCTCGTCTACGTCCTCGTCGACCCGCGCGTGCGGGTCCAGATGCAGGGAGGCGCCGCGTGACCCGCCCGCCCGACGAACCCGCCGCCGGCCCCGCCGGCGCCCCCGCGCCGGCGGGCCACCCGGCCGGCCGGCGCACCGCGCCCGTGCGCGGCGCGCACTTCGCGCTGCGCAACCGCAAGCTGGTCGGCGGCCTGTCCGTCGTCCTGCTGCTCCTGCTCATGGGGGCCGCGGCCCCGCTGCTCACCGGCCAGCCGCCCAACGCCGAGGTCGGCCCGCCCAACCAGCCGCCGTCCGCCCGGCACTGGTTCGGGACCACGAACTTCGGGCAGGACGTGTTCGCGCAGTTCGTGTACGGGCTGCGCTCGACCTTCCTGGTGGGCGCGCTCGGCGGCGGGATCGCCGCACTCGTCGGCATGGCGGTCGGGTTCGTCGCCGGGTACCGGGGCGGAGTGGTGGACGAGGTGCTCAACATGATCACCAACGTCGTGCTGGTGCTGCCCTCGCTCGCGGTGCTGCTGATCGCCGCCGCCTACCTCGACGACCGGGGCGTGGCCGTCCAGTCGTTCTTCATCGGACTCACCTCGTGGCCGTGGGCCGCCCGCGCCGTCCGGGCGCAGACCCTCTCGCTGAGCTCCCGCGACTTCGTGGACCTCGCCCGGCTCAGCGGGACGCGCACCGCCGGCGTCATCGTGCGGGAGATCGCGCCCAACATGAGCTCCTACCTGTTCATGACGTTCATCCTGCTGTTCGGCGGGGCGGTGCTCGCCGCCGCCGGGCTGGACTTCGTCGGGTTCGGACCCACCGACGGCGTCTCCCTGGGGCTGATGATGCACAACGCCGTCAACTGGGGCGCCCTGCAACTGGGCATGTGGTGGTGGTTCGTCCCGCCCGGCCTCGGCATCACCGCCATCGTCGGCGCGATGTACATCATGAACGTCGGCCTCGACGAGGTCTTCAACCCCCGGCTGAGGGAGATGTGACGCGGTGGCACTCCAGGTCAGCGACCTCCGGGTCCACTACCGGACCGTGCGCGGCGACGTGCGGGCCCTCGACGGTGTGACCTTCGCCCTGGCCGACGGCGAGATCACCGGACTCGCCGGGGAGTCCGGCAGCGGCAAGACCACACTCGGCAAGAGCCTCGTCCGGCTGGACGGCCGGATGCGGCACGTCGGCGGGCGCGTGGAGCTGGACGGCCGCGAGCTGCCGATCGGCGACTCCGCCCGGATGGACCGGTTCCGGTTCCACGAGGTGTCCGTCATCCCGCAGTACGCCATGAGCGCGCTCAACCCCACCCGGCGGATCGGCACCATGGTCCGCGAACTGCTGCGCTCCCGCGGCATCGGCCACCGCGCCGTGCGCCCGGAGCTGGAGCGCCGGCTGCGCCTTGTCGGCCTGGCGCCCGAGGTGCTCGACCGGTACCCGATCGAGCTGTCCGGCGGCATGAAGCAGCGGGTGGTGATGGTGCTGTCCACCCTGCTGGACCCCGCCCTGCTCGTCGCCGACGAGGTCACCTCGGCGCTGGACGTCTCGACGCAGCGGGCGGTCGCCGAGGCCCTGGTGGAGTTCCGCGACCGCGGGTACGTGCGGAGCATGATCGTGGTGACGCACGACCTCTCGCTCGTGTACCAGATCGCCGACAGCATCATGGTGATGTACGGCGGCCGGCTGGCCGAGAAGGCCCCCGCCGACGCCCTCGTCACCGCGCCGCGCCACCCCTACACCCGGCGGCTGCTGGCGGCGCTCCCCGAACCCGGGGTGCGCCACGAGGACAAGCGGCTGGCCGGGATCCCCGGCGGCCCGCCGGAGCTGCTCGACCCGCCGGCCGGCTGCCGGTTCCGGGCCCGCTGCCCGCTCGCCGACGACCGGTGCGCCGAGCAGCCCCCGTTCACCGAGGTCGCGCCCGCCCACTTCGTCGCCTGCTGGAAGGCCGGGTGAGACCGTGCTGGAACTGGACTCGGTGAGCAAGGTCTTCCCCCGGGGCGCGTTCGGCCGCTCCGGGGTCACCGCCGTGCGCGACGTCAGCTTCGCGGTCCGCCCCGGCGAGGTCGTCTCCCTGATCGGGGAGAGCGGCAGCGGCAAGAGCACCATCGGCCGGATGGTGCTGCGGCTCGCCTCGGTGACGCGGGGCCGCATCACCTTCGACGGCGCCGACATCGCCGGACTCACCCGGACCCGCCAGCTCAGGGAGTACCACCGCCGGGTGCAGGGCGTCTTCCAGGACCCCTTCAGCTCCTGCAACCCGGTCTTCCCCGCCGATCGGGTCCTCGACGCGGTCCGGCGCGGCTACTTCCCGGACGTCGGCGCGGCCGAGTGGCGGGACCGGGTGGACGCCGCCCTGGAGGTGGTGCGGCTCGACCCGGCCCAGGTGCGGGGCCGCTACCCCCACCAGCTCAGCGGCGGCCAGCTCCAGCGGCTGCTCATCGCGCGGGCGCTGCTGCTCGACATCCGGCTGCTGGTCGCCGACGAGGTCATCAGCATGCTGGACGCCTCCACCCGGATCGACGTCCTCAACCTGCTCGCCGACCTGCGGGCGCGCGGGCTCGGCATCCTGTTCGTCACCCACGACCTGGCGCTCGGCAACTACGTCAGCGACACCACCGTCATCCTGCGCCGCGGCCGGGTCGTGGAGACGGGCGCGACCGCCACCGTCTTCGCCGACCCGCTGCACCCCTACACCCGGCGGCTGCTCGCCTCGGTGCCGCGGCTGCGCCGCCGGTGGTCCGACCTGCCGGACGAGCCGGCCGGCGCCCGCCCGTGCCCCTACCACGAGCGCTACCCCCGCGGCGCGGCCGCGGGCCCGCCGCTGCTGGCGGTGGCCGACGACCACCACGTCGGCTGCTTCGCCGATGACGGCAAACCGTGCTGACGGGCCGCCCGCCCCCGCCGCCCCAATCCGAGCCACCGGTCCCGACCGACCGCCCGACCACGACACGAGGTGTGGAGAACACATGGCACGGCGCATCGACCTGCGCGAGAACTGGACCCTGCGGGCAGCGGGCGGCGAGGGCGTCCCGGCGCGCGTCGCCGCGGCGGACGTCCCGGCGCGGACGCCGGGCTGCGTGCACACCGACCTGCTCGCCGCCGGCCTGATCCCCGCCCCCTACGTCGGCGACAGCGAGGACGCGCTGTCCTGGATCGGGCGGACCGACTGGCGGTACCGCACCGTGCTGCCCGCCGACGGCCTCGCCGGCGCGGAGCGCGTGGACCTGGTGTGCGAGGGGCTGGACACCGTCGCCGACCTCGCCCTCGACGGGCAGGTGATCGGCCGGACCCGCAACATGCACCGCGAGTACCGCCTCGCGCTCGCCACCGGAGCCTCCGGGGACGGCGGGCCGCCCGCCGGCCGCGAACTGGCGATCACCTTCGCGTCCCCCTACCGCCACGCCGAGCGGCTGCGCGCCGAGCTCGGCGACCGGCCGGCCGCCTACCCCCAGCCGTACCCGTTCATCCGCAAGATGGCGTGCAACTTCGGCTGGGACTGGGGGCCGGTCCTCGTCACCGCCGGGATATGGCGGCCGATCTGGCTGCACGCCTGGAGCACGGCGCGGCTGGCCCGGGTGCGCCCCGAGGTGACCGTCGCCGCCGGCCCCGGCGGCCGGGCGCACGGCCGGGTCGTGCTGCACGTGGACGTGGAGCGCGCCGCCTCCGGGGCGCGGGCGCCCCTCACGGTCGAGGCCGAGGTGGCCGGGGAGCGGACGCGGACGGCGGTGCCGCCGGGGGAGGGCGCGGTCCGGCTGGAGCTCGCCGTGCCCGAGCCGCGGCTGTGGTGGCCGCGCGGGTACGGCGAGCAGGTCCGCTACCCGCTCACCGTGACGCTGCGCTCGGCCGGCGCGGAGCTGGACGCCTGGCGGCGCGACATCGGGTTCCGCAGCGTCGAACTCGACACCGCCCCCGACGACGACGGCACCCCCTTCACGCTCATGGTCAACGGGGCCCGGGTGCTGGTCCGGGGCGCCAACTGGATCCCCGACGACTGCTTCCCCAGCCGCGTCGGCCCCGGCCGCTACCGCCAGCGCGTCGACCAGGCGACCGGCGCCGGGATCAACCTGCTGCGCGTGTGGGGCGGCGGGGTGTACGAGAGCGGCGGTTTCTACGAGGCGTGCGACGAGCGGGGCGTACTGGTCTGGCAGGACTTCCTGTTCGCCTGCGCCGCCTACCCGGAGGAGCCGCCGCTCGCCGAGGAGGTCGAGGCCGAGGCGCGCCAGGCCGTGGTGCGGCTCATGCCGCACCCCAGCCTGGTGCTGTGGAACGGCAACAACGAGAACATCTGGGGACACGCCGACTGGGGCTGGCGCGACCGGCTGGGCGACCGCAGCTGGGGCGCCGGCTACTACTTCGACCTGCTGCCGCGTGTCGTCGCCGAGCTCGACCCCACCCGGCCCTACTGGCCGGGCAGCCCCTACTCCGGGCGGCCCGACCTGCACCCCAACGACCCCGCGCACGGCAACACCCACATCTGGGACGTCTGGAACGAGCGCGACTACCCGCACTACCGGGCGTACCGGCCGCGCTTCGTCGCGGAGTTCGGGTACCAGGGGCCGCCCGCGCACGCCACGCTGCGCCGCGCGCTCGGCGACGGCCCGCTGGACCACGCCTCCGCGGCGATGACGCACCGGCAGCGGGCCAGGGACGGCGTCCGCAAGCTCGCCGACGGCCTGCGGTGGCACTTCCCGGAACCGGACGGATTCGACGACTGGCACTACCTCGCCCAGGTCAATCAGGCGCGCGCGATCACGCTCGGGGTCGGCCACTTCCGGTCGCTGTGGCCGCTGTGCTCGGGAGCGGTGGTGTGGCAGCTCAACGACTGCTGGCCGGTCATCTCCTGGGCGGCGGTCGATGGCGACGCCCGGCGCAAGCCGCTCTGGTACGCGCTGCGCCGGGTCTACGCCGACCGGCTGCTCGTCCTGGGCCCGGCCGACGGCGGCGGCCTGGAACTGGCGCTGTGCAACGACACCGACCGCGCCTGGCGGCCCGCGGTGGCCGTGGCCCGCCACGACCTCGCCGGGCCCGTGCTGGCCCGCGAGAAGGTGAGCGCCACCGTGCCGCCGCGCGCCGTCGTCCGCCTCCCGGTGCCGGCCCGGGTGGCGCAGCCCGCGGACACCGCCCGCGAGTTCGTCACCGCCGACTCGGGCACGCCCGCCGACCGCGCGGTGTGGTTCTTCGCCGAGGACACCGAGGTCGCCTACCCCGCTCCGCGCTTCGAGACCGAGGTGACCGAACGCGGCGGGGACCTGCGGGTCGCCGTGACCGCGCGCACCCCGCTGCGCGACCTGGCGCTGTTCGCCGACCGGCTGGCGGCCGATGCCGAGGCCGACGACATGCTGCTCACCCTGCTCCCCGGAGAGACGCACACCTTCACGGTCGCCGGCGGCGCCGGCCTGGACCACGCGGCGGCCGTGCGCCCGCCGGTGCTGCGCTGCGTCAACGAGGCGGTGCGCGCCGGGCGTGTGGCCCACACCACGCCGGGCTGAGGCAGATTCGCCGGGCCGGGGGTGTTGACGCCGGGTAGACGACCGGCCGCCCTCACCGCGCCCCCGCCGCCCGTGCCGGCGGGGAGCGGGGCGGCCCCCACCGACCGGAGGTGTCCGACGTGGCCGCAGCGGCTGACGTTCCCCTGTCCATCCTCGACCTGGCCACCATCGTCAGCGGCGCGACCGCGGCCGACGCGCTGCGCAACACCACCGAGCTGGCACGCCGCGCCGAGGAACGGGGGTACCGGCGGTTCTGGCTGGCCGAGCACCACAACATGGCGGGCGTGGCCAGCTCGGCGACGGCCGTTCTCATCGGGCACGTCGCCGGCGCCACCCGGCGCATCAGGGTCGGCTCCGGCGGGGTGATGCTGCCCAACCATGCGCCGCTCGTCGTCGCCGAGCAGTTCGGCACGCTCGCCACCCTGTACCCGGACCGGATCGACCTCGGCCTGGGCCGCGCCCCCGGCACCGACCCGTGGACCACCCACGCGCTGTGGCGCGGGCGCACCGAGCACGACGACTTCCCCGCCCAGGTCGAGGAGCTGCGCCGCTACCTCGCGCCGGCGACCCCCACCCAGCGGGTGCGCGCCGTGCCCGGCCAGGGCACCGAGGTGCCGGTGTGGATCCTCGGCTCCAGCATGTTCGGCGCGGCGCTGGCCGCCCAACTCGGCCTGCCCTACGCCTTCGCCTCCCACTTCGCCCCCGACCTGCTGCACGACGCGCTCACCCACTACCGGGACAACTTCCGGCCCTCGGCCGCGCTGGAGCGCCCCTACGCGATGGCCGGGGTCAACGTGCTCGTCGCCGAGGACGCCGCCGAGGCCCGCCGGCAGTTCACCTCCGTCCAGCAGCGGTTCCTCGCGCTCGCGCGCGGCGGCCCCCAGCAGCTCCAGCCGCCCAAGGACGACATGGCGGCCGTCTGGAGCGAGGCCGAGCGGCGGATGGCCGACGCCAAGCTCAGCGCGTCGGTCGTGGGCGACCCCGCGACGGTGCGCCGGGGGCTGGCCGAGTTCGTCGAGCGCACCGGCGTGTCCGAGCTGATGGTCGTCACCGAGACCTACGACTTCGCCGACCGGCTGCGCTCCTACGAGCTGCTCGCTGACCTCTGGAACTAGGGCGCGCGCCGCTTCCGGGAGGGACGCCATGGACGCCTACGGCCGGACCCGCCGGCCCTTCGCCGCGCACCCGGGGATGGTCCGCGCCTTCCCCGAGGGACGGCTGACGCTGGGGCTGATCGCCCCGCTGGAGTCCTTCCGCGGCAAGGCGCCGACCCTGGAGCGGCACCTGGAGCTGGCCGGCGCCGCCGAGCGGGCGGGATTCGCGTCGTTGTGGCTGCGCGACGTCCCGTTCCTGGTCCCGCACCAGGGCGACGCCGGCCAGGTCCTCGACCCCTGGGTGTACCTCGGGGCGCTCAGCACGGTGACCAGCCGGATCAGCCTGGGAACGGCCGCCGTCGTGCTCCCGGTTCGGCACCCCGCGCACGTCGCCAAGGCCGCGGCGTCGGTGGACCACCTCTCCGGCGGGCGCATGCTGCTCGGCGTGGCCGGCGGCGACCGCCCCGACGAGCTGCGCGCCTTCGGCCTGCCGACCGGGGACCGCGAGGCGGTCGGCGAGCGGATCCGGCAGTCCTGGGAGTACGTCCGGCAGGCCGGGCGCACCCCGAGCGCGCCGATCGACTCCCCGTTCGGCGCGGTGTCGGGGCGGATGGACCTGCTGCCCAAGCCCGTCCACGACCGGCTGCCGATGCTGATGACGGGCCGGGGCGGGCAGAGCGTGGAGTGGATCGCCGAGCACGCCGACGGCTGGCTGTTCTTCACCGTGCCCGTGGAGCAGCAGGCGCTCAACGTCAGACGCTGGCGGCGGCTGACGGAGGGGGCCGCCGGCGGGAGGTTCCGGCCGTTCGCCCAGGGCATGGCACTCGACCTCAGCGAGGACCCGGTCGCGCCGTCGCGCGCGCTGGGGCACGGCGGCCACTCCATGGGCCGGGAGCCGCTGCTGGACCTGCTGGAGGAGCTGGAGGCGATCGGGGTGAACCAGCTCATGCTGAACCTGCGGCTCAGCCGCCGCCCGATGGCCGACATGCTGGAGGAGCTGGCCCGGTACGTGCTGCCCGCATTCCCGGCGGGCGAGCCGGGCTGACCCGTCCCGCCCGGGGCCGCGCGGGCCGTGCGGCGGGCGCGGCCGCCGTGCCTCCTGCCATGTTCTGGGGGCCGGGGACGCCGACAGCCTCGGGGCCGCGACCGATCCGCCGCACACCGGCGAGCGCGGCACACGGGAGGCTGCCGAGCTGTCCGGCCGCCCCGTCCTCGTCACCCCCGCCGGGCGGCGGCGCTTCGCGGCCCGCGCGGCACGAGCGACGAGGTGGTCCGCCGGCTCGCCGAGGAGGGCGGCGCTTCGGGGGCCGGCGGCCACGTCGGGCCTTTCGCACCCGGACCGGCCCGGAGCGGGGGACCGGTCCCGACGACTTCGCCGACAACATCGACCGCCTCGTCGACCTGGTCGGTGCCGACCACGTCATCGTCGGCACGGACGGCCGTGCCGAGCGCCCGTCCACCCGCGCGGGGGCGGCCCGGGTGCGCCGGCTCTGCCCGCAGGCCCCATCACCGGCGACGCCTCTGACCTGGCACCGTCCAGCCGCGCGGGCCGGCCGAGGTCCGTGACCTGGCCGACCGCACCTCGGCACCGCTCCGGCAGTGAGCGCGACGCCGGCGAGCGCGGGGTCCCGGGCGGGACCCCGCTGCGCGTCCCCGGCGAGGTCCGGCGCTGACCCGCCCCGGCCGGCGCGTCCGGTGCGGACCGCCCCTCTTCCCCTACGATCGCTTCGGCACGGCTTGCGCCGCCGTCCGCCCCACCGACCGAGACGTCTGGAGCACCACGTGAGCCCGAGGATCGCGACCAACACCAAGGTCACCCGCGACGAGCTGCTGGACTTCGTCCGCCCCCGGCACCGTGCGATCGTCCTGACCCGCCGCGCCGGCGGCGCCCCCCAGGCGTCACCGGTCACCTGCGGTGTGGACACCGCCGGCCGGATCGTGGTCTCCACCTACCCGGAGCGCGCCAAGGCCCGCAACGCCCGGCGCGACGCCAGGGTCAGCGTGCTCGTCCTCTCCGACGACTTCGACGGCCCCTGGGTCCAGGTCGACGGCACCGCCGAGGTCATCGACGGCGAGGAGGCGGTGGAGCCGCTGGTCGAGTACTTCCGCGTCAT
This sequence comes from Marinitenerispora sediminis, assembly GCF_003336425.1. GTDB lineage: Bacteria > Actinomycetota > Actinomycetes > Streptosporangiales > Streptosporangiaceae > Marinitenerispora > Marinitenerispora sediminis. Next base: position 7,756 of record NZ_QEIO01000107.1, on the reverse strand, counting down.
CTCCGGCGAGCACCCCGACTGGGACGAGTACCGCGACGCGATGCGCCGCCAGGGCAAGGCGCTGCTGCGGATCACCCCGGAGCGCTGGGGACCGGTGGCCACGGGCGGCTTCCCGGCCCGGCTCGCCTGACCGGGGCGGCTCCCGCACCGCTCCATCGCTGGCGGGGGTTCGCTGGACCGTCCGCGCCCACGGCGAAGCGCACCGGGGACCGGCGCTTGCGGGCCGCCCCCGGCGTCCCGGGGAGCGCGCTCGTCGTCCCTCCGCACGGCGGCGCCCCGTCCTCGGCGCGGCACCGGCGCGACCGAGGGCCGCTCCGCCCGTCCGGAAGCCGCGGACGGTGCGGAGCGTGCCCATCCATGCCGCCCGCCGGGGAGCCGGGGCGGGGGCTCCCGGCTGGCTTCGGCAGGGGACCGCGGTTTTCGCCCGGCCCCCGCGGTCGCGGCGCGTCCTGGCGGCGGACTCCCGGTACGCGCGCCGCGAGCGGCCCCAGGCGGTGAACGCCACGGTCCGACGCGACCGGCTTCGCACGGCCAGGTGGTCGGTGCCCAGCATCCCGACCGGCATGGACGGTCTCGGGTCCGCGGAAGCGGACGCTGCCGTGCGCCCGCGCGGCGTCCGTCGCGCGCCGGGTCGGCCCCGGCCTGGCGCGACCTCCCCGCAGGCCAGATGTAGTGACCACGGAGGTTGGTGACGCGGAACGCGGGTGGGCCGCTGATCCCGGGTGCGGGGCCGGTGGAGCGGTCGTAGCAGTCCAGCCGGTCGGGGAGCGCTGCCTGGCGTGCGGTCTCCCAGGGGTGGGGCTGACGGTGGGCCTATTCGTCCCGGGAGTGGGTGGAGGCGTTCGACCTTGCCGTTGGCCTGGGGCCAGGAGGGGCGGGTCCGGAGAGGGCTGATGCCCGGGGCACGGCAGGCCTGTCGCCGGGGCGTTGGCGCTGTGGGCCCAGGCGGTGCCGGTGAGTGCGCGTTCGACGGTCACGCCGCGGCGGTTCGCGGTAGGAACGCCGCGCGGGCGGCCGTCGTCTCATCGGGCGGGTTTTTGGGTCTCGGCAGGCGGGGAGTGGTCATCCGGCGCGGTGTGCGGGCGGGCTTGGCTGGGTGCGCTGGTGTTCGTGCGGCCGCCTGCGCGGCCCGGGGCCTTGCGGCCGCGGCCATCGGGGATTCGGCCGAGCTCCTTGGCGGCGATGGGGACGAGCTCACCCGGTCGGGGGTGTCCATGGCGGCGGACAGGCGTGCGGGTGGCCTGGTCGCGGGTGGCCGGCGGGGGCCGGCCGTGGTGCTGGTGAGCGGGCGGCGGTGGGCCGGCTGGCCTGGAAGCGTTGGGCCGCCCGGTGCAGCGGCCAGGCGTCGTCGGCGACGCACCGGGCCGGACGCGGTCTGCCGGTCGCGGACAGCGGGGGCGGTGCGGTGGACCGGGGCCTCCTGGGCACCGGTGCGGACGTCACGGTCCACATCGCAACCAGAGGTCCTCGCCCCGTTCGAGCACCCCGCTCAGCGCGTCGCCCGTCGCCGACCTCCGGGAACAGCACACCCGGCCCGCGCGCCCGCGCAGGCCGCGGCCGGCAGGCGATCGCCGCACCGGCGCCCGTGCCTCCGCCGCCGCACCGGCGCCCGTGCCTCCGCCGCCGCACCGGCGCCCGTGCCTCCGCCGCCGCACTCCGCCGGGGCTGCGCCGGGTCACGCCGCCGGGAGAGTCGCGACGAGGTGGTCCAGCAGCGTCCACGCCCCGCGAGGAGCGGACAGCTCCACCGCCGCCGGCGCCCCGCCGGGGTGCTCGCGCACGTGTGCCTCGGCGCCGCGCAGCAGGACGCCCGGGCCGCCGGCGGTGAGCCGGACATCGCCCTCCGCGGCCAGCCCGCAGGCGTGCAGCACCGCGCTCCACACCGCCAGCGCGGCGGGCGCGACGTCAGCGGTGCGGACGGCGTGTGTGCTGCCGTCGGCCCCGGGCTCCGGCAGCAGCGGGCCGCACCGGCCGGTCAGCTCGGCGGCCGCCGCCAGGCGGGAGCGCGGGAGGCTCCCGCCCGCGGCGGTCAGGCGCGCGGCCGGCGCCGCGCGAAGTCGTCGGCGATCTCGTCGAAGGTGGCCCACCGGACGCCCTCGTGGCCGTTGATGTAGTCGATCAGCCGCTCGTGCATGAGCAGCGACTGCGGGCGGCCGGAGACGTCGGGGTGCACGGTCATGGTGAACACCGCGTAGTCGTGCTCGCGGTACACCCAGTCGAACTGGTCCTTCCAGAGCTGCTCGACGTCGCGGGGGCTCACGAAGCCGTGGCTGTTCGGGCTGGCCTTGACGAACATCATGGGGGGCAGGTCGTCCAGGTACCAGGAGGCCGGGATCTCGATGAGGCCGGTCTCCGCGCCGCGCACCAGGGGCTTCATCCACTCCGCGGCCGGCCGGTCGTAGTCGATCTTGGTCCAGGAGTCGCCGACCCGCACGTAGTACGGCTCGAAGTCCCGGTGCATCAGCGAGTGGTCGTACTTGATCCCCCGCTCCAGCAGCAGCTCGTTGGTGACCGGGGAGAACTCCCACCACGGGGCGACGTAGCCGGTGGGCCGCCGGCCGGTGCGGGCCTGGATGAGCTCGATGCAGTGGTCGAGGATCGCCGACTCCTGCTCACGGGTCATCGCGATCGGGTTCTCGTGGCTGTACCCGTGCACGCCGATCTCGTGGCCGGCCTCATGGCACGCCGCGAACTCCTCCGGGAAGGTCTCGATGGAGTGGCCCGGCCAGAACCAGGTGGTGGTGATGCCGGCGCGCCGGAACAGCTCCAGCATCCGGGGCACGCCCACCTCGCCTGCGAACAGCCCGCGGGAGATGTCGCACGGGGAGTCCTCCCCGCCGTAGGACCCCAGCCAGCCGCCGACGGCGTCCACGTCGACACCGTAGGCGACCAGGATCTCCTTGGCCATGTCGGTCACGTTCCTTTCGTCTGGGACGGGGCGCTCCCGCCCGCCAACAGGTGGTGGGTGCCGTCCACCGCGCCGGCGGCGCGCAGCCAGGTCCGGCAGCGCTCGGCGACGGTGGCGGCCGTCGAGGACGGTTCGGCGGCGCCGGCGGCCAGCGCGGCGGCCAGCAGCAGCCGGCCCTGCCACGGCGAGAGGTCGCCGGCGAGGATCGCGCCGGCGGCGGCGAGGTCGGCCCCGCCTCCGGCGTAGAGGCCCACGACCGGGCCGGCGCCGACCCGGCTGGTCAGCATCACGGGCACGCCGGCCGCGAGCAGGTCGAGGCAGGCGGCGGTGACCGGGGGCGGGGTGTTGCCGGCGCCCAGGCCGGCGACCACCACGCCGCGCGCGCCCCGGCGCACCGCGTGCTCGATGTCGGAGGCGTCGGCGCCCAGGTACTGGGGGACCACGGCCACCCGCGGCAGGTCGTCGGCGGCCGCGTCCAGCAGCGGCGCCGGCGGGGCCGCGGTGTGGTGCCGGCGCACGCCGGCCTCGTCCACGTGCCCGATGGGCCCGCGCCCGGGCGCGGCGAAGGCGGCGAGCTCCAGGGTGTGCGTCTTGCGGACGCCGACGGCCGGCAGCACGGCGTCGGCGAAGACGACTGTCACACCGGTGCCGTCGGACTCGGGGGCGGCGGCCCAGCGCAGCGCCGCGGCCAGGTTGCGGGGACCGTCCGGAGCGGGGTCGTCGAACGGGCGCTGCGCCCCGGTGACGACCACGGGAACCGGGCCGCCGTGCGCCAGCGCGAGCAGGAACGCCGACTCCTCCAGGGTGTCGGTGCCGTGCGTGACCACCACGCCGTCGGCCCCGGCCGCCGCGGCGCGGACCGCGCGGGCCAGCGCGAGGACGTCGGGGACGCCGGCCGAGAAGCTGGTGATCCGGCGGACGTCACGCACCTCGACGGCGGCCTCCGGCACCTCCCAGACGCGGGCGGCGGCGGCCAGCAGTTCGCCGGCGCCCACGTCCACCCGGCGGCCCTGGGGGGCGGTCCGGGTGGCGATGGTGCCACCTGTGCCCAAGAGAACGAGATGACGCACGCGACCTCCGCTAACGTTAGCGCAAACGATTTCGTACATCATGCGGTGAGGAGCGCCACAGGTCAAGGGCGGAAACAGAAACGTCATCGGAGCCGACGAACCCCGAAATGACGGGTGTCGGCGCGGCTGAGACAGAATGTGGCCAGGCGTCGGCGCGACGGAGGAGAGGTGGGCGGCGCGGTGAGCGGTGAAGTCCCGGACGGGTCCGGCCACGCGGCGGCGGGGCGGCCGGCCCCGGAGGGCGGCGGCAGCGGGGAGGCCGGCCCGTGGCCGCGGCCGGCCCGCCCGGCCAAGCTCGCCGACATCGCCCGGGAGGCGGGCGTGCACGTGACCACGGCGTCACGCGCGCTGCGCGGCAGCGAGGGTGTCGGCCCGGAGACCGCCGCGCGGGTGCGCGAGGTGGCGCAGCGGCTCGGCTACCTGCCGCACCCGGCCGCCGCCAGCCTGCGCACCGGCCGCTCGAAACTGCTCGGCGTGGTGGTGCCCCGCCTGACCGACCTCGTGCTCGCCACCATCTACGAGGGCATCGAGCAGGGCGCCGCCTCGGCCGGCTACCAGGCGGTCGTGGCCAACAGCGGGGACGACCGCGAGGCGCAGCGGCTGCGCGTGGCGACGCTGCTCGCCAACCGGGTGGACGGCCTGATCCTGGGCGACGCCCGCACCGACTCGCCCCTGGTGCACGAACTCCGGCGGCGCGGCACGAAGATCGTGCTCACCTCCCGGCGGCTGCCCGGAGTGGTCTCGGTGACCTGCGACGACGTGCTGGGCGGCCGGATGGCCGCCGAGCACCTGGTCGGACTGGGGCACCGCGACGTCGGGGTGATCGCCGGCGAGCCCTACGCCTCCACCGGGATCGAGCGCACCCGCGGCTTCGTCACGGCCCTCGCCGACGCCGGACTGCCGGTCCCGGACGCCAACGTGCTGCGCTCCGGCTTCGACGTGCGCGGCGGCCGGGAGGCGGCCGAGGAGCTGCTGGCGCGCACCCCGCGCCCGACCGCGCTGTTCGCCGTCAACGACTTCGCCGCCATCGGCGCCATGGGCGCCATCCGGGACGCCGGGCTGCGGGTGGGCGACGACGTCGCGGTGGTCGGCTTCAACGACGTTCCGCTGGCCGCCGAGCTGCCGGTGGCGCTGACCACGGTGCGCTCGCCGATGCGCGAGATGGGGCGGCAGGCCGCGCTGGCGCTGGTCGCCCTCATCGCCGGCGAGCACGTCGAGTCGCTGCGGATGCGGCCCGAGCTCATGGCGCGCGCCTCGACCCTGGGCACGCGGGGCTGACGCCGCCGGCTGGCCGCCCCGGCCGCGACCGCTCCGCCCGCCGGCCCGGAGTCAGCCGGCCCGGAGTCAGCCGGCCTGGTCGTCGACCCGCACGTCGAAGGCGACGCGGGTCCCCTCGACCTCGGTGACCGTCACGGTGACCCCGTAGGCCTCGCCGTCCGCCGTGAGCTCGCAGCGGACCGAGGCGCCCACCTCGCCCGGCAGGTTCTCGGGGCAGGAGACGTCGTCCGGAGCCCGGCCGACCTGCTCCTCCAGCTGCCGCGCGACCTCGTTGGCGACGTCGTCCGACCCGACGCTGGCGCCGCCGACGCCGAGGGAGAAGGAGCACCCCGCCGCGGCGAGCAGCACCGCCGCCGGACCGGCCGCCACCGCCGCCCGCCGCGGCCCTGTCCATGTCCGTCGCCGTGCCCGCACCGCGGTCCTCCGTCCGTGAAACGCCCGTGTGCGGACATCAGAGCCGGCGCGGGCGCGTCCGGTTCCCACCGGGTCGCGGCCGGATCCGGCCGCGGCCGGGCCGAGCGGCCTTGTGCGGCCGGGGGATGTGCGCCAGACTAATTACTGACCGAATGTTCGGTAAGGAAGGTGGGGCGGGATGACCACCCGGACGGCGGACGGCGGCACCGCGGCGGAACCGGACCTCCAGCGGCACTTCGACGGCAGGGTCGCCGCCGACCAGCGCATCGAACCCCGCGACTGGATGCCCGACGGCTACCGGGCGACCCTGGTCCGCCAGATCGCCCAGCACGCGCACTCCGAGATCATCGGGATGCAGCCCGAGGGCGACTGGCTGACCCGCGCCCCCAGCCTGCGGCGCAAGGCGATCCTGCTCGCCAAGGTGCAGGACGAGGCCGGGCACGGCCTGTACCTGTACGCGGCCGCCGAGACGCTCGGCGTGGACCGGGCCGACCTCACCGAGCGGCTGATCTCCGGCCGGCAGAAGTACTCGTCGATCTTCAACTACCCCACCCTCACCTTCGCCGACGTCGGCGTCATCGGCTGGCTGGTCGACGGCGCCGCCATCTGCAACCAGGTGCCGCTGTGCCGCAGCTCCTACGGCCCCTACGCCCGCGCCATGGTGCGCATCTGCAAGGAGGAGTCCTTCCACCAGCGGCAGGGCTACGAACTGCTGCTGCGGATGATGGCCGGCACCCCGGAGCAGCGCGCCATGGTGCAGGACGCCACCGATCGCTGGTGGTGGCCGTCGCTGATGATGTTCGGCCCGCCGGACGCGGAGTCGCCGAACACCCAGCGGTCCATGGCCTGGCGCATCAAGCGCGACACCAACGACACGCTGCGGCAGCGGTTCGTCGACATGACCGTCCCGCAGGCCGAGAAGCTCGGCGTCACCCTGCCCGATGAGCAGCTCCGGTGGAACCCCGAACGCGGCCACCACGACTTCGGCGAGCCCGACTGGGAGGAGTTCCGGCGGGTCGTCTCCGGCCACGGGCCGTGCAACGCCGAGCGGCTGCGCCGCCGGCGCGCGGCCCACGAGAAGGGCGCCTGGGTGCGCGAGGCGGCCGCCGCCTACGCCGCGCGCGGCGCCCGGCGGCCAGGGGAGGTGCCGGCATGAGCGAGTCCGCGGCGCGGCCGGAGTGGCCGCTCTTCGAAGTGTTCGTGCGCGGCAGGCGCGGCCTCAACCATGTGCACGTCGGCTCGCTGCACGCGGCCGACCCCGCCATGGCCCTGCACAACGCGCGCAACCTCTACACCCGCCGCAACGAGGGCGTGAGCATCTGGGTGGTGCGCTCCGACGACATCACGGCGTCCAGCCCCGACGAGAAGGACCCGTTCTTCGCCCCCAGCGGCGACAAGGTCTACCGCCACCCCACCTTCTACCCGATCCCGGACGACGTGCCGCACATGTGAGCGGCACGGCCGCCGGTCCGGACCCGCACCGCACGGAGGAAGCCATGAGCGGCGACAGCGCCTACGACGCCCTGGCGCAGGAGCACGCCGGCGACGCCCGCTGGGCGTTCGGCACCGGGTTCACCGCCCCGCTCGCCGAGTCGGCGGCCGGCGCGGACGCACCCGTACCGCCGGAGGTGCCCGCCGGCGACCTCGCCCTGTACTGCCTGATGCTCGGCGACGACGCACTGGTGCTCGCGCAGCGCCTGATCGAGTGGTGCACCGACGCCCCCGAACTGGAGGAGGAGGTCGCGCTCGCCAACATCGCCCTCGACCTGCTGGGCCAGGCCCGGCTGCTGCTCACCCGCGCCGGCCGGGCCGACGGCACCGGCCGCGACGAGGACGCGCTCGCCTACTTCCGCGACGCCGGGCAGTTCCGCAACGTCCGGCTCGTCGAGGCCGCCAACGGCGACTTCGCGCGCTCGGTCGCCCGGCTGCTCGTCTTCGCCACCTGGCGGCTCGCGCTGTTCACCCGGCTCACCGCCTCGGCCGACCCCGCGCTGGCGGCGATCGCCGCCAAGGGTGTCAACGAACTGGCCTACCACCGCGACTACGCGGCGCAGTGGACGCTGCGGCTCGGGCGCGGCACCGAGGAG
>NZ_QEIO01000106.1 GCF_003336425.1 Marinitenerispora sediminis | reverse complement strand
CCAAGTCGAACACCCCGTCACCGAAGAGGTCTCCGGAATCGACCTGGTACGCGAGATGTTCCGCATCGCCGAAGGCGAACCACTCGGCTACGACGACCCCGTGCTGCGCGGGCACTCCTTCGAGTTCCGGATCAACGCCGAGGACGCCGGACGCAACTTCATGCCGGCGCCGGGCACCGTCACCGGATGGCGCGTGCCGGGCGGGCCCGGGGTCCGGGTGGACGCCGGGGCCGAGGCGGGGACCGTCGTCGGTCCGGAGTGGGACTCGCTGCTGGCCAAGCTGGTGGTCACCGGCCGCGACCGGCGGGAGGCCCTGGAGCGGGCCCGGCGGGCGCTGGCCGAGTTCGCGGTGGAGGGCATGGCGACGTCGCTGCCGTTCCACCGCGCGGCCGTCGCCGACCCGGCCTTCGCCCCGGAGACCGTCGGCACCAGCGGCCCGTTCACGGTCCACACGCGCTGGATCGAGAACGGCTTCGCCGCCGGGATCCCGCCGTTCGACGGCGCCGCGGCGGAGGCGGGCGCACCCGCCGAGCGCCGCAGCGCCGTGGTCGAGGTGGACGGCCGGCGGATCGAGGTGACGCTGCCCGCCGACCTGGTGGGGGTACCCGCCCCGGCGGCCGCGGCCGCGGTCCCGGCCAGGTCCGCGCGGCGCCGCTCCGCCGGACGCCGGTCCGCCGCCGCGGCCGGCGGGGCCGCCCTCACCACGCCGATGCAGGGCACCGTGGTCAAGGTCGCGGTCACCGACGGCGCGGACGTCGCCGAGGGCGATCTCGTGGTCGTCCTGGAGGCGATGAAGATGGAGCAGCCGATCCTCGCCCACCGCGCCGGCACCGTCCGCGGCCTGTCCGCCGACGTCGGAGCGGTGCTGACCCCCGGCACGGTGGTGTGCGAGATCTTGTCTTAGCCTGAGTGGCGCTTGAACGCAACACAGCCGCGCGGCGCGTGAACGGAAGACGCCTGCGTGGCGTGCCGAGCGCTCACCCCCGGCGGCCTGCTGCGCGCGTGCCGCAGAAGCCCCGGCACCCTGACCGGACGTGGCCACTGTGATCTCCGCGTCTCGACAGTAAGTATCAGAACCCTTATGTTCTTCAGGCATCTTAGCTTGAGAACGTGTCTGTCATCCCCCAGCCTTCAAGTAAGGCGTCATCGGAAAGAGCGTTCCCATGTGCGGTCCGCACGTCATGCAGCAGATCGACTACGGAGAGTCGGACAAGCGCCGGCTCGGTGACGACCACCCCTACGTCCGCCGCACGGGCGAGGAGGGCGCGGTCCAGGTCGCCGGCGAGCCCGAGCCGAAGAAGCGGTCGATGATCGGCCAGGCGGTGTCGCGCCGCAACCTGTTCCGGCTCTCGGGGGTGACCGGCGTGGCCGCCGCCGTCTCCGTGCTGCCTACCGGAGTCGTCGCGCACGCCGACGCCCAGGGGCTTCTCCGGCGCAAGGTCAAGGACCTCACCCACACGCTGAGCGCGGACTTCCCGATCTTCTACCCGCTGTCACCGCCGCCGGTCTACGAGCAGCGGCGCTTCCTGGAGACCGACGGCTTCAACGCCTACGTCATGACGTTGGACGAGCACAGCGGCACGCACATCGACGCTCCGGCGCACTTCTCCAACGAGAGCGGGTTCCTCGACGAGATCCCCGTCCAGTCCCTGGTGGCCCCCCTGGTGGTCATCCGGATCGGGGACCGTGCGGAGAACGACGCCAGCGCCCGGCTGGAGCTCTCCGACATCCGCCGCTACGAGCGCCGCTACGGGCGCATCCCCAAGGGCGCGTTCGTGGCGATGGACTCCGGCTGGAGCAAGCGGGTGGACATCCCCGGCGCCTACCTCAACCAGGGGCCCGACGGCGTGTTCCGCTGGCCGGGGATCGACCCCGAGGCCACCGCGTTCCTGGTGGAGGAGCGGTCGATCGTCGGGGCCGGGGTGGACAGCACCTCGCTGGACGCCGGCGGGTCGGACAACCCCGACACCCACCAGATCCTGCTGCCCGCCGGCCTGTACGGCATCGAGAACCTCAACAACCTGGGAAGCGTCCCGGCCAGCGGGGCCACCATCGTGGTCGGCGCGTCCAAGCACCGCGGCGGCTTCGGCGGACCCGCGCGGGTGTTCGCCTTCCACTGACCGGCGGCACCGCCACCCGGCCGGAGCGACGCGCGGCCGGAGCGACCCGCGGTCGGGGACAGCCTCCCGTGGCGGGAACGGGAAACCGGCCTCCCGTGGCGGGAACGGGAAACCGGCCTGCGCGGTCGAGCCGGAGACGTCGAGCGGGGCGGACGGTGGCCGCCCCGCTCCCCACGAAAGGACCGAAGCCGAATGCCCGACCGCAGGATCCGGGTGGTCGTGCCGCTGGTGGTCGTCACCGGCGTGGCCACCGTGGCCGCCGGCGCCCATTTCGGCTACCAGGTCGCCGACCGGCCGCCGATGTCGGTGGCGGCCGGCCCGAGCCCGGCGCCGGGCGACGCCGAGCCGGGCGCCCCCGTCCCCGCCGCTGACACGCTCGGGCTGGTAGCGGTCAGCTACCAGCTCAACCGGCTGCCCCAGCTCGCCAGCAACCAGATCGCGATCTGGATCGAGGACGAGGACGGCGAGTACGTCCGCACCCTGTTCGCCACCAGCTTCACCGCCAACGGCGGCTACGCGCGCCGCCCGATGTCGCTCTCGCTGTGGCGCGAGACCTCGGGCTGGGAGTCCGCGTCGCAGGCCGAGGTCGAGAGCGCGAGCCGCCCCGCGCAACCGAGCGGCCGGCACACCGTGTACTGGGACGGCGCCGACCGCGACGGCCGCCCGGTGCCCGCCGGCCGCTACACCTACCGGATCGAGGGCAACATCCGCTGGGAGAACCGGGTGCTGCACAGCGGCACCATCACGGTGGGCGACCAGCCCGACAGCAGCAGCGCCCAGGTCGAGTACCTGCCCGCGGGTGCCGCACGGGAGGGAGAGCTGCTGGCGGACGTCGGCGCCGTCTTCACTCCCGGGGAGACCCTGGACCCGGCCGTGCTCACCACCTTCACCCAGGGCTCGTGATCCGTCCCGCCGCGCCGCTGGCCGCAGCGGGGAGGGCTCCCGTGCCGCCGGACACCAGCAGCGCGTGCGGCTCCCGACGCGCGTCTTTGGGCGGCGCCCCGGTGGTACCGGGTCTGCCGGGCCGGGCACGTCCGTGCGCCGGGGGCCCGCCGGGCGCCCGGGACCGGCGGGCCCCCGGGGGCAGCGGTCCGCTCGCCGGCGCTGGTGACCGGTATGGGTAGGGCGGAACCGGGCGGTGCCTGGACCGGTGCCCGGCCCGAGCAGCCGGGCCCTCCTCCACGGCCGGTGAGCGGGCGAGCGGTCCGCGACCGGGTGATGGGCACCGACGTGCTCGTCGCCGGCCTGGCGCCCGCGGAAGCGGTGGCCGCGCTGGGCTGGCTGCGCGAGGTGGAACGGGTGTTCACCCGGTTCGCCCCGGACAGCGACACCCGCCGGGTGGGCGCGGCGCAGGGGCGCCCGGTCCGGGTGGCGCCGATGTTCACCGCGGTGCTGGCCGCGGCGTGCGAGTTCCAGCGGCGGACCGGCGGTGTGTTCGACCCGTTCCTCGGGGCCGAGATAGCGGCGCTGGGGTACGACCGCGACTTCGCGGAGATCGCGGCCGGTCCCGCGCCGGGGGCCGGCGCGGCCCCGCCCGCGCCGGCTCCCGCGTCGCCGCCGCGAGTGGAGATCGACCACGACCGCCGACTCGTCACGCTTTCGCCCGGCCTGGCCGTGGACCTGGGCGGATTCGTCAAGGGCTGGAGCGTGCAGCAGGCCGCCGACGGGCTGCGCGAGCGGGGGGTCCGCCGCGGCCTGATCGACGCCGGCGGTGACCTCGTCGCCTGGCGGAGCCCGGCCGACCCGCCGTGGCGGATCGGTGTCGCGCACCCGCTGCGGACCGGGCCGGCGGACATTCTGGCGCTCACTGAGAGGGTCGCCGTCGCCACGAGCAGCGTCACCCGACGCGCCTGGCGGGACCGGGAAGGCCGCGCCGCGCACCACGTCCTCGACCCGCGGACCGGTCGGCCGGCGGAGTCCGACTGCCTGCAGGCGACCGTGCTGGCCACCGACCTGGCGGCGGCGGAGGTGGCGGCCACGTGCCTCGTCATCCTCGGCACCCGGGCGGGACCAAGGCAGGTCGCGGAACTGGACCCGTCAGCGGCCTGGCTCACCGTCGACCGCGAGGGACGGGTGCGGCGCTCGGCCAACCTGGGCGACTACCGCGCGGAGGCGGTGGCCGATGACACCGCCTGACGCGGCCTGCGCCCCGCCGGCCGCTCCGGGCGCCTGGCGCGTGCGCGCCCCGCGGACGGGACGCCACCGGGACCACCACCGGCCATCGCGACCGGCCACGACTGACACCGCCCCGACTGAACGACCACCGCGCGGAGGACGCTCCGGATGACCGAACGTGACAGCACCCTCCCTCGGCGGGCCGGACCGGAGGCCGCGCCGCGGCTGCGCGTGTCGCACGTGGCGACCGCCATCGGGCTCTCGGCGCTGCCGTTCCTGCCCCTGCTCGGCCGGCTGGACGAGGCCGGCGGGACCCTGCCCGGCCTGGCCAACGTCACCGGCTTCCTCGGCGCGCTGCTCATCTGGTGGCAGGTGCTGCTCGGTGCGCGGCGCGTCTCGGCCCTGCTGACCGCCGACCGGGTCGCCGTGGTCCGGCTGCACGCCTGGCTCGGCTCGGGCGGGGCGTTCTTCGTGCTGCTGCACCCGCTCCTGGAGATGACCGCCGAGCACCATGACCTCTGGTACCTCGTCCGGATCGACTTCACCTGGCCGGAGTCCTCGTTCACGTCGCTGGGGCGCGTCGCGGTGGGCATGTTCCTGGCGCTGTGGCTCACCAGCACCCTGCTGCGCGCCGCGGTGCGGTATCGGACCTGGCGCTACACGCACTACCTGTCCTATCCGCTGGCGGTGCTCGTGTTCGTGCACTCCTACTACCTCGGCACGTTCCTCACCGAACTGCCGTGGCTGCGGGCGTACTGGCTGGCGCTGGCCTGCTCGTTCGCGGCGGTCTGCGCCTGGCGGCTCGCAGGACCGCTGCTGTCCCCGCGGTACCGGCTGGTGCGGACCGAGCGGCTCAGCGACACCGTCACCGGCTATGCCCTCGCGCCGGAGGGCCGCCGCGCGCCGCGTCCGGCGCCCGGCCAGTTCTACCACCTGCGGACCGCGCTGCTCGCGCCGTCGCACCCGCTCAGCGCGGTGGGGTGCGCGGCGGACGGCGAGCTGGCGTTCGCCGTCCGGGACGCGGGGCCGTTCACGGAGCGGCTGCGCGCGCTGCGCCCCGGGGACACGGTGTTCGTCGACGGGCCGTACGGGACGTTCACCCGCGAGGCGCGGGTGGGCGACCGGCCCACAGTGCTGGTCGCGGGCGGGGTCGGGATCACCCCGTTCGTGGAACTGGTGCGGCGGCACCCGGCCGGCGTGACGCTGTTCCACGTGACCCGCTCGCCGGAGGAGGCGGTGTTCGGCGCCGAACTCCGCGACCGCCTCGGGGCCGGTTACGTCAACGCGGTGTCCGGCCCGGGGGCGGGCCGTCCGGACTTCGACGCGCGCGACGTGCTCCGCAGGGTCGGCCCGGCCGCCCGGCGCGCACGCTTCTTCGTGTGCGGCAGCCCCGGGTTCGTGGAGCGGGTGGCTGCCGGCCTCCGGGACGAGGGGATCAGCGCGGACCGGGTCCTCACCGAGGAGTTCGAACTCTGAGGCGGCCGCCTCACGCCGCGCCCGGGCCGCCACCACGCAGATGACCGTAGTGGTACCCGAGATAGGCCCGGGAGTCTTCCTCACCCGGAGGGGTCAGCCCGGCCTGCCAGGGGATCGGGCACGGCCCGCTGTGCTCCGGGTCCGGGCAGGCCAGCCGCTGGAGGGCGTCGAGCAGGTCGTAGGCGGTGTCCTCCGGCGCCAGCACACCGGCCCGGATCACCGCGGTGGTGTGCGCCCCGGGTTCCTCCCCGGGGTGCTCGTCGCGCCACTGCTGGGGCAGGTCGTCGTACATCTCCGCGACGGTCATCTCCGACGCGGGGACCTCGTCCCCGGCCGCGGGCTCGATGGGCTGGTCGCCGGAGTCGACGCGCAGTGCCCACGCCGAGAGCGCGGATGCCGGACCGCGGGCGCGCTGCCCGAGCATGCCCCGAGCCGATTCGGCGAGCCGGGCGACCTCGTCAGGGGTCCCGTAGACGCCGAGCCGCAGTTCGTACAGGTCGGGGTTCTCGGACAACGCGCATCCTCTTCTGGTCAGCTCTTCTGGTCAGCGGACGGGGTGGCAGTGCTTGGCGCGGTAGCCGCGCGGCATCTGGTCGTTGGCGTTCTTGACCGCGGCCTTCTCCGCGAGAGCGTAGGTCTTGGCCGTACCGGTGCCGAAGACGTGCCCGACACCGCTGTTGTCGCTGAGCCGGATCTTCGTGCACTTCACCTTGACGGTGACACGCCTCAGCGCGGCCATCTCGTCGTCGGCCACGGCGGGGGTCGCCAGGCTGAGCAGCGCGGCGGTGGTCATCAGGATGAGGCAGTTGCGCAGTCGGGTCATGGGTGCGCTCCTCTCACGTGACGGTCGCCAGGTCTCCCTGGACCTTCGTCACGGAGAGTAGCACCCCGCCGACCTGGCACGCATCACGTTATGTGACCACAGCTGGACGTTGCGCAGCCATCCATGAGCGATGGTTCCCTGCTCTTCGACCGCGCCGGGTCCACGGCCGTGGACGCGCGGACCGGCCCCCCTCGTCCCGTAAATCACTTGGTGCACCCGGGGGGCGCCCCCTACGCTGCCCGGCGTGGATCTTGGAGTGGTGGAACCCGAGCGTGCCGGCACGACCGCGCTTCCCGGCGGCCGACGGCTGGGGTGGGCGGCGTGGGGACCGGTGGACGGTCGTCCGGTGCTGTTCTGCTCCGGCGCCGCCATGGGGCGCAGCCTCGGGTTCGGAGCCGGACTGCTGCAGCGGCTCGGCGTGCGGCTGGTCGCGGTGGACCGTCCGGGACTGGGCGCCTCGGACCCCGATCCAGGGCGGACGCTGGACAGCTGGGCGCGCGACGTGGCGGATCTGGTGGCGGCGCTCGGGCTGCGTGATCCGCTGGCCGTGGGCTTCTCCCAGGGCGCGCCGTTCGCGCTGGCGTGCGCCGCCGCGGGGGTAGTGCAGGCGGTGGCGGTGGTCTCCGGCCAGGACGACCTGGGCGATCCGCAGCTCGCTGGACTCCTGCCCGCCGAGGTCGCGGGGATGGTCGGCGCCGCCCGCACGGACCCGGCCGGGTTCGAGGCGTCGCTCGCCAGGAGCATGAACGCCGAGACGCTGTGGCGGATCGTGATGGACACGAGTTCGGCCGCCGACCGCGCCGTCTACACCGATCCCCGCTTCGAACCCGCGTACCGCCGCGCCCTGGCGGAGGGCTTCGCCCAAGGCGCGGCCGGCTACGCGCGGGACCTGGCGTTGACCTTCGGGCGCTGGCCGTTCGCGCTGACCGCGATCACGGTGCCGGCGCACCTCTGGTACGGCGCCCACGACCCGGGCGCCACCCACTCCCCCGACCACGGCACGCGGCTGTCCCGCCGCCTGCCGAACGCCCGCCACCACCTGCTGCCGGACGCGGGGGCGGCGCTGCTGTGGACGCACGCGGAGGAGGTCTTGGCGGGGTTGGTGGCTCCGATCTGATTCTCAGAGCGTCGCCGTTGCCCGCATAGCCGCGAGTAGGGCAGCGCTGTCGAACTCACCGTTCTTCACGCCGGCCACGAAGGCGTCCCACTCGGCGCGGGTGAAGACTAGTGGAGCGCGGTCGCGGTTCTTCGAGTCGCGAACCACGAACACCGCATCCTCGCCAGCCTTGTTCTCCACGGTCACGTCTCGACCCGGAAGCGCTGACACTTCGACGCAGTGTCCGCCGTTGTTGCCGCTCTGGCGGCTCTTGCGCCACTGGGCACGGGACAGGTCCATCTGGGACTCCTGGTACACGACGTCTGGATAGTCCTCTCCCGGAAAGTCCAGGGTGACGAAGGAACCGAGCATGGAGGCGTGCTCGCCCCAGGAACGTTTCCGGGGGTGATCCGTGTCGGATCGAAGGCGTTGCTTTTCTCCGTGTCAACGGACCTCGCTTCGCGCTTAGAGGCGCTCGTCAGTACCGAATGCCAGGTGTCCGAAGCGGCGGTGCTGGGTGTCACGTATCGCCGCTCCGCCCACCTCCGTGTACGCCACTTCAACGCAGTTCGTGTCGCCCTTGCTGTACGACGCCTTGTGCCAAGTGTCCGCAACGTGCTCACGTGCACTCTCCTCGCACCTCGTCTATGAGGGCACGTGAAGGGTCCGGCGGGAGAGCGAGCGCCCTCAGATCACCCAAGAGCGATGCGTGTTCCTCGATCAGAGCCGGTGCGACGATCACACTGCCCTCCGCAGTGGTCTCCAGATAGAGAATCGTCCGCACCCCCGGCAACCGAAGCATCCGGAATCCGCCGTCGAGGCCCGGATGGTTCCACGTCGGGTGGGGCACGATCAGGATCTCGGCCCTGTCCCACGTGGACACTTCTATGAGGCGCTCCAACTGTCCCCTCCCCGACACCTCTGCCGTGTGGTTCACCGTCACCTGCCGGGGGCCCGCCGAGGTGATCCGGCTGGTGCGTCCGCAGCCCAGCCCGGCCTGACCGCCGCCCGCGACCGCCCGGCGCCTCCGTCCCCCTCGTCGGGGTGCCGGGCTCACGCCTCCGACGCTGACCGGGCCCAGCGGCGCCCGGCGAGCCCTACCATCGGGCTATGAACCGGACGGACCGCGCCCGCAGGGTGATCGCCGCACCGCCGACGACTGTCTACGCCGCCCTGCTCGACCGGGCCTCCCTCGAAGCGTGGCTGCCGCCCGACGGCATGCGCGGGCGGGTCGAGTGGTGGGAGCCCCGGCCCGGTGGCGGGTTCCGTATGGTCCTCACCTACCTCGACCCCGCCGGCAGCCCCGGCAAGACCTCGGATGCGACGGATGTCGTCGAGGTCGAGTTCGCCGATCTCCTGCGGCCGGAGCGCGTGGTGCAGCGGGCGGTGTTCGAGGCCGAGGACCCGTCGTACGCGGGCACCATGACGTTGACCTGGCACCTGGCCGCCGCTGGCGCCGGGACCGAGGTGACCGTCACCGCGGTGGACGTGCCGCCGGGCATCGACCAGGCGGTCCACGAGTCCGGACTCGCCTCCTCGCTGGCCAACCTGGCGGCCCACGTCGAAGCGGCCGGCTGACAAGCCACGGCGGACCGGTCAGCGCGTCGGCGGCACGGAGCGCTTCGCCCGCTGCCCGCCTGCCGCCTGGGCGGGTCGGTCCCTCACCCGGCCACCGGCACCAGCCGGGTGAGCGCCGCCGCCACCAGCGCCTCCACTCCCGCCGACAGCGTCGGCTCGACCACCGGGGCGAAGTGCGGCGTGTGGTTGCCCGGCGCCTCACCCTCCGCTGCGGCGGCGCCCAGGCCCCAGAAGACCGAGGGGACGCCTGCCGCCGTGCCGAACACGCCGACGTCCTCGCTGCCGATCAGCTGCGCCATCTCTCCCACCCGCTCGGCGCCGAAGCGCGCCCTGAAGGCGGCGCCGACCTGCTCCGCCGCCTCCGGGTCGTTGACGGTGGTCGGGAAGGAGCTGATCGCGCGGTACTCCGGCGGGCGCGGGGCCCCAGAGGCCGCCGCCTCGGCGTCGGCGATGCGGTGGACGGCGGCCACCACCCGTCGGAGGACGTCCTGGTCGTAGGCGCGGATGCTCACGGTGAGCGTGGCGTGGTCGGCGATCACGTTCTCCTTCTCCCCCGCCCGCAGCTTCGCCACGGTGAGGACGGCCTGCTCGGCGGGGGCGACCTCGCGCGCGACCACGGTCTGCAGCCGCAGCACGGTGGCCGCCGCCATCACCACCGGGTCCACCACCCGCTCGGGCTGGGACGCGTGGCCGCCGACACCGAACAGCGTGATGTCGAAGCTCTCCGCCGCCCCGAGCACCAGGCCCGGCCGGTACGCCACTCGGCCGGCGGGGAGCGGGAAGACGTGCTGGGCGAACACCGCGTCCGGCGTGCCGAAGCGGCCGTACAGGCCGTCGTCCAGCATCGCGCGGGCGCCGGCGCCGATCTCCTCGGCGGGCTGGAAGACCGCCATGACGGTTCCGCCCCAGTGGGCCCGGCCGGCGGACAGCAGTTCCGCCGCTCCGACCAGGCAGCTGACGTGCATGTCGTGGCCGCAGGCGTGCATGACCGGGACTGGCACGCCGTCCGGACCCGGCGCCTGCGCGGTGCTCGCGTACGGCAGCCCGGTCTGCTCCCGCACCGGCAGCGCGTCCATGTCGGCGCGCAGCAGGACCACGGGTCCGGGACCGTTGCGCAGCACGCCCACGACCCCGGTGCCGCCGACACCGGCGGCGACCTCGTACCCCGCGTCGCGCAGCCGCCGCGCGGCGGCACCGGCGGTGCGGTGCTCGGCGAACGAGAGCTCGGGGTGCGTGTGCAGGTCCCGGTACAGGTCGGCGAGTGCGGCGGGGTCGACGCCGCCGGGACGGTAGCCGGCCATGACGGCGGAGACGGCCGCGTCGCGCGCCGCGTCGGCGTCGCTCCGTCCCGCCCCGGGAGCCGCCGGTCGAACGTCTCCCCCGCCGCCCGCGGCCATGGTGTCCGTCATCATGGTCGATCCCGTCTGTCGTCGGTACGAGTTGTCCGCATGCGGGCCCACGGCGTCGCTCCGCCGTCCGCCCGCTCAGCACGCCGGACCGCCCGCGTCCCCGGTCCGCGCGGCCCGGCCAGGCCGGTCGCTACCTCCCCTTCGGGGATCTTCGCGGCTCTCCCCGCCCTTCCTCGCGCGGTGGCCCCGCAGAGGCGCTCGGGCCACCGGCCGCGCGCACCGGCTCGCGGGGACGTCCGGCATGGTCCGCGCCGTTCCCCTACGCCGAGGTCCGCCGCCCGCTCGCCTGCCGAGATCCGTCCTGCCGTCGCGGCCGCCGCCCCGCACGGCCGGGCCTGCCCGCGGTGTCCGCGGACGGCCGCCCGCCGCCCCGGAGCCGAGATGGGCCGCACGGGGTGCGCCCGCTCCCCGTCGCTGACGGGGCCGGGCCTGGGCGGAGCGCCGCGGTACGGACCGCCGGTGTCAGGTCCGCCGAGCGGCCTGAGCGGGCCACCGCCGCCCTTCCGGGGCCAGCCGTCACCCCGCCGCACCCGCCGCACCCGCCTCATCGGTGGTTTCGGCCACCAGCCGGTCGAGCTCGGCCGCCAGCACCCGCCGCGCCGCCGCGCCCTCCTCCGGGGTCGCGGCCACCGCCGGGAACCCGGCGGGCAGCGCGGCCAGCACCGCGGTGTACACGGCGACCCTGCGCGCGTGCCGGCGGGCGGCGGGGAGCCGGAACAGCGCCGCGACCAGCCGGTCCACCGGCGCCGGGTCGAAGATGGCGTCCCACGCCGCGCGCTCCGGGCCGACCTCGGCGGACCGGTCCGCCGGCGGGCGGGCGGTGCGCAGCCGGCCGGTCTCCGCCTCGTCCACGGCCGGGCCGTGGGCGGTCACCGCGACCGCCACCCCGTAGTCGCGGCGGGCCGCCGCGACCGAGACCACACCGCGGCGCACGTCGGCCAGCACCTCCTCGGCCGGGCGGTCGAACGGGTCGCCGTACCCGCCCGCTCCCGAGGTCCGCAGGGTCACCACGTCCCCCCGGGCCAGTCCCAGCACGTCGATCTTGCCGAGCCGGCGCTCGCCGGGCGTGCCCTCGTTGACGACCAGTTCGGCGGGCGCGCCCGACCGGCCCCCGGCCACGCCCCACGGGCGGAACCGCAGCCGTTCCAGCCCGCGCGCCAGCAGCCGCGCGTCGTCGGACCCCACCTCGAACGACAGCTCCAGCCCGGTGCCGCCGCGCCACCGCCCGGGCCCGCCGGAGTCGGGGCGCAGCGCGTAGCGCAGCACCCGGACCCCGATCTCGGTCTCCACGGTCTCCACCGGGTTGTTCGACAGGTTGGAGATGCCGCTGTCCCGGCCGTCCACACCGTCGGCCCCGTACCGGGCGCCGGTGCCGCCGACCATGGGTTCGAGCACCTGCACGTTCTGTCCCGTCGCGCGCTGCTCGGCGACCACCACGGGCACGACCAGCCCGCTGCTGGCCGCGGGCAGCACCTCCCGGGCGGCCTGGCCGAGCGCGCCGCCGAGGGCGTCGTTGACCCGGGAGGCGGTGGCGTGCCGGATGCCGACGGCCGCCGGGGCCGTCGCGTTGACCACCGAGCCTTCGGGCGCGGTGACGGTGATGGGGCGGATGATGCCGCCGTTGAGCGGGATCTCGGGGTCCAGGGTGCAGATGAGCGCGAGCACCCGCGTGGTGATCCAGGCGTGCGCGCGGCCGCTGCCGGCATGGCTGGCGATGTTGAACGCCGCCGCGACCTGCGGATCGGACCCGGTGAAGTCCAGGTGCAGCCGGCCGCCCTCCAGGTGCGCGGTGACGCTGATGCGCACCGGGACGGGCGAGACCGCGTCGTCGTCCAGCAGGTCGACGAACCGGTACTCGCCGTCGCGCAGTCCGGCGAGCGCGGCGGTCGCCTTGCCCGCGCTGTACTCGACGAGGTCGGCGTGCGCGGCGCGCACGCCGTCGGCGCCGTGCGCGGCGACGACGGCCGCCAGCCGCTCCCGGCCGGTGCGCAGCGCGGCGAGCATGGCCCGCAGGTCGCCCTCGTTGGCGTCGGGTGTGCGGCTGTTGGCGGCGAGCAGCGCCGCGACCTCCGGGACCCGCTCGCCGGCCCGGACCAGCCGCACCGGCGGGATCCGCAGGCCCTCCTGGTAGATCTCGTCGTTGGTCGGCGACAGGCTGCTGGGCACCCGGCCGCCGATGTCGGAGCAGTGGATGAACGCCCAGCCGTAGCCGATGACCTCGCCGTCGTGGAAGTAAGGCTCGATGAGCTGGATGTCGGTGAGGTGGGTGGCCAGCCCGCCGGAGTGGTACGGGTCGTTGGTGATGAGGACGTCCCCGGGGCTGAGCGGCCCCGCCTGCTCGACCGCGGTGCGCACCTCCAGGCCGACGAACCCGGACACCCCGATGCCGCGCGGATAGGCGGTGAAGGTGCCGTCGGGTCCGGCGAGTGCGCAGGCGAAGTCGGCGGTCTCCTTGACGTACAGCGAGCGGCTGGTCCGCTGGAGCGTCAGGCACATCTCCTCGGTGAGGGCGCCGAGCTTGTTGCCGATGATCTCCAGGGTGACCGGGTCGAGCCTCATCTGGGTTCCTCCGTGGGGACACCCGCCGGCGGGCGGGGGGAGCAGCGGACGGCGGCGCAGCGCGAGGGCCTGCGGCGGCTCGCGGTCACCAGGAGCTCCCGCCCGCGCACGGCGGCCGGTGCCCGGGCCGGAACGCCGGGCCGGCGCGGGGCGGGGCCGCCCGTCGGGTTCACGGGCGGGTCCTCGTCAGCCGCAGGTTGCCGGTGGGATCGACGGCCGCCGTCCAGCCGGGCGGGACGAGCACGGTGGTGTCGGTCTGCTCGACGATGGCCGGCCCGGAGAGGGTGGCGCCAGCGCCGAGCGCGGCCCGGTCGTAGCGGGCCGCGCGGACGCTCTCGCCGCGCAGCAGCAGGGTGCGCTCGCCGAGCGGTGCGGGCGGCCCGCTCCCCGGCGGGACCGGGGGCGCGGGGGTGGTCGGCCGCGGCGCGGTGATGGCCAGCCGGGCGGTGCCGATGCGGATCGGCGCGCCGGCGTCGCGGAACCCGTACAACCGTTCGTGCTCGACGTGGAACGCCTCGGCGAGCGCGTCGGCCCCCGGCACCGGGCCGCCCGGCTCCGCCGCGATCGGCACCCGGATCTCGTGGGCCTGGCCGATGTAGCTCATGTCCGCGGCGAGGGTGACGGCCGGCTCGGCCACCGGGTCGCCGCCCTGTCCGGCGAGCCAGGCACGGGCCTGCCCGGCGAGCTCGGCGAGGATCTCGCCGAGCCGGGCGGCGCCCTCCGCGTCGAGGGGGCGGCGCAGGCTGCGGGCGAGATCGCGGCGCAGGTCGGCGTCGGCGGCGCCCATGGCGCAGAAGGTGGCGGCGGCGGCCGGGACGAGGATGTCGGCGACCCCGACCTCCTCGGCGAGCAGCGCGGCGTGGGTGGGCCCGGCACCGCCGAAGGGGACGAGGGTGAACTCGGCGGGGTCGAGCCCGCGCTGGGCCAGCGTCTTCTGGAGCTCGACCGCCATGCCGGCCGTGGCGATCCGCAGCGCGCCGTCCGCGGCCCGCCGGGCCGCGGCTCCGTTACCGGCCTCGGCTCCGTCACCGGCCGCGGCTCCGTCACCGGCCGCGGTTCCCGCGCCCCGGCCGTCGAGCCCGCTGGCGGCGGCGACCGCGTCGAGGGCGCTCCGCGCGGCGGCGGCGTCCAGCGGCATCCGCCCGCCGAGGAAGGTGTCGGCGCCGATCACGCCGGTGGCCAGGTAGCAGTCGGTGACGGTGGGCCGGGAGCCGCCGCGCCCGTAGGACACTGGGCCGGGGTCGGCGCCGGCGCTGTCCGGGCCGACCTTGAGCACGCCGTGCTCGTCGACGCGGACGACGGAGCCGCCGCCCGCCCCGATGGCGCCGACGGCGACCACGGGGAGGACGAGCGGCAGGCCGCCGATGGTGGTGCGGGTGGCGAACTCGGGCTCACCGCCGACGGCGACCGCGATGTCGCTGCTGGTGCCGCCCATGTCGAAGGTGATGATCCGGTCGGTGCCGGCCGCCGCGCCGAGCCGGGTGGCGGCGGTGACCCCGGCGGCCGGGCCGGACAGCACGGTCTCGATGGGCCGCTCGCGGGCGGCCGCGAGGCTGAGCGAGCCGCCGTTGGACGCCGCGATGTACACCGGGGCGCGCACGCCGATCTCGCCGAGCAGCTGCTCCAGCCGGTCGAAGTAGCGGCTCATCAGCGGCTGGATGTAGGCGTTGAGGCAGGCGACCAGCGTGCGCTCGTACTCGCGGACCTCGGGCCACACCGCCGCGGAGGAGACCAGCGGCAGGTCGGGCAGCAGCGCGGCGAGCCGGCCGGTGAGGGCCGCCTCGAAGGCGGGGTCGGTGTGCCCGTGCAGGACGACGACGGCCGCGGCGTCGGCGCCGGTCGCGGCCAGCCGCTCGGCGGCGCGGGCCAGCTCGGCGTCGTCGGGCACCCGCGCGGGGGTGCCCTCGTGGTCCAGCCGGGCGGGGATCTCCACGACGCGGTCGCGCGGGACGAGCGGTTCCTCGCGGGCGGCGTGCAGGTCGAAGGAGGACGGCATGCGGCTGCGGCCGATCTCCAGGATGTCGCGGTAGCCCTCGGTCACGGCGAGTGCGATCCGGGCGCCGCGGCGCTGGATGATCGCGTTGAGCCCGATGGTGGTCCCGTGGGTGATGTCGGCCAGGTCCGCGGGGTCCAGGCGGGCGGTCGCGAGCAGGGTGCGCAGGCCGCGCGCCACCGCCAGGGCGGGGTCATGCGGCGTGCTCGGCTCCTTGTGGTGGACGGCCGCCGCGGCGCCGCCGGTCCGCAGCACGAAGTCAGTGAACGTGCCGCCCACGTCGATGCCGACGCGGGCGGCGGCCGCCCGCTGTCCGCTGGGGTGCGTCACAGCGCCTCCGACAGGTGGGTGAAGCGGTCGACGACCACCATCACCAGCACGCTCGCGAGCATGAGGAGGGTGGAGATCGCCGCGACGGACGGGTCGAGTTCGAACTGCACGGCCGAGAAGATCCGGACCGGCACGGTGGTGGTGTTGGCGCCGGACACCAGCGCCGTGACGGCCACCTCACCGAGCGAGGTGACGGCCGCGAACACCGCGCCGGCCAGGATGCCGGGACGCAGCAGGGGCAGCGTCACGGTCCAGAACACCCGGAGCCGGCCGGCACCGAGGCTGGCGGCGGCCCGTTCCAGGGTCGGGTCGAGGTTCTGGGCGCTCACCATGACCGTGCGCACCACGAACGGCAGCGCGACCACCGAGTGCGCCAGCCACAGGCCGGCGATCGTGTTGACCAGGCCGAGCCCCTGGAAGTAGTAGAGGAGGCTCAGGGCGATGATGATCTCGGGCACCATCAGCGGGGAGAGCGCGAACCCGGCGACCGCGCGGCGGCCGGGGAAGTCGCCGCGGGCCACCGCGTAGGCGGCCAGCGTGCCCAGGGCCGCGGTGGTGGCGACCACGAGCAGCACCAGCAGCCCGCTGAGCCGCAGGGACACCGCCCACTCCTGCGAGCCGAGCACCTCGGCGTACCAGCGCAGGGACAGTGAACTGGGCGGGAACGCGAGGGAGGCCGTCGCGTTCAGCGAGCTGATCGCCAGCACGGCCATCGGCGCCGCCAGGAACAGCAGCACGAGCGCGGCCGGCAGCGCGGCCGCGACCCGGCCGGCGCCGCCCAGGATCCGCCGCCCGAGGCGGCGGGGGCGCGATGGGGCGGCCGCCGCGCGCCCGGTGGCGGCGCGCTCAGCGGCGGGGGCGTCAGCCATACAGCCGCCTCTCCCAGAATCGGAATCCGGAGCCCAGGACGGTGACGCAGAGCAGCGTGAGGAGGAGCAGCGTGAAGCTCAGCGCCGCCGCCACCGGGTAGTCGTAGACGCTGGTGATCTGGCTGTAGACGCGCAGCCCGGCGAGCGGCCGGTTGGCGCCGCCGACCAGCAGCGGCGTGATGTAGATGCCCATGGCGAGCGGCAGGACGACCAGGGCGCCGGTGGCGACGCCCGGCAGGCTGAGCGGGACGGTGATCCGCCAGAACGTGCGGATCGGCCCGGCGCCCAGCATCTGGGAGGCGCGCCGCAGGTTGCCGTCGATGCCGCCGAGGGCGGTGGTGAGCGGGATGACGGCGAACGGCAGCAGCACGTGGGTGACCGACACCACGATGGCGAGGTAGCTGGTGAGCAGCGGGACCGGCGCGTCGGCGAGCCCCGTCGCGACGAGGAACCGGTTGACGGCGCCGTTGGCCGACAGCAGCACCACCCAGCCGTAGCTGCGCACGACCACGCTGGTGAGCAGCGGCGAGACCACGATGACGAACATGACGGTGCGCAGCACCCCGGGGCGGGTGCGCGCCAGCGCGTAGGCCACCGGGTAGCCGAGCAGCAGGCACAGGACGGTCACCAGCAGGGCGGTGAGCAGGCTGGAGCGCAGCGACTCGGCGAAGAACGGCTCGGTGAGCACCCGCTGGTACTGCACGAGCGAGAACTCCGGCAGCGGGTTCCCGGTGCCGTCCACCGGGTGCAGGCTCAGCTCCAGGATCCGGGCCAGCGGCACGGCGAACAGCGCGGCGAGGAAGAGGACCGCCGGCAGCGCGTAGCCCGCGCCGGCCGCCCGGCCGCGCGTCGGGGACGTCCGCGTCACCGCGCCTCCTCGGCCGGCGCGGTGGTGAGGTCGATGACGTCCTCGGCCGACCAGCGGGCGGTCACCTCGCTGCCGAGCGGGGGCGGCTCGGCGTGGGTGCGTGCGCTCAGTGTCGCCCCGCCGGCCAGGTGGACCTCGGAGTGCCAGGCGTCCCCGACGAACGCCCGGTAGCCGAGCACCCCGCTCGCGGCGCCGCCGGAGCCGGCGTCGGCGCTAGCCGGCTCGGCCGCCGCCGTGTGCAGGCGGACCCGCTCCGGGCGCAGCGCGAGGACGGCGGGCCGCCCCCGCTCCGGTCCGGGCAGGCCGGTGCGCAGCACCGTGTCGCCGATCCGCAGCACGCCGCCGCCGTCGGCCACCCCGTCGAGGATGTTCGCCGCCCCGACGAACTCGGCGACGAACCGGCTGGCCGGCGCGCGGTAGACCCGCTCCGGCGTGTCGAGCTGCTCGACCCGGCCGCCGTTCAGCACCGCGATCCGGTCGGAGAGCGACAGCGCCTCCTCCTGGTCGTGAGTGACGAACACCATCGTGATGCCCAGCCGCTGCTGGAGCTCGCGCAGCTCCACGCGCATCTCGCGGCGCAGCTTGGCGTCGAGGTTGGACAGCGGTTCGTCGAGGAGCAGCACCGCCGGCCGGGTCGCCAGGGCGCGCGCCACGGCGACGCGCTGCTGCTGGCCGCCGGACAGCTGCCGGGGGCGGCGGTCGGCGTAGCCCTCCAGGCCGACGAGCCGCAGCGCCTCGGCGACGCGCTCCCGGCGCTCGGCCCGTTCGACGCGGCGTACCTTCAGCCCGTAGGCGACGTTGCCGGCCACCGTCAGGTGCGGGAAGAGCGCGTAGTTCTGGAACACCAGGCCGAGGCCGCGCCGGTGCGGGGGGACGTCGGTGACGTCCGCGCCGTCGACGCTGATCCGCCCCCGGGAGGGGCGCACGAACCCGGCGAGCGCGTTCAGCAGGGTGGTCTTGCCGCACCCGCTCGGTCCGAGGATGGACAGGAACTCGCCGCGCCGGATGGTGAGCTCGGGGACGTCGAGGACCCGGGTGCCCTCGTAGCCGGCCGCCAGCTCCTCGATCACGACGTGCGCCGCCGGGCCCGCCGCCGGAGCGGGGGCCGGGCGGAGCGGGTCGGGGGAGGTCACCGGAAGATCTCGTTCCACCGCTGCTGCCACTCGTTGAGGTTGGGGGTCACCGCGGCGTAGTCGACCCAGGTGAAGTCCTGGTAGACGTCCTCGCCGTGCTCGACCTTGGCGTCGAACTCGGGGCTGTACTCGATGGTGTCGTTGCCGGCCGCGTAGAAGGTGCCCTCGCCGAACGTCTTCTGGTACTCGGCGGCGGTCAGGTAGTTGAGGAACTCGTAGGCGGCGTCGGCGTTGGGGGTGCCCGCGGGGATGTAGTAGGAGGTCAGCGCGCCGACCGCGCCGGACTCCGGGTAGGTGAACCCGATGGGCTCGCCCTCGGCCTCCATCGCGAACGCCCGCCCGTCCCAGAACGGCACGATCCAGGCGTCGCCGTTCTGCAGCACCGTGGAGACGCTGCCGGCGTCGGCCGGGTAGGCGGAGACGCAGCCCTTCAGCTCCTCCAGCCGGTCGAAGGCGCGGTCGACGTCGTCGGGGTTGGACAGCTCGCCGCCGTCCTGGGCGACCAGGGCGGAGAAGAACTCCAGGCCCGCGTTGTAGGTGAGCGGGGGCAGGGCGACGTGGCCGCAGTACTCCTCGTCGAAGATGTCGGTCCAGTCGGCGGGCGGGTCGGTGATCTCGTCGGTGCGGTACAGCAGCCCGTTGGAGCCGGTGGTGAGCGGGGCGCCGTAGTACTCGCCGTCGGCGGCGGACTGGTCCACCAGCACGCTGTTGAGCTGGGACCAGTTCTCGATGCGGTCGGTGTCCAGGGGCTCCAGCACGTCGTTGGTGACGGCCTGGTTGAACGTCTGGGAGGTGAGGGCCACGACGTCGAAGGGCGGGTTGGAGCCGTTGGCGGCCCGCAGCTTGGTGAGCCAGTCGGCGTCGGTGCCGGTGACCACGTTGACGGTGATTCCGGTCTCCTGCTCGAACGGCTCGACGAAGGACTCCTCGAACAGCTCGCCCCACGGGCCGGCGAACGCGGTCACGGTGATCTCCCGCTCGCCGGACCCGGAGCCTCCGGTGTCGATGGCGCCGC
>NZ_QEIO01000105.1 GCF_003336425.1 Marinitenerispora sediminis | reverse complement strand
GACCCTCCCGCCCCTCTGCGATGGAGGGCAGATCAACCGAAGCGTCCGCCCCTGCGCGTCGCCGTCACCGGGCGCCTCGGCCGTCCGGTCATGGGGGAGCCGCTGCGGAAGGTCCCGGCCCGCCGGGAACCAGAAGCGGGCGCCGCCCGCGCTGTCAGTGGTGGACCCCGGTCCTCGGACGCGCTGGCCCTGGACGACCTGGGACCCCCGTCCATGAGTGGGCGGCGTTTCCGGGGCCCGTGACGGCGGCGGCGGGAGTCGAATCCAGGTAGCCGCCGCAGAGTGCCTGGCCACCGCGCTGCTTGTTCATCAGAGATGGAAGGCGGCCTCGCGCCGTGAGAGGCCCAGCTGGTTCAACCGCCCGGAGGGGCGGTGGGGCGGGACCGCGGGCTCTAGCCAGCCCGCCCGTGTGCCGCGTGGGCCCAGACGTCCAGC
The DNA here is from genome assembly GCF_003336425.1 of Marinitenerispora sediminis. GTDB lineage: Bacteria > Actinomycetota > Actinomycetes > Streptosporangiales > Streptosporangiaceae > Marinitenerispora > Marinitenerispora sediminis. Next base: position 19,197 of record NZ_QEIO01000105.1, on the reverse strand, counting down.
AGCCGCCCCGCCGAACCGCCGATCGGGCCGACGGTGTCGGCCAGTGTGGCCGCGTCCGGAAGCCGCGCCGCCTCGATCGCCGGTACCGCCTCCGCGGCGTCATCGATCGTGGACGAGCACACCGCGAGCAGGTGGTCGGGCACGGTCAGCGCGGGGTCGACGCACCCGACCACCGGGGTGCCGACAGCGGTGACCATCGGGAAGACCGTACCGGGGATCCCGACAGCCGCCTCGGCGCGCGCTGAGGCCTCCAGCGTCGGCACCGAGCTGATCTCGTACTGCTCCCAGAGGCTGCTGTCCTCTCGGGGGTGCAGGCCGACCAGGATCGACTTCCCCGCCGCCCGCAGCCGCTCCGTGGACGCCAGCAGCAGCTCCGTGCCGGGCGCCGCGCCACCGGTTCCGTCAGGGTGGGTCACGCTGGTGACGACCAGCACCAACCCCGGCTCCGGCCTGCGCGCCGGCAGCGTGTCGGTCTGCGGCGAGCCGACGACGCGTACGGGACGCCGGGTTCCGAGGTAGCCGGCGAACGCGCGCCCCTCCGCCGGAGACGACGAGGTGATGACGCGCAGCCGTCCTCGGAGCTGCCGGGCTCCGGCGGCCTCCCCGGGTCCGAGGTAGGCCAGCGAGCTGGCGACCACCGGCAGCCGCCGGAAACGCGCGGCGCACTGCAGCGGCCAGTCGCCCGCGCCGGTCACCACGAGCAGGTCGGCGGGCGGCGCGTCGGCGGGAGTCGCCACCGGCACCGGGTCGTTCGGCGCGATCTGTGACATGTCCGGAACCAGTTGCGTCAGCCGAGCGCCGCGCCGCGCGGCCTCGGCCAGGAGCGGCCGGACGTGATACGTCCCCCACGGCTCGTTCGTCGCGACCAGTACGCGGAGCGGGCGCGGCCGTGGCGAGGCCCATGCCGAGCCGCCCAGAGCGACCACCCCTACGGCGCCGGCAACGCCCCCGAGCACGGTCCGGCGCGACCAGGTGGCAGTGTGCGATCTCCTGTCGTTCTCCATTCGTGCACCGTAGAGGGCGAGCCCGGCCAGGCGGTTAACGGCCCGGGAACCAGTAGCGATCACCCGGCTGCGCCACACCGGTCCCACGTGCCGTGCCCTGGCGCCGGGGCGGCGGCCGGGGGCTGGCCGCCGTGGGCATCGGGGCCGGGCAGGGATGGGCGGTGGTCCTCGCACGGCGGCCGGCCCGGCTCCGGTGCGGGTGGGGAGGGTTACGCGCCGTCCGGGGAGACGTGGGTGCGGTACTCGGCGTCGGCGACGCGGCTGTACTCGGCCTGCCGGGCCCGGGTGTGCTCCGCCACGGCGGTGTGCCAGGACTCGGGGGTGAAGCGCTGCCATCGGAGGGTCGTGGTGTTGCCCATGGCGATGAGCGGGAGGAACGGGGCGATGTCGACCTGTTCGATGTGCAGGGCGTCGGCGATCTCGTCGCCCTGCATCAGGCGGGTCAGGGCGTGCAGCATGGTGCGGGTCGCCGGCTCCGGGAGGGAGAGGCGGGCGCTGACCGGGCCGGTGGTGACGTCGATGAGTGCGTTCACCAGGGCGCGGGAGTCGTCGTTCGGGGGCGCGTTCGCGGTGTCGATCAGGTCGAGCAGTGACTCCGCGGTGACGTGGTCGCGGACGTGCTCGTGGAGCTCGGGGGCGAGGCCGAGCAGGTGGGCGATGTGGTGCCAGTAGCGGTAGAGGTCGGCCTCTTCCGTCTCGGTGAGGGTGATGCCGACCTTGGCGAGCGCCCGGAACGGGATGAGGGTGAAGTCGAGCCAGGTTCGGGCCGTGTCGATCTGGTTGACCGGGACGCCCCAGGTGTCGGTGTCCCAGCCGCGGCGCGCGGTTGCGGCGCGGACCCGGGCGTGCAGGAGGCGGACCTGGAGCGTGTCGAGGTAGCCGGGGGCGCCGCGGGACAGGCCGCCGGGGAGGCAGGCGTTCACCTTCCACAGGCCGGTCTCGGCGAGGCGGCGGCCCGCGGCGGAGGTGAGCCGGCCGGTGCCGACCAGTACCCGGGCCAGGCCGGGCGCGCTGTAGGTGTGCACGAGGGAGCCGAGCGCGAACGCCATGGTGTTCCAGAACGGCGAGACCGACATGCCGACGGTGTCGCCGCGGGCGAGCAGCTCCGGGTCCGCCCAGGGGGACGGCGCCTCGACCTCCCGGAGCAGGGCGGCGATCGCTGGCGGGGCGGAGTCCAGGCTGGCGAGGCCGTCGCGCAGCCCCTGCTGGAGGGTGCGCCGCGCCGGGGCACCGAGGGCGTCGAGCTCCGCGATCACCGCGTCCGCCGCGGGGTCGCCGGCGCGCAGCCCGTCCGCTACCAGCCGCAGCGCGGCGTCGCCGTGGCGGGCGCGCACCTCCTCCGCGTTGACCAGGCGGTGCGGCGGGATCGTGGCCGGGGATGCGGTGCGCATGCCTGCCTCCGGAGGGATGCGGGACGGGAAGGGGCCGCCGCGGAGGGCGCGCGGCCCGGGTGACGGGCACTCCGGTCTGGGAGCGTACCCCGGACCGGCGCGGCCCGGAGCCGGTCCCCGGCCGACCTGCGCGGCGGCCCCGGGGCCGGCGGTGCGACGGCGGTTCAGGGTCGTTTCAGGGGTGCGCCAGGGGCGTTCCGGATGGGAGGCGTCCCGTGGATCGGGCAGGGTAGTGGCATGAACCAGAAATTCGGCGGCAGGTCGCTGCGACGCAGCGCCGACAAGCGCCTCATCACCGGAGTCTGCGGCGGGATCGGCGAGTTCGTGGGCGTCGATGCCAACCTGGTGCGGCTCGCCTTCGCGATCTTCACCCTGCTCGGCGGCAGCGGCGTGCTCCTCTACGTCATCGCCTGGCTGGTGATGCCCGAGGAGGGAGCCGGGTCCTCCGTCCTGGAGCACATCATCCGCACCTTCCAGGGGAAGAAGTCGAACCTGTGAGCTGGACACTGCGCGCCCGGTCGGGGCGGATCCGCCGGATCCCCGGGGATCTCTTCCGCGGCGCCGACCCCGACCGGCGCACCCCTCGTACCGAGCCGGCCGCGGGACGCGCCGGGCACCGGGCGCACCGGGAACCGGTCCGCCGGTCCGACAGCGCCGCGGCCGGAGCGCACGCCGGACTCCGGGCGGAGTCACCCCGCCGCTGAGCCGGCGCCCTCCATGCCCCGGAGCGTCTCGGGGGCGAGCCGGGACCAGGGGACGGCCAGCGCCACCGCCGCCACCGCGCCGAGCGCGCCCGCGACGGTGACGACGGCGTACTTGTCGACGAACTCGGCCGCCAGGCTGGCGAGCACGATGCCGGTCCCCTGGGCCGCCTGCAGGCCCGCGGCGACCAGTCCGAACGCCAGTCCCCGGCCGTCGGACGGCACGCACAGCATGAACGCGGCATTGGCCACGAACTGGTACGACGAACACATGCCGGACAGGGCCAGCAGCGCGACCATGGCCCACAGCGGCGGATGCAGCACCCAGGCCAGCAGCGGCAGAGATGCCGCGACGGCCAGCAGTCCGACGAGCCGGACGCGCGGTCCGGGGGAGACCAGCCGGGTCAGCACCAGGCCGCCGAGCACCGCGCCTATCGAGGGGCCGGCCATGATGAGGCCGGCCGCCGCGGCCCCGCCGCCGACCTCGGACGCCAGGGGGTTGGCGAGCCCGTAGGGGACCATGTAGAAGCCGGCCAGCCAGCCGAACAGGGCGAGGGAACGCAGCCGGGAGTCGCGGAAGACGAGCAGCGTGCCCTCACGCGTGAGCGTCCACAGGCTGGGCCGCCGGGCGCCGCCTCCCTCCGTGATGGGCGCGGGGCGCGCCCGCACGCCGACCGCGATGACCAGCGCCGAGAGCAGGAACGCCAGGCCGTCGATCAGCACCGTGGCGTGCGGGTCGAGCAGCGCCACCAGGGCCCCGCCGGCCACGAGGCCGATCAGCGTGCCCACCTGCGAGGTGATGTTGATGATCGCCGACCCTGCGACGTAGCGCTCGCCCTGCACGATGTCGGTCATGAGCGCCGCGCGCGCCGCGCTGAACGGCACCGTCGGCAGGATCGAGCAGAAGAGCAGCACCCAGATGACCGGGATGGGCAGTCCCGGGATGCCGATGCTCGCCACCAGCAGCCCGCGCGCCACCTCGCTGACCACGATGACCCGGCGGCGCGGGAAGAGGTCGGCCAGCCCCGAGAGCAGCGGGCCGCCGACGATCTGCGGCAGGAAGGTCAGGGCCATGGTGAGACCGGTGGCGAGCGCGGACCCGGTGCGGTCGTAGACCAGCGCCGAGACGGCGATGGAGAGCAGGTAGCCGCCGCTCATCGAGAGCGCGTGCGCCACCCAGATGGCCCGGAACTCGCGGACCGCCATCACCTCGCGGTAGCCGCGCCGCCAGTCGCCGCCGGGCGGCGGATCCGGGGCGGTGCCCCCGGAGCCGGCGGGGGGCGGGCGGGAGCCGGCAGGCGGATGGGAAGGCGCGCTGTGCTCGGGGACGTCGAACTCGCGGTTGCCCGTGCGCGGATTACCCACCCGGCGACTCCTTGATCATTCGCACTGAGTGACTCTCGGTCGCTGGTGCGTAACATACCGTTCCCGGCGAGGGCGGTGCCGCGCAGCTCGATCGACGCGGTCGATGCCGGAATCGTCGACGAGTGGGGTCTCCGTGGCTTATGGGGTGCGCGGAGTGGCCGTCAGGTGCGGCCTCGGGCGGTCAATCCGGAACAATCCCGGCCCATACCGCGGCTGTGACGCATGGTCACGCCCAGCCGAGCTCCGCGAGGCGGTCGTCATCGATACCGAAATGATGTGCGAGTTCGTGGATGACGGTGATCCGGACTTCCGCAACCACCTGTTCCGGGGTGTCGCATTCGGCGCAGATCGCCCGCTGGTAGATGAAGATCTGGTCCGGCAGCACGCCCGCGTAGCCATCGCCGCGCTCGGTGAGCGGGATCCCCTCGTACAGCCCGAGCAGCCCCGGTTCGGGAGACTCGTCCTGCACGGTGATCACGACGTTGTCGATGTATCGCGCCAGCTCCTCGGGGATGGTGTCCAATGCGTCGGCTACGAGTTCCTCGAACTGGGCACGAGTTAGTTCGACCACGCCTCACATTCTGCGGCAGAGCGGGGCGTGCGGCCACCCGGGCGCGGCGGAGCGGGCCCTCCCCCGCTGACGCGCCGGGACCGAGTGACCGCGTCGCGAACGCGGCCGAGGGGGATGATGGGGGAGTGTTCGCTCGGTTGAGGTCCACACCGCGGTCGCTGTACGAGTCCGCGCGACGCTGGTCGCGGCCGCGCGTCCTCGCGGCCGGACTCGCCCGGGTCCGGCGCGGTCGCGCCTGGCGGGCCGCCGCGGTGCTCGCCGCGGCACTGCTGGGCGGCTGGCTCGGCCTCGCGCTCGGCGGGCAGGTGATGACCCCCGTGGGGCCGGCGGACGTGAACCTCAGCGTGGCCCCGTCCTGGCGCGGGGAGACCGTGGTCAACGTGGCGCCCCTCGGCAAGCTCGGCTTCGACACGCACGTGGCCCCGCTGAGGTTCGAGGCGACGATCTCGGAGATCCGGCTGGCCGCCGCCCAGGAGCTGTTCGAGAACCCCGACGCCATCAACCGGCTCGCCGACAGCATCGGGGCCGACGTGCGGCGCGGGGTCATCCACCTCTTCGTGCGGGCGGCGGTGGTCGCGGTCGCGGGGGCCGGGATCGCCGGGCTGGTGCTGTTCCGCTCATGGCGGCGGGCCGGCTGGAGCGCGCTGACGGCGCTCGGGCTCCTCGCCGCGGCGGGCACCGGCACGGTCGGCACCTTCAACCCCAACGCCATCTCCGAGCCGCGCTACACGGGCCTGCTGGCCGGCGCCCCGCAGGTCGTCGGCAGCGCCGAGGACGTGGTCAACCGCTTCTCCGAGTACCGGGCGCAGCTCGCCACACTTGTGGGCAACGTCTCACGGCTCTACGAGGCCACCTCGACGCTGCCGGTGTACGACGAGGACGACACCACCATCCGGGTGCTGCACGTCTCCGACATCCACCTCAACCCGGCCGCGTGGAACGTCATCCGGTCGCTCAGCGAGCAGTTCCAGGTGGACCTCATCGTCGACTCGGGCGACCTCACCGACCGGGGCAGCGCCGCGGAGGACGCCTTCGCCGACGAGATCGCCCGGCTCGACGTCCCCTACGTCTGGATCCGCGGCAACCACGACTCCATGGGCACCCAGCGCGCCGTGCAGGACCAGCCCAACGCGGTGGTGCTCGACGACGAGATCGCGGAGGTCGGGGGCCTGCGCTTCTACGGCGCCGGCGACCCCCGGTTCACGCCCGACCGCGCCCGGGAGAACCCCGACGACGCGGCGGTCGCGGCGATCGGCGCCGGGCAGGCGGCGTCGGTCGCCGAGGCCGACCCGCCGGTCGACGTGGCGATCCTGCACGACCCGCTGCAGGCGCAGGCGTTCAGCGGCGAGGTGCCGCTGGTGCTCTCGGGCCACGGGCACCGGCGCTGGACCCGGCTCGACGACACCGGGACCCGGTTCTTCGTCCAGGGCTCCACCGGCGGCGCGGGCCTGCGCGGCCTCGACCCGGGCGCCGACCGGCCCACGCCCTACGCGGCGTCCGTGCTCTACTTCGACCCCGAGAGCCGGCGCCTGCAGGCGTGGGACGACGTCACCCTGGGCGGCCTCGGCCTGACCTCGGCCCAGATCGAGCGGCACATCGAGGCGGACCCCGACCGAGCGCTCACCCCCGCGTCGCCGCCGCCCACCCCGGCCACGTCGCCCTCCGGCGCCACCGCCCCACCGCCGGAGTCCCGCTCCCCGAGCCCGTGACACGCGCGCGGCCCCTGGTAGGACGGCGTGTCGAAACGCTTTGGCAGTCGGTGCGAATCTCCCCTATGCTTGACCCGTCCCCGACGGCAGACGAAGCGGGAAAAAGACGACTCGTTCGTCGTCGAGGCCCCCATCGTCTAGTGGCCTAGGACGCCGCCCTTTCAAGGCGGTAACGCGGGTTCGAATCCCGTTGGGGGTACGGGCTCCGTCCAAAGCACTGCTGAAGGTCTGGCAGAATAGAGGACACGGAGCGCGGGAACGCGAAAGACCCGGTAAGATCGGGAACATCGCGAAACGCACAACAGAACAAGGTCCTGTGGAGCAGTTTGGAGTGCTCGCCACCCTGTCAAGGTGGAGGCCGCGGGTTCAAATCCCGTCAGGACCGCTCGCTACACCAGATGGTGCGCGGGGCCAGGTAGCTCAGTCGGTACGAGCGTCCGCCTGAAAAGCGGAAGGTCGGCGGTTCGACCCCGCCCCTGGCCACCCATTCTGAACAGTGAAAAAACCCGGAGCCGTAATGGTTCCGGGCTTTCTTGACAGCAACGGCCTCAGCCGAGAGCGTCCCCGAGCTTCCCGAGCGCCCGCCGCTTCTCACCAAGTGACGCGTGCGCGTAGATCGTCATCGTCACGCCGATATCGCTGTGGCCCACGATGTCCCGCACTACCTGGGGCGGTACTTCGAGGTTCAGTAGCAGCGTCACGCAGGTGTGCCGGAGATCGTGGAAGCGGACGCCGTCGAGGCCCGCCTTCCGCCGCAGCGGTTCCCAGCTCCGCCGCAGGTTGTCCGGCTCCAGGGGAGTGCCACGCTTCGACGGGAACACGAGCCCGTGTTCCTCCCAGTCCGGCCAGGCGTCCGAGCGCTCGGCGAACTGACGCCTCCGGTGCTCCCGTAGTGCTTCCACGCAGAGACCCGGCAGGGGGACCGTGCGCGAGGAGTCCTCGGTTTTCGGCGGCACGAGGCGGAGCTTCCCACCGACGCGTTGGGGTCTCCACGGTTCGGCGCGACGGCCTTCCCCCGAGCCTAGAAGACCGGGACCCGCGGAGCGGGAAGCCGGTGGTGGGGCTTCTGCGAGGGGCAGAACCACGGCGCCTCCGCGGGTATCCGATACCTTCGTCATCCCCTTCGCGCGCCGCACGCGCGGCGCGGGGAGGCCGCCCGCCGAACCGGCGGGCGTGGAAGTGAGGAGGCGGGACGTGGAGACGATGACCGACGGCAGAGGTGCGGGGCCGGGGAGGTCGGGCGCGGGCGGGCGCCTGGTGCGGGTACGCGGCCTGGTGGCCCTGGCGGTCCACGCGCTGGTCATGCTCCCGCTCGGCGGACTCCTCGTACTGGGGGCGACCGTCGGGCCCCTGGGCGGCACCTCGCCGGGGCAGGCGTTCCTGCTGTCCGCGCTGGGGCTGGCGGCGGGCCCCGTCCTGCTGTGGCTGCTGGTCAAACCGCTGTGCGCGCTCGGACGCTGGATCGGCGGGCGGCTCGGCGGGCACCGTGTGCTGTGGGCGCTCCTGCTGTCCGCGCTGGCGCAGACGGCCGTGTACGGGGTGTTCCGGGCGGTCACCGACCCCGACGCCGCGCTCGGGCTGACCTTGCTCCTGTCGGCCTCCCTGGTGCCGGTGTCGGCCGTCTACGCGGCCGTGCGCCCGGCGGGCCCGGTGCCGCGGAGCAGGACGGGCCGGTGGGTGCTGGCGGGCCTGCTGGTCCTGGTCGGTGTCGAGGACCTGCCCGACACCACCAGGTCCGGCGGAGCCCCCGTAGCGCACCTCGGGCCACGGCCCGAGGACGTGTTCGCCCGGCTGGCCGTCCGCGAGTCGGGCCGCACCGTGTACCGGGAACGCGCCCCCAAGGCGTGGACGCTGACCGTCCTGGGCACCTACGCCGCCGCCATGGCCGCCATGTGGCTGACGGCCGACTCCGGCGACGCCACAGGGGGAGCCCTCCTCCTGTCCGTGCTCTTCTTCGTCCTCTTCGTCCTCCCCCTGCTCGTCGAGCCCTTCCTCAAGTTCCGCTACAACCGGATCCGGCTGACCGGGCACACGCTGCGCGTGGGTCGGCACACCGTCCCCCTGGCCGAGCTGGTTGCGGGGGCCGCCGGAACCGACGGGCTCGCGCGGGCCGTGCGGGACGGGACCCCAGTGCCCATGGGCGGCCGTCCGGCGTGGTCGTCCACGCCCGCACGGTGGCGTCCGGTGCTGGTGCCCACCAGGCACGGGGAGACGCTACTCGTCCCCGCGCGCCACCCGGAGCGGCTGATCCGGGCGCTGCACGCCGCGGACGGCCCCGCAGGCGAGGCGGCCCGGGGCTGAGCGCCCCGGCGCCTGTGCGCCGGGGCGCTGTCGGGGTCGACGGGCTACTTTCCCACCGTGCTGGCGACCCAGTCGCCGTGCTTGGCCGCTTCGGTGAAGACCCACGGGCATACGCAGGCCACGTTCTCGCCGTAGTCGCCGTCGCGGCTGGTCAAGCCGACCAGCTCCCAGTCGTCCTCCCCGCCACGGATCAGGGGCCGCCGGAGTCGGTCGAGCAGACCTGCGCCTCGTCGGTGGGGTGTCCGGAGCACAGGTCGCCGTCGAGCTCCGCGCACCGGTCATCGGGCACGGTCTCGGTGTCGAGCTGCTGCAGGATCTCCGGCTTGCGCTCCCAGCCGATAAGCGTCGGGGTACAGGTGAAGTCGGGGCACAGGTGAATCTGCGCGTGTCCAACCAGAGGTGAAGCGACTTTAAGAGACACCCCTCGTCTCCCCATGGCTAGCATCACTTCGGGCGGTCCCGGCCGCCGGTTCCGCTTTGGGTGACGGCCCCAGAGCGAAGAGCAGGGGCCCGTGGTCCATGACTGGAGTCGTCTCGACGCAGTGACCGCGCCGCGGTGTCCGGATGGTGCGTGGGGGGAAGTGGGTCGCGCCCCACGCTTTCCGGGATGGGGCGGGGGCGGAAGGCCCGCGTCGAGGGCGTCCTGCGGGCAGTCGCCAGGGTGCCGCCGGTGGACGCGTCCGGAGCGCGTTACGGGACCTCCAGGGCCGGCGCCGGCTGAGTCGTGGAGATCGTGAATTCCCGCTCCGCGGGCCCCGCAGTGCGGTGCCCGGTGGCGAGGCCGGCGTCGCGGTCCTCCAGTGCCCTGGGTGCGAAGGGATCCGGGGTAGGGACCGGCCTTGCCCGGTGCGGTGCCAGAAGCCCGTCTGCGTCGGTGCGGCGCCCTTCGCGGGGCGCCCTTCGCCGGGTCGGCTACTCCTCGCTGCGGGACTCCTCCCTGCCGCGGTTGCCAACGGTGCCGAAGGTGACCCCGAGAGCGATACCGATCCCCGTGCCGAGAGCGATCCCGAGCCCGATGTTGTCCAGCGACAGGCCGAACACCACGCCGATGGCGATGCCCAGGGGAAGGCCGACCGCCATACCGCTCTTCTGATCCATCCTTCTTCACCGCTCCCCGTCCTGCGGCCCCAAGACGTGCTCCCCGGGCCCTCCTCCTACGACGGCGGACCGGGGGGTGCGGTTCCGTCCGCCGGCCGCGAGTGTCTGCCCGCGGACCGCCGCGAACCAGGACCGCCGTCCCCGGTCACGGGGCCTGGGTCGGTCGCCCGTGCGGCCATGTGCCGCTCCGTTCGCGGCAGGGCCCTGCGGACGCCTCCCAGACCGCGCCGACCGCGGTCCACCGCCGCCCTCGCTCGACCGGGGTGGGTGGGTCCCGCGGCCGGACATGCCGCCGGCGGCTCAGCCGCCGCGCGGGGCGTACATGATGACGGCCACCCCGACCAGGCAGATGAGCGCCCCGACGACGTCGAAGCGGTCGGGGCGGAAGCCGTCCACCACCATGGCCCACGCCAGCGAGCCGGCGACGAACACCCCGCCGTAGGCGGCCAGGATGCGCCCGAAGTCGGCGTTGGGCTGCAGGGTGGCGACGAAGCCGTACAGGCCGAGCGCGATCACGCCGGCACCGGCCCAGAGCAGCCCGCGCTGCTCTCGGACCCCCTGCCACACCAGCCAGGCGCCGCCGATCTCGGCGAGCGCGGCGAGGGCGAAGAGCACGATGGATTTGAGGACGGTCACGTCGTCGCAGCCTAGGCGACCGCCGCGGCGGCGGGCACGGCGCCCCGGGTCCGCCGCCGCGCCCGCTACCGGCTGCCGTGCGGGCCGCGGTGCGACCGCACCACGTGCTTCTCCTTGTCGGTGAAGAAGTCGAGACTGGTCGTCTGGTTCGTGACGAAGCCGCCCTTGAACTCGATGAACACCGCCTTGGACGTGTTGTTGTGGTACCGGATGGCGGTCTCGGCGGCGGCTGCCTCGGCCAGTCCGAGAACCAGCGGGAGGGCGAGCGTGCCACCGACGAGGAAACGCTTCGTGTTGCGCATATGCGATCACACCCCAATTGACGAGAGTCCAGCGACGGTGCTCCGGGTCGGCGATGGGACGGGTCGATTCTCCGCTGGCAGGCGCCGCCGCCCGGTTTTCCAGGGGCGCATATGTGGAAATCGGGCCCGATCATGACGGTTCCTTTGAATCGCCGCACTCAGCCATTTGAATGGGTGAATCCCATCAAATCGGGCGTGCTTCGCCGGCCCCCTGGCGGCCGGGCTGGTGGCGTCCTCCGGATGCGGAACCGCGGCGGTGCGAGGCGCGACCTGGCGTGTCCGTGGCCGGACGGCCGCCTGGCACGAGGACGGGCGACCGGTGCGACGGGATGGGCCGCCATTTCCCCGGTTTTCCGCCGTTCCATCGGCGCCTTTGTTGCGTGCCCGAAACGCGGTCATTGCACGGGATGTCCGCAAGTAGGCTTTTCGTGCCTTGATATGCACCAGGACAGAGCGGGGTGGAGTTCTCCCTTGACCGTGCGGGACCATGCGCGGGCGATCGTGGAAGCCCAGTGGTTTCAAACGTCCGTCATTACGCTCATCCTGGTCAATGCCGTCCTGCTGGGCGTCGAGACGTCGCCCAGCCTGATGGCCGCCCACGGCGAACTGCTGCACCGGATCGACCTGTGCGTGCTCGGCGTGTTCGTCCTGGAGCTCGCGCTGCGGATCTACGCGCATCGCGGGGCGTTCTTCCGTGATCCGTGGAGCTGCTTCGACCTCGCGATCGTCGGCATCGCGCTGCTGCCGGCGTCCGGGCCGTTCGCGGTGCTGCGCACGCTCCGGGTGCTGCGCGTCCTGCGGCTGCTCTCGGTTATCCCGACGCTGCGGCACGTCGTGGCCGGCCTGCTCAAGGCGCTGCCCGGCATGGCCTCCATCGCCCTCCTCGTGGCACTGCTGCTCTACGTCTCGGCGGTCATGTCCACCAAGCTGTTCCGGGTGACCTCGCCCGAGCACTTCGGGGACGTCTGGACCTCCCTGTTCACGCTGTTCCAGATCATGACGGGCGACAGCTGGGGGGAGATCGCCAAGACGGTCATGGACGAGCAGCCGATGGCCTGGATCTTCTTCGTCGGCTACATCCTCGCCTCGACCTTCATCGCGCTGAACCTGTTCATCGCCGTCGCGGTGGAGGCCCTGGAGCACGAGTCCGGCGAGCACCGCGACCACCGCGGCGAGCTCGGGGCGGACTCCCGCGAGGTGCTGCGGGAGCTGCGCGAGCTGCGGGCCGAGGTCGCCGAGCTGCGCGCGGCCGGCCTGGCGGCGGAGCGGCGGGGCTGACGCGGCGCACGCATCATCGCCGCCGCACCGGGCAGGGTCCCGTACGGGGGATGACCATGGGGGATGACAAGGACATCACCGTCCGCCGCGTCTACGACGCCGTCAAGGAGGGCGCGCCGCGCGGCCGCGTGTACCTGGTCGACGCGATGTGGCCGCGCGGGGTCCGCAAGGCGGACCTGCGGGTGGACGACTGGCTGAAGGGTGTCGCACCCAGTCGCGAGCTGCGCACGTGGTTCGGGCACGACCCGGAGCGGTGGCCCGAGTTCCGGAGGCGCTACCGGGCTGAGCTGGACGAGCACGCCCCGGATCTTCGACCGCTGGAGCAGGCCGCCGCCGAGGGGCCGGTGACGCTGCTGTACGCGGCCCACGACGAGCGGCGCAACAACGCCGTCGTCCTCGCCGACTACCTGCGGGAGCGGGTGTCGGAGCGCTGAGCCGCCGCCCACGGCGGGCGGTGGCTCTGTACGGACCTCGATATACCCTAGGGGGGTATGGTATGTTCGTTGATGTCGGCGGGTGGAGCGCCCGCCGGCACCGTCCGAGCCGACCGGCTCGGTTCCGTGCGTGAGGGTGAGGAGAAGGCGATGGCCACCACCGTTTACACCGTCGAGGGAATGACCTGCGGACACTGCGTCAGCTCGGTCAGCGAGGAGGTCGGCCAGGTCCCCGGGGTGACCGGCGTCGAGGTCGACCTCGCCAGCGGCGCCCTCACCGTCACCAGTTCGACGGCCGTCGACGACGCCGCCGTGCGCGCGGCCGTCGAAGAGGCCGGTTACGCGGTGAAGGGGTAGCCATGAACGTGCCCGCGAAGCTGGCCGTCTACGGACTCGGCCTCGTGGTGGCGTTCACGGGTGCGTTCGGGGCCGGCCGGTGGCTCGGCCCCGTCGCGCCGGCGAGCGCGGCCCCCGACCACGCCGCCGCACCCGAGGAGACCCCCGGGGGGTATCCGGTCGACGCGGACGTGCCGGCCGGCCTGCGGATCTCGGCTGACGGCTACACGCTCGACCCGGTAGACGCCCCCGAGGAGGCCGGCGAGCGGGCGGACCTGGTGTTCCGTGTCCTCGGCCCGGACGGCGCGCCGGTCACCGACTTCGCCGGCTCCCACGAGAAGCGCATGCACCTGATCGTGGCGGCCCGCGACCTCGGCGGCTACCAGCACCTGCACCCCGAGATGGCCGAGGACGGCACCTGGAGCGTCCCGCTGGAGCTGGCGGAGCCCGGGCCGTACCGGATGTTCGCCGACTTCGTCCCCGACGGCGGCACCGGCACCACGCTCGGCGCCGACATCGCCGTGCCGGGCGAGTACCGGCCCCGGCCGCTGCCCGAGGAGTCCCGGACCGCCGAGGTCGACGGCTACACCGTCGAACTGGCCGGCGGCCTCGTGCCCGGCACCACCAGCGAACTGGCCTTCACGGTCCGCGAGGCGGAATCCGGGACGCCCGTCACCGACCTGCAGCCCTACCTCGCCGCCTACGGCCACCTCGTCGCCCTGCGCGACGGCGACCTCGGCTTCCTGCACGTCCACCCCGAGGGCGAGCCCGGGGACGGCGCCACCCCGTCCGGCCCGGAGATCGGCTTCGCCGCGGAGGTCCCCTCCGCCGGCACCTACCGGCTCTACCTCGACTTCAGGCACGACGGCGAGGTCCGCACCGCCGAGTTCACCGTGACGGCGGCCGGAGACGGGGAGCCCGCGCCCGCACCCGGCTCCGGTGGCACCGGCCACGGGCACTGACCAGCGCGTATCCTGCGAGGAAGTGAGAGAGACCATGGACGGCACCCGCGACGGAGTACCGGAATCCGACGGCCTGGTGGAACTGGCCATCGGCGGGATGACCTGCGCCTCGTGCGCCGCGCGTATCGAGAAGCGGCTCAACCGGCTCGACGGCGTCACCGCCACCGTCAACTACGCGACCGAGAAGGCGCGGGTGCGCTTCCCGCTCGACATCGCGCCCCAGGACCTGATCGGTGTCGTGGAGAAGGCGGGCTACACGGCCCGGCTCCCGGAGCCGGAGCCGGCCGCGGAGCCCGCTGGCGGCCCCGGCTCCGAGCCCGACCCCACCCGCGCGCTGCGCACCCGGCTCGTCGTGAGCACGCTGCTCTCGGTACCGGTGATCCTGATGGCGATGGTCCCGGCACTGCAGTTCACCTACTGGCAGTGGGCCTCGCTGGCGCTGGCCGCGCCGGTCATCGTGTGGGGCGCGCTGCCGTTCCACGTCGCCGCCTGGAAGAACCTGCGGCTCGGCGCGGCCACGATGGACACCCTGATCTCGATGGGCACCGTCGCGGCGTTCGCGTGGTCGCTGTACGCGCTGTTCCTCGGCTCGGCCGGGGAACCCGGGATGACCCACCCGTTCGCGCTCACCATCGCGCCCACCGACGGTTCGGCCAACATCTACCTGGAGGTGGCGGCCGGCGTCACGATGTTCCTCCTGGCCGGCCGGTACTTCGAGGCGCGCTCCAAGCGCCGCGCGGGCGCCGCGCTGCGCGCGCTGCTGGAGCTCGGCGCCAAGGACGTCCAGGTGCTCCGCGACGGCCGCGAGGAGCGGGTGCCGATCGCCCGGCTGCGGGTCGGTGACCGGTTCGTCGTCCGCCCCGGAGAGAAGATCGCCACGGACGGCGTCATCGAGGAGGGCAGCTCCGCGGTCGACATGAGCATGCTCACCGGCGAGTCCGTCCCGGTGGAGGTCGGACCGGGCGCCGCGGTGGCCGGGGCCACGGTGAACGCGGGCGGGCGGCTCGTGGTGCGGGCCACCCGGGTCGGCGCCGACACCCAGCTGGCGCAGATGGCGCGGTTGGTCGAGGAGGCGCAGAGCGGCAAGGCGGAGATCCAGCGGCTCGCCGACCGGGTCTCCGGGGTCTTCGTCCCCATCGTCATCGCGCTGGCCGCGGTCACCCTGGGCTTCTGGCTGGGGACCGGCGGGTCGGTCGACGCGGCGTTCACCGCGGCGGTGGCCGTGCTCATCATCGCCTGCCCGTGCACGCTGGGGCTGGCCACGCCGACCGCGCTGCTGGTCGGCACCGGCCGCGGTGCCCAGCTCGGCATCCTCATCAAGGGGCCGGAGGTCCTGGAGAGCACCCGGCGCATCGACACCATCGTCCTGGACAAGACCGGTACCGTCACCACCGGCCGGATGACGCTGCTCGACGTCGTCGTCGCCGACGGCGAGGACCCCGCCGAGGCGCTGCGCCTGGTGGGTGCGGTGGAACACGCCTCGGAGCACCCCATCGCGCAGGCCGTCGCCGAGGAGGCCGCGCGGCGGGTCGGCGGGCTGCCGCCGGTGGCCGACTTCCGCTCCCTCGACGGCCGCGGGGTGCGCGGCACCGTCGAGGGGCGCGACGTGCACGTGGGCCGGGCCGCGCTGCTCGCCGAGGTCTTCCCCGAGCCGGCCGCCGAACTCGCTGAGGCGAAGGCGGCGGCCGAGGGACGCGGGCGCACGGCCGTGCTCGCCGGGTGGGACGGCCGCGTGCGCGCCGTGCTGGTGGTCGCCGACGCGGTCAAGCCGACCAGCGCGGAGGCGGTCCGGATGTTCCGCGACCTCGGGCTGACCCCGGTCCTGCTCACCGGCGACAACCGCGACGTCGCGCGCACCGTGGCCGCCGAGGTGGGCATCGACGAGGTGATCGCGGAGGTGCTGCCCCAGGACAAGGTGGACGTCGTCCGGCGGCTGCAGTCCGAGGGGCGGACCGTGGCCATGGTGGGCGACGGGGTGAACGACGCCGCCGCGCTCGCCCAGGCGGACCTGGGCCTCGCCATGGGCACCGGCACCGATGTCGCCATCGAGGCGGGGGACCTCACGCTCGTCCGCGGCGACCTCCGCGCCGCGGCCGACGCCATCCGGCTGTCGCGCCGCACCTTCGCCACCATCAAGGGCAACCTGTTCTGGGCGTTCGCCTACAACGTGGCGGCCCTCCCGCTGGCGGCGGCCGGCCTGCTGAACCCGATGATCGCGGGGGCCGCGATGGCGTTCTCCAGTGTCTTCGTGGTGAGCAACAGCCTGCGGCTGCGCGGGTTCAGGGCGCTCGCGGACACCGCTGCCTCCGAGCAGCCGCCCGCGCCGCGCCGGACACCGGACCAGGAGCCCGCCCGGACGAGGTGAGGCGGCCGCACGGGCCGGAACGGGCCGGGAGGCATACCTCCCGGCCCGTTCCGGCTCTTCGGCCGCGGGGATGGCCGTCGCGCGTGGACTCTCGCCACCAGACGGGCCCCGGCGCCCGCCCGACCGCCGCGGCCGCGGCGGTCGGAACCGGCCCGGGTCCGCGGTGATCGCGGACCGGAGCCGTCCGCGATGCCGCGTAGCGTCGCCCGTGTCGGACCGAGAGAAGGGCAGCCCCGTGGCCATCACCGAAACGAGCACGCCGGCGGACGAGCGCGCCGAGATCCTCACCCTCCTTGCCGAGCAGCGGAACGCCCTGCTCATCACGGTCCGGGGGATCGGTGACGCCGACGCCGCCCGGCGTACCACCGTGAGCGAGCTGACCCTCGGCGCGCTGCTCAAGCACGTCGCCCTGACCGAACAGGGCTGGGTGCGGCTGCTGGCCGGCCAGGAGGGGGCCGCACAGCTCGGGGAGGGCCGGGAGGACCTCTGCCTGGGCAGGGGGGAGACCCTGGCCGGGTGGGTCGAGCGCTACGCCGAGGTCGCGCGCGCGACGAAGGCCGCTGTGGCCGCGCTGCCGGGACTGGACGTCCTCCGCCCGCTTCCCGCGGCCCCGTGGTTCCCGCCCGGCGCCGCCTAGTCGGCCCGCCGTATCCTGCTGCACGTGCTCCGGGAGACCGCCCAGCACGCCGGCCACGCCGACATCATCCGGGAGTCCCTGGACGGTGCGAACACCACCGCGACCCTGATGGCGGACATCACCGCCGGGGCCCGGGGGTGAGGCCGACGGGTCGGCGCGCCGACCCGGAGCGCGTCGCGGCCCGCGCGGCCCGCGACGCGGTGAACTTGCGGACGTAGCGCAACCGGCATTCCGGACACGGGGATCGCCGCGGGCGGCGGTGTCGCACCAGCTCAGCGCGGGCGGGAACGGAGAGGGGCCGGCGCCAATGGGCGGCCGGTCAACGGACTGTGTCGCTTGGGGGACCTTGGGGGCTTTTACACTCCCCAGAGTGGCGCCGCGATTTCGCGAGCGTTCGCCTCCCTACCGAGGATCCTCACGAATGAGCACTGAGCAGTCTGCGCCCGATCATCTCCTGGCCGGGCGATACCGGATGTCCCGGCTGATCGGCGAGGGCGGCATGGGGCGTGTCTGGGAGGGCACGGACGAACTCCTGGACAGGCCCGTCGCCATCAAGGAACTCACCATCTCACCGCACCTGCCGCAGCGTGAGATCGACGTGCTGCGCACCCGCATGCTGCGCGAGGCGCGCAGCGCGGCGCAGCTGAGCCACCCGGCCATCATCACCGTCTTCGACGTGGTGGAGAGCGACGACCGGCCGTGGATCGTCATGGAGTTGGTGCGCGGCAACTCGCTCAGCGAGTTGATCAAGCAGGGCGGCCCGCTGCCGCCGCTCCGGGTGGCCCGGATCGGCCTGCAGATGATCGCGGGGCTGGCCGTGGCCCACGAGCGTGGGATCGTGCACCGCGACATCAAGCCGGGCAACGTGCTCATCGCCTCCGGCGACCGCGCCGTCCTGACCGACTTCGGCATCGCCCGGCTGGAGGGCAGCAGCAGCCTCACCAGCACCGGGAACCTGCTCGGCTCGCCCAGCTACCTGGCGCCGGAGCAGGCCCGCGGCCGACCGGCCTCCCCGGTGACCGACATGTGGGCGTTCGGCGTCACGCTGTACGCCGCCGTCGAGGGCGCGCCGCCGTTCCTGCGTTCGACGCCCATGGCCACCCTCACCGCCATCGTGACCGAGGAGGTGCCGCCGCCGCGCTCCGCCGGCCCGCTGCTCCCCGTCCTGCAGGCCATCCTGGACAAGGAGCCGGAGACCCGCGCGTCCCTGGAGGAGGCGCGGAGCATGCTGTACGAGGTCGTCACCGAGGGCGGCGGGATGGGTCCGTCGCCGGCGAGGTCGGGCGCGTCGCCGGGCGCCTCGGCGGCGACGCGCACCACGACCACGCCCTTCGAGAGCACCTCCGGTCCGGCGGCGCCGCCGGCGGCCTCCGCGCCGCACGCGCCGCTCGCGGAGCCGGACCACATCGTGGTGCCGCACCACCGGGGCGGCCGGCGGCTGACCGTGCTGCTCGCCCTCACGGCGGTCGTGCTGCTCGTGGTGATCGCGCTCACCCTCTGGTTCGCCGACCTCGGCCGACCGGACGCCCAGGCGGGGGCCGGCGACGCGCCGGCGCCGCAGTCGGAGTCGAGCGCCCCCTCCGGCTCGCAGGCCGACATGTCGCAGTCCCCGGTGGACACGGCGGCCACGGCGGACGGCGCGCGGGTCGAGGAGGAGGCGGCGGACGGGCCGCGCGAGGGCATGGTACGGCACGAGGACGAGACCGGCTTCGCGGTGGACGTGCCCGAGGACTGGGAGATGGAGCGGCGCAGCGGCGGGGTGTTCTTCATGAACCCGGACGGCGGCTACCTGCAGATCGACCAGACGGACAGCCCGGGCGAGGACGCCCGCGAGGACTGGGAGCAGCAGGAGGGCGCCATCTCCAGCAACTTCGGCGGCTACGAACTGGTGTCGATCACCGACCTGGACGAGCCGTACGTGGAGCGCTACGTGAGCGCGGCCGACTGGGAGTTCACCTTCGACGGCTCCGGCGGTCGGCGGCACGCCGTCAACCGCGCGTTCCACACCGAGGAGAAGGGGTACGCGCTCTTCCTCGTCTCCACGGAGGAGGACTGGGAGGAGAACCGGGCGCTGCTCGACGAGATGACCCGGTCCTTCGAACCCGCG
>NZ_QEIO01000104.1 GCF_003336425.1 Marinitenerispora sediminis | reverse complement strand
GCCCCGCTGCGCGCGCCGACCGCTCCGGGCGGACCCCGCCGCGAAGGACGCGGTGGCCGGTGCGCGAGGCCGCCGGTGCGGTCGGCGCGCGCAGCGGGGCCGCCCGGGCCCGTTCGCTCCCCCGCCCCCGTGGCTGCCCGGGTCCGCCGCAGGCGCGTGGCCGGCACGGCGGCCGGGGTAGGGGGTGGAGGAGACGCACACCTCGTCAGCCGAGGAGAACCCGCATGACCTCGCAACGCCGACTCGCCCGCGCGGTGCTGGACGAGGCCGGCCGGACGCTCGCCCAGGAGGCGGGCGTCCGGCTCGCCGACCGGCCGGCGCCGCTGTGGCAGCTGCTCATGCTCACCAACCTGCTCAGCGCCCGCATCTCCGCGCGGATCGCTCTCGCCGCCGAACGCGAACTCGTGGCGGCCGGGGGGACGACCCCGTCGGGGATGCGCGACCTCACCTGGCAGCAACGGGTGGACGCGCTGGGCCGCGCGCACTACGTCCGCTACGACGAGAGCACCGCCACCCGGCTGGGGGACTGCGCCCGGATCCTGCTGGAGGACTACCGCGGCGACCTGCGCCGGCTGCCCTCCGTGGAACGGCGCGACAGGGGCGGCCTGCGCCGGGACGTGCAGCGCTTCCCCGGGATCGGCCCGACCGGCGCGGACATCTTCTGCCGCGAGGCCCAGGCGGTGTGGGACTGGCTGCGGCCCTACGCGGACCGGCTGGTGCTGCGCGGCGCCGAGCGCGTCGGCCTGCCCGCCGACTCCGAGAAGCTGGCCGGACTGGTCGAACCGGCCGAGACCGCGGCCTTCGCCGCCGGCCTGGTGCGGGCGGCGCGTGACAAGGAGGTGGCGGAGCGGGTCACCGCCGCTGCCGCCTGAGCGGGACTCCGGCGTCCGCCCTGGTCAGCGCCGCCGCGGCCGGTTTCCGTCCGGCCCAGCGCGGGAACTGGTTACGGTGCTGGCTTGCGGCGGATTCGGGTGAGTCGTGCCCACTGGAGGTGGATCGCCCCGTTCTCCGCGTCGACCGCGCCGGCGCCCGGCCGCGTGGTGCGGCCGAGCCGCGGGCAGACGCGATCACGACCGGCCGTCGACGCGGGGTCGCCGTGCGGAGGGAGGAGAACCGGTGAGCATGATCCGGCGGACGATGGACCGTCCGCACTCCATCGGGGGCCTGGGGACGTCCGAGGCCGCCTGGCGGGCCTGGCCCGCGCTGCGCGAGTTCCCGGCGCTGCACCTCACCGGCACCCAGAGCGCGGTCGTCGTCGCGCCCTATCCCGACGACGCGGTGTTCGGCTTCGGCGGAGGCCTCGCGATCCTGGCGGACGCCGGCGCGCGGCTGCGCATCGTGGCGGTCAGCGAGGGGGAGGCGCGGCTGTGCCCCGGGCCGCGCACCCCGTCCCCGGTCGAGGAGCCCCGCCACCGCCACTCGGCGACCCTCCAGGCGCTGGAGGTGCTGGGCGCCTCCGACATCGAGATGGTCCGCCTGGGCCGCGACGCCGGGCCGGGCGCGTGCGGGGTGGACGAGCTCGCCGCGCGGCTGGCCGAGGCGTGCGCCGACTTCCAGGTCTGCGTCGCCCCCTGGGAGGGCGACCGGCACCCCGAGCACGAGACCGCTGGCTCGGCGGCCCGCCGGGCCGCCGCGCGCACCGGCGCCGCCCTGCTGGGCTACCCCGTCTGGCTGTGGAACTGGGCGGTCCCGGAGGACCCGCGGGTGCCCTGGCGTGCGGCGCACCGCATCGTGCTCCCGGAGGAGGCCCGCGGTGCGAAGGCCGCGGCGGTCGCCTTCCTGCTGCACCGGCTGCACCCGCCGGTCCGGCACGTGCGCCGGGAGGTGGTGCTCACCTCCACCATGACGGCGCACTTCGCGCGGGAGTCCGAACTCGTCTTCGTGTGAGGTGCCGGCGGCGGGGTTCCGGCGGTTCGGGACAGGTCCGGCCGCCCCGCTCCAGGCGTCCGAAACCTGGCGGTGCGGTGACTGCCGCGCGCGGCCGCGCCGGCGCCGCGCCCGCCGGCCGGACCCGCGCGGCCGCGCCGGCGGGGCCCCACCTGCCAGGAGAGGCGGCAGCCGGCCCCCGCGGACCGGCCGTACCGGGCGATGCGCGCGGTATGCGGTGGTCCTCTGTCTGGTGTGCCGGATGTCGGTTGTGCCAGTCTCGGGACGCGCGGCCTTCGGCGTCGAACGCCCGCCTTCCGCGGACGGTACGTGGCGCGCCGCCGGCGGGCCGCCGTGCCAGCTGTCGGCTACCGCGACCGGAGAGCTCCATGCCGCACACCCCGTCCGAACCCGTCGTCCTCGACCCCTCCGCCCGCGACATGCAGGGGCAGGCCGCCCGGCTCCGCGAGCTCGGCCCGGTGGTGCGGGTACGGCTGCCGGAGGGAGTGGAGGCGTGGGCGGTGACCCGGCACGCCGAGGTGCAGGAGGTGCTGTCCGGCAGGCGGTTCGCCAGGAACTACCGGAACTGGCGCGCCTGGCAGCAGGGGGAGGTCCCGGAGGACTCGCCCGTTCTGGGCATGATCCGGCTGGACAACATGCTGCAGTCCGACGGCGCGGCGCACGGCCGGCTGCGCGGTCTGGTCGGGCGGGCGTTCACACCGGCCCGGGTCGGGGAGCTCCGGCCCGCCGTCGAGGAACTGGTCGGCGCGCTCCTCGACGAGTTCGACGCTCCGGAGCGGGCGGGCCGCACGGACCTCAAGGCGGCGCTGGCCGTGCCGCTCCCCCTGGGGGTCATCTGCCGCCTGTTCGGCGTCCCGGAGGAGGACCGGCCCGCCATCCAGGAGATGGTGACCCGCGTCTTCAGCTCCCTCACCACGCCCGAGGAGGCGCTGGCGAACCAGCGCCGGGTCGACGAGTACTTCACCGACCTGGTCCGCCGGCGCCGCGGCTCGCCCGGCGACGACCTCACCAGCGCGCTCATCCAGGCCCGGGACGAGGGGGAGCGGCTCTCCGACCGCGAGCTCATCGACACCCTCTGGCTGTTCATGGCCGCCGGCTTCGAGACGACGGTCGGCGTGCTGGCCAACGGGGTGCGTGCGCTGCTCACCCACCCCGAGCAGCTGGCCCTGCTGCGCTCCGGCGCGCAGCCGTGGAGCGCGGCGGTGGAGGAGGTCCTGCGCTGGGACAGCAGTGTCGCGATGCTCCCGTTCCGCTACCCGGTCGAGGACCTCGAACTGGGCGGCCGGCTGCTGCGCAGGGGCGACCCCGTCCTGGTGTCGTTCGCGTCGGCCAACCGGGACCCCGCGCAGCACGGGGCGGACGCGCACGTCTTCGACATCACGCGGACGCAGGCCCGCAACGTCGCCTTCGGGCACGGTCCGCACTTCTGCCTCGGTGCGCCGCTGGCCCGGCTGGAGCTCGGCGTGGCGTTCCCGGCGCTCTTCGAGCGCTTCCCCGACCTCGCGCTCGACCTGCCGCCGGGCGGCGCGGTGCCGCCCATGCCCTCCGTCTTCACCAACCTGCCGGCCGGGCTGCCGGTGCGCTACACGTCGTCGTCCGGCGGCCCGGCGCCGGCCGTTCCCGCGGACGGCCGGCGCACCGGGCCCGCCGCCGCGCCGTGACCGCGCGGCGGCGGCGCGGCGGTGCGGTGCGGGGTCACGACCTCGGGGCACGCAGCTGGTGGTGGATGATGAGGTCCACGTAAACGTCGCCGAGTTCCGTGATCGTCAGACCCCCGGCGGGCTCGTACCAGTTGAGGATGCCGTCGAGGGTCTCCAGCACCGTTCCCGCCGATCCGCCGGGATGGGCGGGGGCGAAGGTTCCGGCCTCCCGCCCGGCAGCGATGATCTCGCCGATATGTTCCCGATATCGACGCAAATGGCGGGTCATTTCGCGGTGGCGGTCCGGATAGATCACCCGGAGGGTCCGCAGCAGTCCGCGCCGGAGTTCTTCTTCGGTCCGGTGCTCCCAGCTGAATTCGATATGGCTGCGAATGAGGACGGACAGCCGTCGGACCGGCGGCTCGTCCGGCCGGTCGGCGGCGATCTGCCGGGTGACCAGCGCGCGCGTCGAGCGGGTGGTCACCGCGTACACCAGATCCAGTTTCGTCGGGAAGTGTCGGCGCAGCACATCGAGGTCGACGTCGGCCTCCCGCGCGATCGCGGGCATGCCGACATCACGTGCGTCGCGCCGGGTGAAGAGCCGGACCGCGGTGTCCAGTACGTGTTCGGTGAGACGGATGTCCAGTGGGGAGAGGTCGGCCGTCATGATCATCTCTAGCCTGCACCGCGGAGCAGAGGACCGGGGTGCGATCGAGGGGTTCGACATCGACGGGCAGCGCGCCCGGTTGGTAGGGCTATTCCCGATTCGGTGGCGAATCGGTTTCGAGGATAGCGCGAGTCTTGGCTGGATTCGGGGAAAAACACGGATGTCGGCCGCGGAATTTAGAAAATCTCTACTTTTGCAGAGTGATACGAGAATAATGAAGTGAATTCAGTTCCCTCGTGTGCCGTGTCCGGCGCGATCGGCGACAACATGTGAGCGCGTGACTTCGCGCCAGGAGAGCCGGGAAACCCGCGAAACCGGCGAAACGCTAGGCGGAAACAGCGTGCGATGGGCCAGAGGCCGCAGGGCGTGCGGAACCTCACGCGACGCGGGCAGCCTGGCGGGCGCCTCCGCCGCGCGGCGCGCCCGGGGCCGGGCGTGCGGGGGCGCCGCGGGGGATCAGGAGGTCAGCGGGAGAACTGCGGCTGGTTGCCGACGAGCTTCGCCAGTTCCGCGGGCTGGTCGGTGATGATGGCGTCGACGCCCATGCCGATCAGGCGGGCCATCTCCGACAGGTCGTTCACGGTCCAGGCCGACACCGCGTAGCCGTGCCGGTGCACCTCCGCCACCAGCTCCCGGGTGAGCAGCGGCCAGTAGGAGTTGTAGTAGCGCGGGCGCAGCGCCTGCCAGACCTCGGGCGGCGGGAACCCCTGCTGGTCCCAGGAGAGCGCCAGCTGGGCGCGCGGCCGGCGTCCGCGGATGGCGCGCAGCGCCTCGACCGAGCCGGAGTAGAGGACGCGGCCCAGCATGTCGTGCTCGGCGACGAGGTCGTCGGCCGCCAGCGCCGCGTCGACTGCGGTGACGTCCAGCATGAGCGGGGGAGCGGTGGGGCGGCTGAACTCCGCCAGCACCTCCATGAGCGTGGGGATCCGCCGGTCCCGGCCATCGCCGAGCGCCGCGAGCTCGGCGAGGGTCACCTCCGTCACCGGACGGTTGAGGCCCCAGAAGCGGTCGAGGGTGTCGTCGTGGAGCAGTACCACGTGGCCGTCGGCGGTGAGCTTCAGATCGATCTCGATCATGTCGGCGCCGGCCGCGGCGCCGGCCCGCAGGGCCGGCAGCGTGTTCTCCCGGAACTGAATGGGGTCGCCACGGTGGGCGATCGCCAGCGTCATGTGCTCTCCGGTACGCGGTCTGGAATCGATGACGGTGATGCCGGGGGGTGCTGACGTCAAGAGTGCCAAAAACCGAGCGCGCCCGCATCTGAGAGCGGCAAAAATCCCGAAATGGCCAGGTGGGTGACGTGCGAGGCGGCTCACGTCCCCGGAGCGCCGCGTGGGACGTCCCCAACTGGGAAACTTCTGGGGAAAGCAGCGCGCCGGTCACATGGCCCCACACGGCCGCGCGCGGACGGCCCGTCACCCGAACGAAGGCGAGAGATGATCCCGGACCAGCGCCGTGAACACATCCTGAAGCTCTTGCAGGAGCGGCATGTGCTGAGCATCAACGAGTTGACGTCGATGCTGGCCGTCTCGCACATGACGGTGCGGCGCGACATCCAGGCCCTGGAGAACGAGGGGAAGGTGCTCTCGGTCACCGGTGGCGTCCGACTGGCGGCCCGGCTGAAGAGCGAGCCGTCCTACCTCGCCAAGGCCCAGCTGGAGGTGCCGGCCAAGCGGGCCATCGCGCGCGCCGCCGCCGAGCTGGTCCGCGAGAACTTCACGGTCTTCATCGACGCCGGCACCACCACGCTGCAGATGGTCCCGCTGCTCACCGACAAGGTCGGGCTGACCGTGGTCACCAACGACTTCAACGTGGTCGGGCACCTGATGGAGTACCCGAACATCGAGCTCATCCACACCGGCGGTCTGGTGTCGCACGCCGACCACTCCTCGGTGGGGCAGTTCGCCGCGGAGTTCCTCAGCAAGGTCAACGTGGACATCGCCTTCGTGGCGAGCAGCTCCTGGGACCTGGAACGGGGCTCGACCACGCCGTCGGAGCCCAAGGTGGTGACCAAGCAGCAGCTGCTGCGGATGGCCTCCAAGAGCGTGCTGACGGTGGACAGCACCAAGTACGGCAAGTTCGGGACGTTCCGGGTCGCGCGGCTGGAGGAGTTCGACCTCATCATCAGCGACGACCGGCTGCCCCGGTCGGCGGTCGAGGAGATGGCCGAGCGCGACGTGCGGCTGCAGCTGGTCGCGCCCGAGTGACCTCGGCCGGCGCGCACGGGCCCGCGGCGGGTCGCGTCCGCGGGCCCGCCGCTCAGTCCTCCCCGGTGTCCGGCTCCCGGGCGCAGAACAGCTCCAGCTGGAAGCCGTCGGGGTCGGTGAAGCTCAGCACCGACCCCGCGTCGGAGTGCACGATCGGCGCGTGGTCGATGTCGAGGTCGCTGAGGCGCTCCTCCCAGGTCTCCAGGTCGCCGATGCAGCCGACCTCGAACGCCACGTGGTCGACACCGGCGTGCCGGTGGTCGAACAGGGCGTTGAAGTGGTCCTTGTGCTGGACGATGCCGAGGACGACGCCGCAGGAGTGCTGGCAGGTGGTGCGCAGCCAGCGGCCGTCGTCCCGCGTCTGGAACTCCTTGAACCCGAGGACCGAGCGGTAGAAGTCGACGCTCGTGTCGCGGTCGCGCACGGACAGCGTGATGTGGGCAAGGCCGGTCAACTTCGGCACGGAAACCTCTCTTCGCCGCGGCTGCTGTCGGAGCCGGCGGGGAGGAAACAGCGTGAGCACGATCGCCCAGCTTACGCCGCTGTTTCGCATACGCAAGTGCTTGTTAAGAAATGTGTGACTTGCCGGGTGTCCGGCGCTCACCCGCCAGTGCCGGCGCGGCCGCCGGGCGCGTCCGCGCGGCTCGGCGCGGGGACCGGCGGAGCAGCGCCGTTCGCGGCGCGTCGCGGTGCCCGGGGCCGGACGCGGCAGCCGGGGTGGCGGAGTGGCGGCGGTGCCCGCCGACGTGCGCAGGACCACAGGCCGATCACCAGCCGTCGGCGGTCGGGAGGGCGCGCAGCCGGCGGTGGGCGAGGACGGCGGCGCCCATCGCGGTCAGCAGGGCCACGCCCGTGCTGACCGGGAGTAGGACGCGGGCCCGCCGGCAGCCGCCGTCCTCGGAGGGCTCGGCGGCCGGTGCGGGCGGGCGCGGTGGTGCCGCGCAGCCGCCGATGACGCGGAGGCCGCCGGGCGGCGGTACCGGTGGGCGCAGGCAGCCGAGCGGTGCGGCCGCCGTTTCGGCGCCGCCCGGTGCGCAGCACGCCACGACCGCCGCCGGCCCGCCGCCCGGGAGGCGGGCCGCGGCCGGGACCGGGTCGCCCGCCGCGGCGAGCGTGGCGGCCAGCGCGAGCGCCCCCGCGGCGAGTTCCGCCATCACCACCGGCTTCATGCCGTTCCCCCTCCCGCGGTCCGACTCCCCCTGGCGAGCGCCGGAGATATGCGGCGCTTCACAGAGATATCCACCGTCATTACGCTGGGTAATCTCCTGTTGTGGTGTTTTTGCGGCATCCCAGTGGACTCTTGGCGACTGGTCCGTAGATGGCCGAGTTAGCCGAGTTGACCGAGTTGGCCGGTTATCGGGTTTCCGGGGGAACTGCCGCTGCTGCGGCGGTACGTCGGGTGGATCGGCCGTAGCCGAGCCGGCGTAGCAGGGCTCCGGCCGGGCCCGGCAGGCCGCGGTGTTCCAGCGCGGCCACGCCGGCGACGGTGACCAGCCACCCGCCCACCGCGAACGCCGCCATGCCCGCGCTGTCCAGCGCCGCCCCCAGCCGGAGCCTCCCAGTCGGAGCCCCCACGCCGTGAGGACGGGGGCGGACAGCGCCGAGCACCACGAAGGGCCAGGCGGCCAGCCGGTCTCCGCCGCCGTACCCCAGTCCGGCTCACCGGAGGGGGAGCCGAGCGTGGTGGGCCCGGTGCCCGCCGGGCCCCAGCCGCCCCGGGTCGGCGCTGGCGAGCGCCGCCGCGGCCGGGGGACCAGCATCACGGCCACCACCACGGCGGGGGCGCCGGACGCCGAGGCCAGCAGCGTCAGGTCGCCCCGGCGCCGGATGGCGAACCGCACGCCCGCGTCCAGGACCGAACCGCCAACGGGATGCCAGTCCGACGGCCAGTGCTCGGCCCCCACAGGTGGAAGCCGGTGTTGGACAGCACGCTGAGCAGCGGCATGGTCCCGCGCGCGAGGTCGGGGGCGAGCGCCCGTCCGCCGGGGTGGACACCGCCGCGCGCCAGTGGGCGCCGGCCCGGCAGCGGGGCGGGCACGGGGCGACGCTAGGGACGGCCGCCCCTGCCGCGCATCGGGCGTCGGCCCGCCCGGCCGCGACCAAGGTTCCGGCTCCGCGCCCGCGCATGGGTCGGCGGTACCGGGCGGCGGCACGGCCCACCGGCGGATCGGCGGGAACCGGAAGGAGGGCCGGCGCGTCCTGAAAGCGACGGACATCGCGGTTGTGCCATGAGGCGGGCGTATTTCGCGTGACCGCCGGGTAACGACTAGGTTCGGTGGCACGTGCGGTGTGCGCCCCGCCGATGGGCGGCGGCGCGGCACACCGCCGTTCACGTGTCCGGCGAGCCGTCACGTTCCGTGGCGGGAGGACGTCCGGGCGCGAGCGGCGGCCGGCCCGCACCGGCCACGGGCCCCGCGGTGCGCGGGTACGCCGCCCGAGGGGTGACAGGGGGAGGAAGACGGGGATGTCGCGGACGCGGCCGGATCTGTTCGACGCCTGGCGCGGGCTGGCCGGCGTGGGCGTCGAGTCCGTCGCCGTGGGAGCCGAGCTGATCGCCCGCTGGGCCGAGCCGCACCGGCGCTACCACACGCTCGACCACCTTCGGGCGACCCTCCTGGCCGTGGACGACATCGCGGAGGCCGCCGCCGACATCGCCTCCGTCCGGTACGCCGTCTGGTTCCACGACGCCGTCTACCAGGGCGAGCCTGGGGCTGACGAGGAGCGCAGCGCGCGGCTCGCCGAACTCCTGCTGCCGCGCTGCGGACTCACCCGCGCCCGCTCCGAGGAGGTGGCCCGCCTGGTCCGCGCCACCGCCGAGCACACCCCGGAGCCCGGCGACTCCGACGCCGAGGTGCTGTGCGACGCCGACCTCGCCGTGCTGGCTGGCGCCCCGCACGAGTACGAGTCCTACCGGACCGCTGTCCGGGAGGAGTACCACCAGGTGGCCGAGGCGGACTTCCGTGCCGCCCGCTCCCGCATGCTGCGCGCCCTGCTGGACGCCCCCACCCTGTACCGGACCCCGCCGGCCCAGGAGCGCTGGGAGGAGGCCGCCCGGGCCAACGTCGAGGCCGAGGTGGCGCTGCTCGACGCGGACGCGCCGTACCTCGCGGCGCCCTAGCCCCGAGGCCGGCACCGGCCCCGGCCAGGGGACGGCACCGCCGCCGCGCCGCCTCAGTCGGTGTAGCGCGCCGTCAGCTCCGCCCCGCTCCGCACCGGGCGGCCTCACCGCACCCAGCGGTAGCGGTGCTCCGGCCGCCCGGTGGAGCCGTAGCGCATCCGCAGCTCGGCGCGGCCGTCGGCGCACAGGTACTCCAGGTAGCGGCGGGCCGTCACCCGGGCCACCCCGGTGCGTTCGGCGACTTCGGCCGCGGAGAGGTCGGAGTCGGCCGCGCGCAGCGTGTCCGCGACGAGCTCGGAGGTGGTCGAGGTGAGCCCCTTCGGCAGCGTCTGCGCCGGCGTGGGGCGCAGGAGCCCGAACAGCCGGTCCACGTCGCCTTGGGTGGCCTCCTCGATCCGGGTGAGGCGCTGGTGGGCGGCGGCGAAACGCTCCAGCTGGTCGCGCAGCGCCGACAGCGGGAAGGGCTTGAGCAGGTAGTGCACGGCCCCGCCGTGCAGTGCGGCGCGGACCTGCTCGATGTCGCGCACGGCCGTGATCACCAGTACGTCCACCGGGTGCCCGGACGCGCCCGGGGCGCGGAGCGTGCGCAGCACCGTCATCCCCGACTCGTCCGGCAGGTACAGGTCGAGCAGCACCAGGTCGGGCCGGTGCCGTTCGACCGCGGCGAGCGCCGCCGAGGCGCTGTGCGCCACCTCCACCACGGTGAAGGCGGGCAGGGACTCCACGACCTCGCGGTGGTTGTGCGCCACCCGCGCGTCGTCGTCGACGACCAGGACCCGGATCACCGCGCACCTGCCGTCGCGCCCGTCACCGGCAGGTAGGCCGTGAACACCGAGTACTCCGCTCCGTCCACGCAGCCGGCGGACCCCGCCGGGCTGTCGATCGACACGGTGCCGCCCCGGCTCTCGCAGGTCTGGCGCACCAGCGCCAGGCCCAGCCCGCGCTGGCCGCCGGAGCGGGCGACCTTCGTGGTGAATCCCAACGTGAAGACCTCCTCGGTCAGCGCCGGATCGACCCCTGGCCCGGAGTCGACCACCCGGATCTCGATCAGGTCGTGCGGCAGGCCGTCCTCGGCGCGGCCGTGCCGGCACAGCAGCAGCTCGACCCACCCGCCCGGGTCTTTTCCCGCTCCGCAGCCGCTCGGGTCTTTTCCCGCTCCGCAGCCGCTCGGGCTGGACCCCGCTCCGCAGCCGCTCGGGTCTTTTCCCGCTCCGCAGCCGCTCCGGCTGGACCCCGCCACCGAGTCGAGCGCGTTGTCGACCAGGTTCCCCAGCACCAGCAGCACGTCCTCGCGCAGGTCGGCGGGCAGTCGGCCGTCGAGGCCGGTCGTGGGCGACAGCCGCAGCTCCGCACCCCGCTCCGCGGCCTGCGCCGATTTCGCCAGGACGAGCGCGGCCACCGCCGGGTCGGCGATCCGCGCCGCGACGTCGGCGCTGGTGCGGGTGTGCGCCGCGGACAGCTCGTCGAGGAAGGCGCGCGCGTCCTCGTGGGCGCCGAGCTCCAGCATGCCCGCCACCGTGTGGATGCGGTTGGCGAACTCGTGGCTCTGCGCGCGCAGCCCGCGGGTGAGGGTCCGGGCACCGTCCAGCTCGCCGGTCAGCCGCTCCAGTTCGGTGCGGTCCCGCAGGGTCACCACCGCGCCGGCGTCCTGGCCGTGGAGCCGCACCGGCTTGCGGTTGCACACGAGCACCCGCGCGCCGACCAGCACGATCCGGTCGGCACCGGGGTCGGTTCCGCAGAGCACGTCGTGCAGCCGCGAGTCCAGGCGCAGCTCGTCCAGGTGCCGGCCCTCGCAGTCGGCGGGCAGCTCCAGCATCTCCCGGGCCGGGCGGTTGACGAGGGTGACCCGGCCGGCGTGGTCGAGCGCGAGTACCCCCTCGCGGATGCCGTACAGCAGCGCCTCCCGGCCCTCCAGCAGCGCGGTGATCTCGGCCGGCTCCAGGCCGTGCGTCTTCGCGCGCAGCCGCCGGGACAGCAGGTAGGCGCCGCCCGCGCCGAGCAGCAGCGCGCCGACGACGGTGCCCACGATCATGGGCAGCGCGGTGGCCGCGGCGGTGTCGAGGTCGGAGGCGAGGATGCCGACGGACACGTAGCCGACCACCGCGCCCGCGTCGTCGCGGACCGGGACCTTCGCGCGCACGCTGCGCCCCTCGGTGCCGATCTGGAAGCCGGTCCAGTCCTCGCCCCGCAGCACCCGGCCGGGCGGGGTGGAGACGACCTCGCCGATGAGTGCGCGGTTGGGGTGGGAGTAGCGGATGCCGGAGCGGTCGGCCACCACGATGAACTGGGCGCCGGTGGCCTCGGTGACCGCGTCCGCGCGGGGCGCGACGACCGACGCGGGGTCGGCCAGCTCGAACGCCGCGCGGATCTCCGGCTGCACCGCGACGGACCGGGCGATGGCGAGCACCCGCTCGGTGTACTGCCGGTCGACCTCGCGGTCGTTGTGCACCACCCACAGGGCGCCGGTCACGCCGAGTGCCACGGTCAGCAGCAGGACGTGCGCGATGAAGAGGGACTGGGTCAGCGTGAGCCGGCGGCGGACAGGAGGTGCGGTCATCGGGTCTACTCCGGCGGCGGGATCCGCCGCGTGACGGTTGTCGCTGGACAGGACCCTGATCACGCGGGTCCGCGATCAAAACTACGACCTGGCCGGGGGTGCTGCCCACACCAGGGGCGCCGGCCGGGGCGGCCCGGGCTCTCGCCCGGCCGGCGCGCAACGGCTGTCAGCGGTCCGGCGGCGCCGCGGCGCCGCGCGCGCCCCGGGCGCTCACCACCACCAGGACGGCCGACACCGCCGCCATGACCAGGGCGATCTGGCGCAGTCCGGCGTCGGTGACCTCGTGGGTGAAGACCACGCCCACGACGACCGACGCGCCGATCGAGCCGACATAGCGGAACGTCTGGAACAGGCCGGCCGCCACTCCGATCTGCTCGCCCGGCGCGGCGCGGTACATCGCTGACTGGAGGCCGAGGTTGTTGAACGCGTTCGGCACGCCGAGCAGCAGCGTCAGCGGCAGCAGCAGGAGCAGCGGGGTGTCCGCGTGGGCGAGCAGCAGCCCGAGCGACCCGGCGAGCAGTGCCAGGCTGCCGACCGTGAGCACCACCCCCTCGCCGTTCCGGCGGAGCAGCCGGGTGACCAGCGGCATCGCGAGCACGCCGACCCCGGCGATCGGGAGCACCGCCAGGCCGGCCGCTCCCGCGCTGTCGCCGCGGGCCGCCTGCAGCCACTGCGGCAGGCCGATGAAGCCGAGGTAGAACACCACGTTCACCGCCGCGTTCTGCGCGAACACCCCGAGGAGCCGCCGGTTGGCCCCCAGCATCCGCAGGTCGAGGAACGGGTGCGCCGTACGCAGCTCCCGCCGCACCAGTGCGGCCGCGCCCGCCGCCGCCAGCGGGAGCAGCACCCACTCGGGGGCCGCCGCCACCGAGAGTAGGAAGCCGATCAGGCCGCCCATGGCCAGCACGAAGGCGGCGATCCCCGGGAGGTCCAGCCCCGCCAGGGCTCCGGGGCCGGGCTCGGCGGCGCTCGGCGGTGCCTTCGGCAGCAGCGCCAGCGCGAGCGCGATACCGGCGAGGGTGACCGGGACGTTGACCAGCCAGATCGCCTGCCAGCCCCACGTCTGCACCAGGACGCCCCCGATGACCGGCCCGAACGCCGCACTCGCGGAGTTGGCGGCCGCGATCATGGCCAGCGCCGACTGGGGCGGGCCGCCGGGCAGGGCGGCGCGCAACACCGCCATCGCGGAGGGGAACGCCACCGAGGTGCCGACCGCGAGCAGCACCCGCGCCGCGATCAGCACGCCCATGTTCGGCGCGAGGGGGGCGAGCGCGCAGGTCGCGCACACCAGCGCGAGCCCCGACACGAAGACCCGGCGCGGTCCGAACCGGTCGGCGAGGCGGCCCATCAGCGGCAGGCAGACCGTGGCGGCGAGGTAGAAGCCGGAGACGAGCCAGACCGCCGTGGCGAGCCCGGTGCCGTAGTGGCGTGCGATCGGGACGAGGGCGAGCGCGATCATCGACGAGTTCAACGCGTTCAGCAGCGTGCCCAGCATGACGCCGGCCACCAGCCGCCGCGGCCGCACCTGCTCCGTGGCCGTCCCCCTCCCCCCGCCGCCTACGCCGCCTACAGGGCCTACTCTGCCACCGCTTACGCGCGCCGCGGCGGAGCCCGACGCCGTGGCCGGGAGGGGGTCACGGCCCGGCAGGCGGACGTGCGACCGCGCGCCAGGGCACCGGGCTGGACAGCACCATCGTGCTGGAGGGCTTTCCGTGCTCGGAGAGCCGGTCGATCACCGCCTCGAAGCGCGCCATGGACTCCACCGCGATCAGCAGCACGCAGCAGGCGTCGCCGGTGACCCGGTCGACCCGCAGGATGCCGGGCCACCGCAGGGCGGCCTCGTCGCGCAGCAGGCACAGCGGGCCGTAGCAGTGCATGCGGACCAGGGCGGTGACGGCCAGGCCGGCCGCGGCCGGGTCCACGTGCGCGTGGTAGCCGGTGATGACGCCGTTCTGCTCCAGCCGGCGTACCCGCTCGGCCACCGCCGGGGCGGACAGCCGCACGCGGCGGGACAGTTCGTTGAAGGAGAGCCGGCCGTCCGCCTGCAGTTCGGCCAGGATCTGCCAGTCCAGTGTGTCCAGCATGTTTACCGATCATAATGTCGATCGGGGTAACCGCGTCATGAACGCAAGGTCAGACTCCGGAATTGGGAGGCATTGGCTCTTCTGGGATCGGCCATTCGCCCGCATGCTGGGAGGCGCCGCGGCGGCGGGCCGCCCCGGCCGCCGCCACCGCCCCCTGACGAACGGAGAGCGCAACGATGGGCACCCCCTCGGCCCCGTCCCGGAACGCGGACCGCCTCGCTGCGGCCGCCGCCCGCTCCGAGCGGACGGCCCGCGACGAGGGCCGCCTGCTCCTCGCCTTCGACGACCTGACCCCCTACGCGCGCTACACCGGGGTCGACGTGCTGCACACCCTGCAGCGGCCGCGCACCGGCGAGCCCGCCGAGCTGTCCTTCATCATCACCACGCAGGTCATGGAGCTGCTGTTCGCGCTCGTCCGGCAGCACTGGATGCGGGCCCGCGCCGGGCTCGACGCCGACGACGTCCCCGCGGCGATCGCCGCCCTGCGCCGCGGCGCGGCCGCGCAGGACGTCCTGGTGCACAGCTGGGACCTGCTGGCGACGATGACCCCTGTGGAGTACAACCGGTTCCGCGACGCCCTCGGTGAGGCGTCGGGGTTCCAGTCCGCGACCTACCGCCACCTGGAGTTCCTGCTCGGCAACCGGTCCGCGGCGCTGGTGCGCCCCCACCGGGCCGCGGCCGACGTGCACGCCGCCCTGCTGCGCGAGCTGCGCGAACCGAGCCTCTACGACGCGGCGCTGCGGCTGCTGGCCCGCCGCGGCCTGCCGGTGCCCGAGGAGCGGATCGACCGCGACTGGTCCGCTCCCTGCGAACCGGACCCCCGGGTCGAGGACGCCTGGGTCCAGGTCTACGCCGACGACCGGCCCGGCAACGACCTGCTCGCGCTGGCCGAGGCCCTGCTGGACACCGCCGAGCGTGTGACGCGGTGGCGCGAACGGCACCTCGCCGCGGTGCGGCGCGCCATGGGCGCCAAGCCGGGGACCGGCGGGTCCAGCGGGCTCGCCTGGCTGGCGGAGAACGCCCGCCGGGCGGTGTTCCCCGAACTGTGGTCCCTGCGCACCCGGCTGTGATACGCCGGTGCCGGACCGGGGACGCCCCCACGACCCAGGCCGCCGGCGGTGCCCGCCGCCCGGCCGACGACGGGAGAGACGGATGACGCCACTTCCCCCCACCCCCGCCACTCGCGAGGCGTGCGCCGAACTCGACGCCGCCGACCCGATCGCCGCGTTCCGGGACGAGTTCGTGCTTCCCGAGGGCGTGATCTACCTCGACGGCAACTCGCTCGGCGCGCTCCCCAGGGCCGTCCCCGGCCGGGTCGCCGACCTCGTGGAGCGCGAGTGGGGGCAGGGCCTGGTCCGCAGCTGGAACGACGCCGGCTGGTGGGACAAGCCCCGCACCCTCGGCGCCCGGCTCGCCCCGCTGGTCGGCGCGGCGCCCCATGAGGTGGTGGTGGGCGACGGCACGTCGGCCAACCTGTTCAAGGCACTGGTCGCGGCGCTGCGCCTCAATCCGGGCCGCCGGACCGTCCTGGGGGAGCCGGGCAACTTCCCGACCGACCTCTACGTCACCCAGGGCGTCACCGACCTGCTCGGGGCCGGGCAGCGCCTGGCCGACCCCGACGAGCCCGGCCGCATCGCCGAGGCCCTGGCGGCGGGCGACGTCGCCGTCGTGCTGCTCAGCCACGTCGACTACCGCACCGGTGCGCTCCGCGACATGGCCGGCCTGACGAAGGCGGCGCACGACCACGGGGCGCTCGTCGTCTGGGACGTCTGCCACAGCGTCGGAGCGCTGCCCGTCGACCTCGCCGGCTGCGGCGCGGACTTCGCGGTCGGCTGCACGTACAAGTACCTGAACGGCGGCCCCGGCGGACCGGCGTTCACCTACGTCGCCGAGCGGCACCACGCCAGCGCCCGGCAGCCGATCGCCGGATGGCACGGGCACGCCCGGCCGTTCGACTTCGCCGGGGAGTACGTTCCGGCGGCCGGCGCCGACCGCTTCCTGAGCGGATCGCAGCCACTCGTGGCCGCCGCCGCCCTGGAGGCGAGCCTGGAGCTGTGGAGCCGGGTGGACCTGCGGCAGGTGCGGGCCAAGAGCCTGGTGCTCACCGACCTGTTCCGGTCGGTCGCGGAGTCGGCCGGCCTGGCGGTGGCGACCCCGCGCGCGGCGGAGCGGCGCGGCAGCCACGTGGCGCTGCGCCACCCCGGAGGGTACGCGATCGTGCGGGCGCTCATCGAGCGCGGCGTCATCGGCGACTTCCGCGCGCCCGACGTGCTGCGCTTCGGGTTCGCGCCGCTGTACCTGCGCCACGTGGACGTCTTCGACGCGGCGCACGCGCTCGCGGAGGTGGTGGAGTCCGGGGAGTGGCGCGATCCGCGGTTCTCCGAACGCGCCCACGTCACGTGAGTGTGCGGGTGTGCGCCCGTGAGCGGTGCGCCGCGACGTTCACCCGGTTGGCGCAGGTGAGGGTGCAGAAGCGGCGCCGGCCGTTGCGGGAGGTGTCCACGAACACCTCGCCGCAGCCGGGCCGGGCGCACCGGCCCAGCCGCTGGCCGCCCGCACCGCAGATGGCCACCGCCAGCCCGCCGGCCGTGGCGGCGCGCACCCGTTCGACCGGGTCCCGCGTCTCGCTGGTGTAGTGCAGGTGCGGGGCGTGGCCGTCGTGCATGGTGACCCGGATGCCGGTGGCCGCGCTGTCCAGCAGCCCGTTGACGAGGTCGATCTGGCGCTGCTGGTCGGCCTCGCCGAAGACGGGGTCGAGCCGGGCCCCCCAGTCGAGCAGCCGGCCGGCCTGCTCGTCGCTGGTCAGCTCGTACTGCATCTCGTGGCGGTGCAGGACCGTGTTCAGGACCGCGCGGCGCGCGTCGCGGGCATTGGCCAGGTCGGCGGCCAGGAACGCGCCGGTACCGCCGTAAGTATTGAACTGCACAAGGCCATTACAGCAGGCTTGGGCTATGAGCAGCGAACAGTGTGCGTCCTGCGGCCGGTTCGCGGCCGTGGCCGGTGTCGAGTCGTCGCATGTCACCTCCGAGGGGCTGGTCCGCTACCTCCGGTGCCCCTGCGGCCGGCGTTGGGTGGACGTGGCGCGGTTCCACACCCTCGTGGGAGTCGGCGGCACGCCGTGGAGTGCCCCGGAGTAGCGGACCGGGGCGGCGGGCGGGTGGGCGGCGCACGTGGTGCGCCGCCCTTTCGCGTGCCCGGGCCCGCTGCGGCCGCGGGCGCGCGGGCGGCCCGGGACGGCGGTCCCGAGCCGCCGGAAAGGGATTTGCGGACGCGGGGCCCGGCGGCGGCCCCGCCGGGCCCCGCGTGCCGCGCGCGGCACGGTCGCGGCGGCGGGCCGGGCGGGCTGCCGGTGCCCCCGCATTGGCCTCCTCTTTACTGAGAGCCAGGCCACGACGTGGTGTGCCGGTGGTCCCGGCATGAAAGTTCCTTGACGTCCGCGGATGGCCGTTTGCCCTTTCCTGTAGGGGAATTCGCATTCTCCCGGGCTTTGTCGGACAGGGCCGCCGGATCTTTTTACCTTTTGGGCTTGACCACTTTGCTTTTCTGTGGGTTAGAGTCCTCGTGACCGGTTCGAGACCAGGTGTTTGCTCAGGTCAGAGCCGGTGTCGAGCCCCGGGTGCCCAGTGTCCCGGGATGTGGAGACCCCCAATAGAGCGCGGTGTGCCCGAGGCCTCGTCGGTGAAATGAGGCCGCCTCCCGGGATGACCGAGCCACCCCTTCGGTTGGCCGCGCTCCGCGTCTGGCGACTCGTCAGTGGCGAACCCTGACCCCGATATGCCGGCCCCTGCCCCTTTCGGCATGTCCCGTGTCTCTGCTCGACCCTCCGTTGCCGACAGATCACATTCTCATGAACCCAATGACTGCCCCCGCCGACAACGGCGAAGTGCTCCTGCAGGGCGACACCAAGGCCTCCTACTTCTGGGACGACGGTTCCGGCATCAACGGCGACACCGGCGCTCCGGCGTCCGGCGAGCCCATGCAGCAGGGAATGTTCGCGAGCCCCAGCTGGCCGCTGGGCACCAAGGGATACATCGAGTACGAGGGTCAGACCGTCGAGTTCTTCATCGGCGACCGCGGCCCGGGCGACCCCTCGTCGAACTGCAACGTGATGCTCGACCTCGACGGCAAGACGTTCGCTGAACTGGTCGGCGGGTCGTGGAACGAGTCCGGGCTGTACGTCGAGGGCACCGACCTCGGCCACATCAATGTCACCTACCACATCACCGAGTGGGGCGACGGTCCCGGTACCCCGGGGGCTCCGCACCCCATGAACGACCCGTCGCAGAAGTGCGAGTCCTTCGTCCCCGAGAGCTCCGACTCCGGTTCGGACGAGGCCGCCGCGGCGGCTGGCGAGGACCAGCAGGCCGCCGACGAGCAGCAGGCCGCCGCCGACGAGCAGCAGGCCCTCGAGGAGAAGCAGGACCAGGTCCAGGAGCAGGCCGCCCAGCAGCAGGCGGTGGCCAAGGACCAGGGCAACCCCGCCCAGGAGTCCCCGCTGCTCACCAGCACGACGGCGAGCGCCAACGCTCCGCAGATGGCGACCGTCGCCCAGGAGCTGCCGATGGCCTCTGGCGCGCTGCCGATCCTCATGCTGCTGCCGGTGCTGCTCGCGATCGCGATCATCACCAAGCGCAAGGCGATCGCGTTCGCCATGACGCGCTACGGCCAGCAGTACCGTCCGGCCCTGTTCACGAGGGAGAACGTCCGCCTCGCCAGGGAGAACCTGCGCCGGGTCAACCCGTTCACGCGGAACTGACCTCCGGACCGGCCACGCACACGACGCGCCCCCGCCCGAGCGGCGGGGGCGCGTCAGCGGCGTTCGGGGCGCGCCGTCAGATGTCGCCGAGCAGGAGTTCCGGACGTTCGACGCAGTCCGCGACGAACCGCAGGAACCCGCCCGCCTCCGCGCCGTCGCAGACCCGGTGGTCGAAGGTGAGGGTGAGTTCCGTCACCGGACGGGCCAGCACCTCGTCGCCCACCACCCACGGGCGCCGCATGATGCGCCCCATGCCGAGGATCGCCGCCTCCGGGTGGTTGATGATCGCCGCCGACCCGTCGACGCCGAACACCCCGTAGTTGTTGACCGTGAAGGTGCCGCCCGTCAGCTGGTCGGGAGTCAGCGTGCCGGCGCGCGCGGCGTCGGTCAGGGAGGTCAGCGCCGCCGAGAGCGCCCGCGCGGACATCGCGTGCGCGCCGTGCGCCACCGGGACGACGAGCCCGCGGGGCGTCTGGGCGGCGAAGCCCAGGTCCACGTGGCCGAAGCGCACCAGTTCCCCGCGCTCGGTGTCCACCTGGGCGTTCAGCGCCGGGAACCGGGCCAGCCCGAGTACGCAGAACTTCGCGAGCAGCGCCAGCAGGCTCACCGGGCGGTCCGGAACCGCCTCGTTGAGGGCGGCCCGCAGCCGGAGCAGCCCGGTGGCGTCGGCGTCGACCCACACCGTGGCCTCGGGGATCTCCCGGCGGGACCGGGTCAGCCGC
This sequence comes from Marinitenerispora sediminis, assembly GCF_003336425.1. Lineage (GTDB taxonomy): Bacteria > Actinomycetota > Actinomycetes > Streptosporangiales > Streptosporangiaceae > Marinitenerispora > Marinitenerispora sediminis. The sequence goes on along the minus strand of NZ_QEIO01000104.1, from coordinate 263 downwards.
TCCGCCATGGTGCGGCGCGCCCCGCGCAGCGGCACCCGTTCCACGGCGGGCCGCTCGGCGGGCGCGGCCGCGGCGGCGCCCGCGCCTCCGGCGGCCGGCGCGCCCGGTTCCGCGCCGGCGGCGATCGCGGTCTCCACGTCGCGCCGCAGCACCAGCCCGCCGTCGCCGCTCCCGGCGATCGCCGCGACGTCCACCCCGTGCTCACGCGCGAGGCGGCGCACCAGCGGCGAGACCACGGGCGTGCGCCCGGAGCGGGCCGCCGC
>NZ_QEIO01000103.1 GCF_003336425.1 Marinitenerispora sediminis | reverse complement strand
CCCTCAACGCCGCGATCTGGCACAACTGGCTGATCGGAGCGCCGGTCAAACGCTCGCTCGTGGCTTACGACCATTGAGGAACCCCCATCAACGATCTAGCCCTGCTCGTCCACCGGGTAGACGACGCCCTGCCAGGTGTCCTCGATGTACTGCCGGACCTCGTCGCTGTGCAGCAGCTCGGCGAGCTGCGCGACGCCGGGGTCGTCCTCGTCCTCCGCGCGGACCACCAGGCCGTTGGCGTAGTTCTCGACGTAGTCCTCGGCGGAGTCGGGCTCCCAGGCGAGCACGTTGTCGTTCGCGGCGAGGTCGGCCTCGATCGCGTAGTTGCCGTTGACCACCGCGGCGTCGACGTCGCCGAGCGACCGCGGCAGCTGGGCGGCCTCCAGCGGGGTGACCGTGATGTCCTTCGGGTTGTCCTGGATGTCGTTCTCGGTGGCCAGCGCGCCGGCGTCGGGGTCCACCGTGAGCAGGCCCTCGGCCTCCAGGGTCCGCAGCGCCCGGTCCAGGTTCGCGGCGTCGTTGGGCACCGCGATCTCCGCGCCGTCGGGCAGGTCGTCCACGTTCTCGTACTCGCTGGAGTACAGCCCCAGCCGCTCGACGTGCACGTCGCTGACGTAGACGAGCTGGTCGTCGGGGTTGGCGTCCTGCCACTCGCCCAGGAAGGTGCGGTGCTGGAAGTAGTTCGCGTCCAGCTCCCCGGCCACCAGCTGCGGGTTGGGCTGGTTGTAGTCGGCGATCTCGACGATCTGCAGGTCGAGTCCGGCGTCGGCGGCCAGGTTCTCCTGGACGAAGCGCAGGATGTCGCCGTGCGGGACCGGGTTGACGCCGACCCGCAGCGTCGCCAGGTCGCCGTTGTCCGAATCGCCCTCCGCGGCGTTCTCGCTCGGGCTGCCGCAGGCCGCCAGGGAGGTCGCCAGGGTGGTGGCGCCGATGATGGCCCATATCTTGCGCACGTGTGTGCTCCTCACACTCGGTCGGGGCGCCGGTCGGGCGCGCCGGGGGAAGGGGATGCCTGGGAGAGGCGGGGGGTCAGCGGTGCGACAGCCGTCGTACGAGCACGTCGCCGAGGCTCTGCACCGCCTGCACCACGATGACCAGGAAGGCGACGGTGGCCCAGAGGTAGTAGTCGTCGAACCGCTGGTAGCCGTAGCGGATGGCGATGTCGCCGAGTCCGCCGCCGCCGATGGCACCGGCCATCGCGGAGTAGGAGATGAGGGCCACGACCGTCATCACCAGCCCGGCGATGAGCCCGGGCAGCGCCTCGGGCAGCAGCACCTTGCCGACGATGGTGATCCGGCGCGCCCCCATGGCGTGCGACGCCTCGATCACACCGCGGTCCACCTCGCGCAGCGCCGTCTCGACCAGCCGGGCGAAGAACGGGATCGCGCCGATGCTGAGCGGCACGATGGCGGCGGTCGGCCCCAGGGTGGTCCCGGTGAGCAGCCTGGTGAGGGACAGCACGGCGACCATCAGCACGATGAACGGCAGGGAGCGGCCGACGTTCACGACCGCGCCGAGCACCGCCTTGACGGCCGGCGCCGGGATCAGGCCGCCGCGGTCGGTGGCCACCAGCAGCACACCCAGCGGCAGGCCGAACAGGACGGTGAAGAGGGTCGCCCACAGCACCATGTACAGGGTGTCCAGGGTGCCCAGCCACAGCACCGGCCACATGTCGGGCCAGCGCTCGCCGAACTCGGTCAGCCACGCCATCAGCCGGCCACCTCCACGAGCAGGCCCTTGCCGTGCAGGTAGGTCAGGGCCGCCTCGCGGCGCTCGCCCTGGATCTGGACGTTGAGGCGGCCGACCGACTGGTCGGACACCTGCTCGACGGCGCCGCCGAGGATGTTGATGTCGACGTCGAAGCGCCGGGTGAGTTCGGACATGAGGGGTTCGTCGGGCTTCCCGGTGTAGGTGAGGGTGACGACGTCGGGAGCGTCGGTGGCCGGCAGCGGGAACAGCGAGCGGGCCAGCCGGGAGCCAGGGGCGGCGAGCAGGTCGAGCACCCGGCCGGACTCCAGGAAGGCGCCGTCGGCCATGATCGCGGCGGAGTCGCAGATCCGCTTGATGACGTCCATCTCGTGGGTGATCAGCAGGATGGTGAGTCCGAGTTCCCGGTTCAGCCGCCGCAGCAGGTCGAGGATCGACTCGGTGGTCTGCGGGTCCAGGGCCGAGGTGGCCTCGTCGGACAGCAGGACCTTGGGGCGCGAGGCGAGCGCCCGCGCGATGCCGACGCGCTGCTTCTGGCCGCCGGACAGCTGCGCGGGGTGCGCGCGGGCCTTGTCGGCGAGTCCGACGAGGTCCAGCAGCTCGCCCACGCGGGCGCGCCGCTCGGCCCGCGGCACCCCGGCGATCTCCAGCGGGAACGCGACGTTGCCGGCGACGGTCCGCGACGACAGCAGCGCGAAGTGCTGGTGCACCATGCCGATCCCGCGCCGCGCCGCGCGCAGCCGCGCGCCGCCGAGGGCGGTCAGCTCGGCGCCGTCGACGCTGACACGGCCCTCGGTGGGGCGCTCCAGCAGGTTGACGCACCGCAGCAGGGTGCTCTTGCCGGCCCCGCTCTGGCCGACCACACCGAAGATCTCGCCCTGCCGCACGTGCAGGTCGACACCATCGAGGGCCAGCACCTCGCGGCCCTTCAACCGGTAGACCTTGCGCAGGCCCACAGCCTCTATCACAGGATTCCTCGACGTTTCCTCAGCGCTCTGCAGCGGGGATCGGGCCGGACGGGGGTCCGCTCGACGACGCGGCGGGTCGGCGGGCGGCGAAGCGGAGGCCGGGACGGCCGGCGGCCGCGCGGATCGGGTCAGGGCCGACAGCGACAGCCCGCGGACCGGCGCCGCGCGGCGCTCGGCCGGGCGGGTCCGGGTCCCGCGGCGCACCGGGCGCCGCCGCTCAACAGGATCTCCACGCCTCTACACAACCATTTCCGACACGTTTCCCATGCGGTAAGACCAGGTAATCTTGACCACAAAATCTACTTTATCAGTAGGGAACTCGGAAAAGTTGGCTGGGGCGCCGCCGGGCGAGTCCCGGCGGCGAGTCACTCCCGGGTGCGGGCCGCCGCGGCGGCTCCCCCGGCACCGCGCCCCACGAGGTTGACCAGGAACGCCCCGACCAGGCCGACCATGATCACCAGGACCATGCCCAGGGCGCTGTCCTCGCCGGCCAGCCCGACCAGCGGGGAGGCGCTGGCCCCCACCAGAAACTGCACGGTGCCCAGCAGCGCCGAGGCGCTGCCGGCGTTGAGCGGGTAGCGCCCGAGCGCGAGCGACGTCGTGGTGGGCATGCTGAAGCTCAGGCTGCACATGATCGCGAACAGCAGGACGCAGGTCACCGCGAACGGCCACCCGGCCAGCGTGGCGGCCACCAGTCCGAGACTCGCCGCCGCGGAGACTGCGAGCGCCCCCATGAGCACCGCCCGTTCGGCCACCCGGCCGGCGAGATAGGCGTTGACCTGGCTGAACACCACCATCCCGACACCGTTCAGTCCGAACAGCAGGCTGAAGGTCTGCGCCGAGGTCCCGTAGACGTTCTGCGCCACGAAGGAGAAGCCCGAGACGTATCCGAACAGGCCGGCCGAGGCCAGCGCCTGGGTGAGCATCAGTGCCAGGAAGACCCGGTCGCGGAACAGCCGGACGAACACGCCGACCACCGCGAGCGGCCCGTCGGCGCGCCGCCGCTCGGGCGGCAGCGATTCGCGGAGCACGAACCACGCCACCGCGAACAGGCCCGCGCCGAGGATCGCCAGCGTCACGAAGATCCCCCGCCAGGACGTCACCAGCATGAGCTGGCCGCCGAAGACGGGGGCGAGGATCGGCGCCAGCCCGATGATGAGCATCAGCCGCGAGAACAGCCGGGTGGCGGCCGCTCCGGAGTACAGGTCGCGGGCCATCGCGCGCGAGACCACCATACCGGCCGCGCCGGCCACCCCCTGGAGGAAGCGCAGCCCGGTCAGCACCTCGGCGTTGGGCGCGGCCGCGCACAGCAGGGAGATCACCGTGTAGGCCGCGACGCCGACCAGCAGTGGGCGCCGCCGTCCCACGGCGTCGCTGAGCGGCCCGAGCACCAGCTGCCCCAGCGCCAGCCCCACCAGGCACGCGGTGAGGGTGAGCTGGACCTGGGCCGCGCCGGTCCCCAGGTCGCGGGCCAGCTCCGGGAAGGCCGGCAGGTACATGTCGATCGACAGCGGCCCGACCGCGGTCAGCGCACCGAGGCCGACCACCAGGACGGCGCCGGTGCGCGGGCCGCGCCCCGGTCCGCTCGATCCGCCCGTGCCGCTCACCGGGACCCTCCCGCCGTCCGCCGCCCCCAGGCATCCGAAGATCCCACGTCTGCTCCCCTCGCGCGCCGCCCCACTGGCCGCCCAACACCCTAAGCCCCCCGATGTGGGGTGATCCCCGGCCACATGCGGACGTTTGGCGACGTCATGACCGCACAGGGTCACGGAGGGCCGCCGCGGCGACGGCTGCACCGGCGCACAGGACGTCCGGCAGCCGCACGCCTCCGCCGAGCGCGCGCCCGCCCTGTGACGCGGATCATGGCCGGCCGCGCCGTTCCGGGCCGCGCCGCCGCGGTTTTCCGGCCGGGTCCTCGCCCGACGGAACGGGACGCGGGTGGCCGCGATGTTGGCAACATCGGCAAACTTTCCTAAAGTGCTCGAAGCTCGGGCACACCTGCAGCCGCCGTATCTCCCCCTCCGGTCGAGGCGAGCGAGTGCCGAGCGGCTCGATGTGACGAGCGATCCCGGCCCCGCGGTGGACGTGCCACCGTGCGGGGACGGCTGCGCCTACCGAGGAGCGACAGAGTGGAGTCCACCCGTTCGACCCGCGCCGCGGAGTACGCCGACTTCTGGGCACCTGATCCGCCGGCGTGGCGCTGGCGGGACGTGCTGCCCCGGCGCCCCGCCCCCGCGACCGGCCGCCGCGCCGGGACCGCCGCGCTGGTCGCCGTGCTGGCCGCCGCGAGCGTGTTCGCGCCCGCCCGGCCGGAACCGGCCGCGGCCGCTCCCGGTGCGCCCATGGCGCCCGGCGAGAGCCTGGACGACCTGCTGTCCCGTGCCGACGCGCTCGGCGACGAGTACAACGGCGAGCTGCGCGACATGGAGGCCGTGATCGCCGACGCCGAGAAGGCCGAGGAGCGCGCGCAGCGGACGCGGGAGGAAGTGGAGACCGCGCGGGACCAGGTGCAGCAGCTCGCCGTCGCCAGCTACCAGACCGGCGGCCTGGAGCCGGCGCTGACGCTGTTCGTCGAGGAGGACCCGCAGGACATCATCGACCGCGCGATGCTCGTGGACCACCTGGCCACCGCCAACCACGACCGCATCGAGCAGCTCCAGCAGGCGATCGCCCGGGACGAGAAGGCCCAGGAGAGCGCCCAAGAGAAGGTCGACCAGGTTCAGGCCGACCTCGACCAGCTGGAGGGGCAGCGCGAGGAGGTGCAGGCCCTCATCGCCGACTACCCGGTGCAGGAGATGGGCGGGCCGGACAGCCTCACCCCCCGCACCCGGCAGATGAAGGAGCTCATCATCGAGGAGTTCGGCGAGAACCGCTCCCAGGGCGGTGTCGGCTGCTACCGGCCGGACGGCGGCTGGGTGGTCGGGGAGCACCCCAAGGGCCGCGCCTGCGACTTCATGGTCAACCCCAACGGCCAGATGCCGTCCCAGGAGCAGATCGACCACGGCTACGCGATCGCGGAGTGGGCGCAGGAGAACGCCGAGCGCCTCGGGATCATGTACATCATCTACCGGCAGCAGATCTGGGACATCCGGCGCGGTGGCGAGGGGTGGCGCGACATGTCCGACCGCGGCAGCATCACCGAGAACCACTTCGACCACGTCCACATCTCGATGTTCTGAGCGCGCCGGGTCGCGGTCCCGCAACGATTCCGCCCTGCGGCCCGGGCCGGTTGTCCCCCGGCACCGCGCTCACTACGCTGCCCTCAGCCCGGACCGCGCCGTCCGCCCGGGGCCGCGTCCCCGGGCGGACGTCGGCGCTCCGGCACGGGCCGGCCGGCGCGGGGCGCCCGCGCGCACGCCCCACAGCACAGTCGCGGCACGAAACGATGACAATCCCGTATGTTCAGCCGCGTTTGCCGCCCTTTCGACTGCCCGGCGCTCATCCGCTCCGGCTAGGATTCCAGGACCGCGCTCCTCGATCGCGGGCCGGCCGGGGCGCCCCCAGACGCACTCCGCTGGCCGGCGACCGGCCATCGAGCGCAGCGCCGGGGCCTCGTGCCCGCCATCCGCGTGGCGAGCGATCCCACCGGGTTCACCGAACCCCGGGGAGCGCGGTCAGCGGCGCCCGCCGGAGCGTCCGAACGCCCCGGAGGCGAGCCGCCGACGGCGCGCGGACCGGCGGGAGGGCGAACGGGATGGAACCACAAGCGCGCCGACGCGCGTCGGACGACTGATCACAACGCAGCTGGCGCGAGGGGAGTCATGAGCGACAACGGACCCTACACACAGCCACCGCAATACCCGCAGGGCGGCGAGGGCAACCCGGGAGGGCAGCCGTCGCCTTACGGTGGCGGATACGGCCAACCGGGCCCGGGACAGGGCGCTCCCGGCGCCGGCCAGCCGCAGTACCCGAGCGGCCCCTACCAGAACCCCTACGGCGCCGAGTCCGGCACCGGGGGCCAGGCGCCGTACCAGACCCCCTACGGCGGGCAGCCCGCGGCGGGCGGCCCGCAGTTCCAGGCCCCCCAGGAGCAGCAGATGTTCCAGGGCGGGCAGCCGCCCTACGGCCCCGGCGGACCGGGCCCGGACATGTCGGGCTACCCGGCGGCGGCCCCCCGCAAGAGCAACGCCGGGCTGTGGATCGTGATCGCGGGCGGCGGCGTCATCCTGGTCCTCGTCATCGCGGTTGTCGTGATGCTGCTGCGCGGCGGCGGCGAGCCGGCCCCGCCGGCGGCCGGCACCGACGGCGGGCAGGGGGCGACCGACCAGAGCCAGGGCTCCGGGCAGGAGGAGGGGACCACCTCGGTGAACGGGGAACCGCCCTACACGCTGCCCGAGGACCCCTGCACGGCGCTCACCGAGGAGACGGTCAACGAGATCGGCCTGACCGATCCGAGCCAGAGCACGGACAGCTCGCGGGCCTACTGCTCGTGGTCGGTGGAGGGCGAGGACAACAGCTACGGCACGCTCACCGTCACCTACGAGTACCCCTACGGCGGCTCGGACTCCGTCGAGAGCGCCCAGGAGCTGTTCCAGAGCAACATCGAGTACAACTCCGACGAGGAGAGCGAGTTCACCGACCTCGAGGTGCACGAGAACCAGGAGCTCAACCTGGGCGACGAGTCGAGGCTGATCTTCGCCACCGACAAGACGGTCGGCAGCGAGTACTCGGTCGGCACGCTGCTCATCCGCGACGCCAACATCAACGTCACGGTCCAGTACCGGATGAGCCCGGACCTGCTGGAGGAGAACGCGCCGGCCCCGCTGGAGTTCTCCGACGTCGAGCAGCTGCTGCCCGACCTCGGCAAGCAGTCACTCAACATCGTGGGCTGACCCGGGCGGCCGCCTCCCTCCCCTCCGAGGCGCCCGGCCCGCGGCACGCAACGGGGGCGTACGGATGTCCGTACGCCCCCGTCCCGCGTCCGGGGCCGGCGGGGTCAGGGCCGGCCGCCGCGGCTAGCCGGCCGCCGCCAGCTCCGCCCGGATGCGCCGGGCCGCCGCCACCAGGTTGCGCAGCGCCGGCTCCACCTCCGCGTAACCGCGGGTCTTCAGGCCGCAGTCCGGGTTCACCCAGAGCCGCTCGGGCGGGACCGCCCGCAGCGCGGCGCGCAGCGCGGCCTCGATCTCCTCCACCGAGGGCACCCGCGGCGCGTGGATGTCGTAGACGCCGGGCCCGATGCCGCGCGCGTAGCCGGCGGCGGCGAGGTCGTCCACCAGCTCCATGCGGGAGCGCGCCGCCTCCACGCTGGTGACGTCGGCGTCCAGCGCCTCGATCGCGCCCACGATGTCGCCGAACTCCGAGTAGCACATGTGCGAGTGGATCCGCGTGCTCGGGGCGACTCCGGAGGTGGCCAGCCGGAACGCTCCGACGGCCCAGGCGAGGTACGCGGCGCGCCGGTCCGCGCGCAGGGGCAGCAGTTCCCGCAGTGCGGCCTCGTCCACCTGGATGTGCCGGATGCCGGCCCGCTCCAGGTCGGCGATCTCGTCGCGCAGCGCCAGCGCCACCTGGCGCGCGGTGTCGGCGAGCGGCTGGTCGTCGCGGACGAACGACCAGGCGAGCATGGTGACCGGGCCGGTGAGCATGCCCTTGACCGGCTTGGCGGTCCGGGACTGGGCGTAGGTGATCCAGCCCACGGTCATGGGCGCGGGCCGGTGGACGTCGCCGTAGAGGATCGGCGGCCGGACGCAGCGGGAGCCGTAGGACTGCACCCAGCCGGCCTGGGTGGTGGCGTAGCCGTCGAGCTGCTCGGCGAAGTACTGCACCATGTCGTTGCGCTCGGGCTCGCCGTGCACCAGGACGTCGAGGCCGATGTCCTCCTGGAGCGCGATGACCCGGTCGATCTCGGCGCGCATGCGCCGCTCGTACTCGGCGCGGTCGATCCGGCCGGCGCGCAGGTCCGCCCGGGCGCCGCGCACCTCGCCGGTCTGCGGGAACGAGCCGATCGTGGTGGTGGGCAGCGGCGGCAGGGCGGACTCCGCCTCCGCACCGCCCGCCCTCCGCCGGACCGGGTCCGGGCCGAGCGCGTCCAGGCGGGCGCGGACCCGCTGGTCGCGGAAGGCCGCGGGGGTGCGCTCCGCCGCGGCCGTGCGGGCGCGCTCCAGCTCCGCCTCGACCGCGGCGTCGCCGCCGGCGAGCGCCCGGCCGAGCAGCACGACCTCGTCGACCTTCTGCCGGGCGAAGGCGAGGCGCTCGCGGAGCAGCGGGTCCAGGCCGGTCTCGGCGTCGAGGTCGATCGGGACGTGCAGCAGCGAGCACGAGGTGCCCACCACGATCTCGTCGGCCAGTCCGAGCAGCGAGCTGAGGGCCGACAGCGCGGCCGGGACGTCGGACCGCCACACGTTGCGGCCGTCCACCACGCCGGCGACGAGCGTCTTGCCGGGCAGGCCCAGGACGCGGGCCACGTCGGAGACCGACTCCGGACCGCTCACCAGGTCCAGCCCGACGCCCTCGATCCGGCTGTTCCGCAGGATCTCCAGCGCCTGGTGCCCGATGGGGCCGAAGTAGGTGGAGACGAGCAGCCGCGGCCGCTCGGCGAGACCGCCGAGGACCTCGACCGCGCGGCGCAGCGCCTCGGGCTCCGCCCGGCCGGCGTCGGTCGCCAGGATCGGCTCGTCCAGCTGGACCCACTGCGCGCCCGCGCGGGCGAGCGCGCCGAGCAGCTCCGCGTAGCAGGCCAGCAGTTCGTCCAGCAGCTCCAGCGGCCGCCAGCCCTCGGGGGCGCCGGCGGCGGGTTTGGCGAGCATCAGGAAGGTGAGCGGGCCGAGCAGGACGGGCCGCGTCTCGATGCCAAGCCCTCGGGCCTGGGTGTACTCGGAGAGCGGTTTGCCGCCGGCCAGGCGCGGCCGGGTGCCGGGGCCGAGTTCGGGGACCAGGTAGTGGTAGTTGGTGTCGAACCACTTCGTCATCTCCAGCGGCGGGGCGTCGGCCGCGCCCCGGGCCATGGCGAAGTAGCGCCGCAGTTCGGCGTCGCGGTCCCGCCGGCCGGCCGCGACGCCGGCGAAGCGCGGCGGGACGGCGTCGAAGAGCACGGCGGTGTCCAGCACGTGGTCGTAGTAGGAGAACGTGTTGGACGGGATGTGCGCGACACCCGCGTCGCGCAGCGTCTCCCAGACGCCGCGGCGCAGGCGTGCGCCGACGCCGACCGGCCCAGTAGTCCTCGCAGGCACGCTTGAGCTCCCGGTCGGGGCCGATACGCGGGTAGCCGTGGACGGTCGTCGTCACCGGGCGCCACCGCCCCGGTGGGCGCGGATCGCTGGCATAGCTTCTCTCTCCCTCGTCGAACAAGCCGGGGTCCGGGTGGGAGAGGGCGGCCGAGGACGGCGTGGCCGGACGTGCCGCGGACCCCGCCGTCGCCCGGACCCTCCCTCGGGGTCCCGGACCACCGCGGACGCCGGGTGGGTCCGCGGGCGGTGGCAGGTCTTCGGACTCGTGGGCGCGGCGGGACGGCGTCGCCGTCCCGTCTCCTACCGGCCGTCGCTTCCCGGGCGCCCTGGGGGCGTCCAGTGCTGTTGACGGCTTTCGTTCCCACTCACCGCTGCGGGGCAGTCCCGGATTCGCACCGGGTTCCCTCTTACGACACATGCCGCATCTCGCGACACATGAACCAACCGCAAGTGGGAGTATAGGACCGGCCTGTCGCGGGTGGCCGGGCCGTCGGGCCGAGCCCTCGCGGGGATTCCCGGGCTCACCGGGCGCCGCAGCGGTGCCCGGTGACCGGGCGCGGTCGTTCCGGAGTCGGACCGGAGACCGCCGGAGCAGCCGGAGATCACGGAGCACAGGGCAGTCGTGCGCCCCATGATGTCCGATTCCTGGGGAGTGAGACCGATCCGACGGATTGTCACCTGTGTGACGACTCTTGAGCGCCTTATTACCCGATGGAGTGGGCTCGTGACTGTTTGCAACCTAACCTCATTCGAGGGTGGTTGTGGCGATTGCGTCTCGTTTGCCGGTCCGACCGAACCGGCCCCGCCGCCTCCCGCGACAAACAGGTGGAAACCAGCACAGACATCAACGAGCGCGAAAGACGTCCCGTCCCTTGAGAGACCCTGGTGAGATCGAAATGTCATCCCGCAGACCCGCCGCTCCCGGCTCCGCCGGCCCGGGTCTTCCGCTCGGCGGAAGACTCGCGGCCGCCGCGGTCGCGGCCGTCCTGCTGGCCGCCGGCTGCTCGGCGGGGGGCGACCGGGCCGAACACGCCTCCGGGGAGCAGGAGGACACCCGCCCGAGACCGGAGGGTGAACCGGACGAGCTGACCGAGGTCGACCCCGCGGTGGTGCTCGACCTCGGTGAGGAGCGGACCGCGAAGGACGACCGGGTCCGCGTCGAGGTGAGCTATCCCACGGTGCCCAACGCCGACCCGTTCAACGAGCGGCTCGGCGAGATCACCGGGCAGGAGGTCGACGACTTCGCGGCCGCCAACCCCGGCGCCCGCAGCATCTCGATCTCCGGCGCACTCACCGCCGCGGCCGACGACGTGGTCGGCGTCCGGTTCACCCAGGAGGAGAAGGACTCCGAGGACCCGCGCACCGGTTACGCGACGTTCTGGTACGACGCGCTGAGCGGCCGTACCGCCTTCTCCACCGAGCTGCTGGCGGGCCACGAGCAGCTGGTCGCGCTGAACGGCCTCGTGCGCGACGCCCTCAAGGGCCGCGACGAGGTGGCGGGCGCCGCCATCCAGCCGGTCCTGCGGGTCTACGACTCCATGGGCTTCAACCCCGACGGCGACCTCGTCGTGGAGTTCGACGCGGGCCAGGTCGCGCCCGCCGCGGCCGGCCGGATCGCCGCCGTGGTGCCGCGGGAGCAGGCCGACCCCCTGCTCTCCGAGTTCGGCCGCCGGGCACGCGCCGCCGCCACCGTCGTCGACTCCGGCTTCACGCTCGGCGCTCCGCCGGCGCCCGAGGACATCCCGGCACCGGAGGCGGTGCCGGGCGTCTTCCCGGTCACTGACGACTCGGTCGACTGCTCCGCGCCCGAAGCCAAGTGCATCGCCCTCACCTTCGACGACGGCCCTGGCGGGCGCACCGCCGAACTGCTCGACGTGCTGCGCGACAACGAGGTCCGCGCGACGTTCTTCCTCACCGGGGGCCCGATCCGCGAGTACGCGCCGCTGGTGCGCCGCGAGTACGCCGAGGGCCACGAACTGGCCAACCACACCGTCACCCACCCCGACCTCGCCGGGACGTCCCCGGACCGGATCGCCCAGGAACTGCGCACGGTCAACGCGCTGATCCGACGCGAGACCGGCTACCAGCCCGACCTGATGCGCCCGCCGTATGGCTCCACCAACGACGGGGTCCGCGCGATCAGCGGCGAACACGGCCTCGCCGAGATCCTGTGGAGCGTCGACACCAACGACTGGCGCGACCGCAACGCCCGGATCGTGGCGGACCGGGCGGTGAAGCACGCCCGGCCCGGGTCCATCATCCTCATGCACGACATCCACTCCACGACCATCGACGCGGTCCCCGACATCATCCGGCGGCTCCGGGAGAAGGGCTACACCCTCGTCACCGTGAGCCAGCTGCTGGGCGGTACCGAGCCCGGGCAGAGCTACCGGCACGCCCACCCGGAGGAGCCCGCGGCCGACCCGAGCGCGGCACCGTCGCCGTCGGCCTCCGAGTCCGCCGGCGACTGAGCCGACGGCGCGCCGGCCGTGTGGCGAAGACGACCGCGACGAGGGGCGGTCCCGATTCGGGGCCGTCCCCCGATCACGCGTAGGGTGTGACCTCGTGGGTGGGAGTTCTGACGTGGCCGGTTGGCGGGCGTCCCGGTCGCGGCGGGCCCTGGCGCTGATGGGTGTCACCGGCACTGGAGCGACGGGCGTCGCCCGGCTGCTGGCGCGGGCGCTGGCCGCCGCCTACCTGGAGGACGCGACGGACCCCGCGAGCGCCGACCGCGCGGCGCGGATCCGCCGGATCTCCGGCTGGCTCGCCGAGCAGCGGGCCGGCGACGTGCCCGTGGTCCTGGTCTGCCCCGCGCTCGGCCGCGAGCAGCGCGACATCCTGCGGGACGGCGATCCGGGGCTGTACGTGGTGCACCTGTCGGCCGGCCGCGAGGTGCTGGCCCGCCGGATCCGGGAGCGGCCCGAGACCCGGCGCGCCGCCAGGCTCCTGGAGGCGCAGCTCGCCCGGCTGGAGCCGCTGCACGACGACGAGGCCGGGGTGGTGATCGACGCGTCGGCGTCCCCCGCTGAGCTGCTGCGACGCATCCTCGTGATGGTGGCGTCGCCGACGCGGGTACCCTCCGTTCGGAACCCCAACCATCCAGCGGTGTCCTGAGTTGGCCCGCTTACCCCGCCTTGGGGCGGGAACGCGTCGAATGCCGACACGATCGACCTCCGCCGACGGCGCCCCCGGCGACACGGCTCACGGATTGCGAAGGGACGGGCCGATGTCCGTTGCGTACGCTCGCGACTACGCCTGGCTGCAGGAGACGCAGCCGGACCTGGCCGAAGCCTACTGTCTGTCCTACGTCCGAGGACTGAGCAGGAACGAGGCGCTGCGGCGCCTCGGAGCCAACGAGCGCGACATGCGCTGCCTTCCCATCGCCGAGGCGGTCGAGGCCGACCTCTGCTCGGAGAGCACTCCCCCGTGCACCGCGCACGCGCTGAGCGTGGGCGGCTGGTCGGTCGTGGTCGAGCCGACCGGCTGCCGCGCGGCGCACCCGGAGGTGTACCGCATGCTGTCCGCCGAGACCGAGGTGGTCTCCGTGCGGGTCGTGATGGAGCACCGCTACGAGTTCCGCTGGGTGATCGACGGCGTCCTGCAGACCTTCTTCGACGCCCGCTCCCCCGAAACGCGCCGCGGAACCCGCCCGGACGCGCTCGTGGACCACCTGAGCGCCGTCGGACTGCTGCCCCCGGCTTCCGAGACCGCAGGCGCACCGGAACCGGGAGCGGCCGTCCTGGCGGTCGCCGACCGCGTCACGGGCGTCCGCGTCCGGCCGGCGCACCTGGCCGGCCCGCTCCTCGGGGCCGAACTCGACCGGGCGCTGCCGCTCCCCCTGCGCTGAGGGCCGCGCGTCCCCGCCCGGGGCGGTGACCGGCGCCCCACCCTGACGGCGACCGTGCTGGGCGCCGGATCGCGGTGCGCCTCCTGCGGTCACTCCCTGTCCGGTGGTCGCTGGCCGGGGGCCACCCGCCCGTTGGCGCCGCCGCACGGGCGGGACGGCGACCGCGCCTGCCCCCGGCCGGAAGGTCGAGGGGCGCGGCCGGTCGCGGGCGCGACATGGTCGCGGCCGCCACGGGGGGAGCGGGCCCAGCGCCGGCCCAGGCGTGTCGTTCGCAAGGGGTCGGTGGCGCGGCTCGCCGGGGTCTGGCCGCTGGTTCTTGGGGTCGGTTGTGCTCGTACCGGCCGTGCCGGCCCAGCCAGTCGGGGAACGCTGCCTGGCGTGCGGTTTCCGAGCTGCCGGGCCGCCGGTGGGCCCAGGCGTCCCTCATCGGACGCCGGTGGACGCGTCCCACCCCGCCGGAAGCCCGGGGCGCGGTGGGGTCCAGCCAGGGTGCTGCCCACGTCACGGCAGGGCTGCCGCCAGGTGTTCTCGCCGTGGGCCCGAGCGCGGCCGGTGAGCACGTGTGCGATGGCCGCGCCGCGTGCGGCGAACCGGGCCCCGGCCCGCGGCGCGGGACCGGCTGCCCCGGTGGCGGGGGCACGGGCGGCCGCCGTCCGTGCCGCGCGGTGCGCGGCGGCACCCTGTCCGCGTGTCGGCGGGCCGTCCGCTCCCGGGCCGAGCGCGGTGCGGCTCCCCGGTCGCGACATGCGGGACGGCTGCGGCGCGCGCCAGACGGGCCGCGCACGCCGCGGTCCGCGCGTGCCGGTGCGGCCGGGGACGAGCGGCCCGTACGGGCGCGACCGCGAGGGGCGGCGGTCAGGGGGCGGCCTGCCGCCCGCGGTGGTCCCCGCGCCACCCGAGCGGACCGCCGGGCTCCGGCCGGCTATGCGCCCGGCCGCCAGCCGTCCGCCGCCGAGAGCACCACGTCGACGAGCCGGTCCGCCGCGTCGGGCCTGCCGTGGGCGCGGGCGCGCTCGGCCATGGCCGCACGCCGGCCGGGGTCCGCCAGCAGCGGGCCCACCGCGGCGCGCAGGATGTCCGGGGTCACCTCCGGGAGTGCGACGGCGGCCCCGGCGTCCTGCAGGTGGCGGGCGTTGTGCGCCTGTTCGTTCCCGGCCGACGACGCGAGCGGGATCAGGACCGCGGCCTTGCCCAGCGCGGTCAGTTCGGCGATGGTCCCGGCACCGCTGCGGGAGACGACCACGTCGGCCAGCGCCAGCACGTCGGGCAGTTCGGCCCCGACGAACCCGGTGACGTGGTAGCGCGCCGCGCGAGGCCCCGGCAGGGTCGCCGCGTGCTCGCGCAGCGCGGCCACGTGCGCCTCCCCGCACTGGTGGACGACGTTGGCGCGCTCCAGCAGCCACGGCAGGACCGCCCGGACCGCCTCGTTGATCTGCACCGCGCCCTGTGCGCCGCCGGTGACGTAGACGGTGGGCAGCGCCGGGTCGTGTCCGCGGAAACCGAGGGCGGCGACGGCCCTCTCCGGCCGGCCCGCCAGGACCTCGGCCCGTACCGGGTTACCGGTCACCACCGCCGTCTCGCGGGCGGACTCCGGCAGCAGCGGCACCGTGGACTCCGAGGAGACCGCGACCCGCGCCGCGGCCCGCGCCAGCACGCGGTTGGCCAGGCCGAGCCGGACCGTCTGCTCGTGGACCACCAGCGGACGGCCGCACAGCCATGCGGCCAGCCCGACCGGGACAGCGACGTAGCCGCCCGTCGCCAGCACCACGTCCGGCGTGAAGTCGGACACGAGCTCGCGCGCCTGGAGCACGCCGCGCGGGACGTTGGTCATGTCGCGCACGTTCTCCGGCGAGAGCATCCTGATGGGGTTGCGGGCGCGCCGGATCTTCCCGGTCGCGACCGGGGCGAACGCGATCCCCTCACCGGCGGCGACGCGGGACTCCAGACTTCCGGCCGCACCCACCCACAGCACGTCGAGCGCCCACCCGCGCGCGTCGAGCCGCGCCCACAGCTTCCGTACGGCGGTGAGGGCGGGGTAGGTGTGGCCGCCGGTCCCTCCCCCGGTCACGATCAGGCGGAAGGCCCGCTCGGCCGGGACATGGTCGACGTCGTTCACAGGTTTCCCATCAGCGAGAGACGATCTTCCCGCGGCGATGCTAGACGGTCCAGTACGGCGTAGTGGCCAATTTCGCCACAAATACCCCAGCTCTCCCCGGAGTCCCGGGGCATATCGCCCTCCGCCTCCCGCCGCGCCCGGCGGCCGTGAGTCGCGGCCGGTACGGCGGGACGGCCGGGGTGTCAGGAAGCGGCGCGGTCCTGCGCGGCCAGGTCGCTGCCCACCGCGTCGGTGACGGAGCGGTAGCCGGCGGCGCGGACGAGGCGGGCGAGGCCCCGGTGCATCCGCCGCGGCCAGAGCGGACCGTTGTAGACGAGCCCGGTGTAGCCCTGCACGAGCGTCGCGCCGGCGCGGATGCGCGCCCACGCGTCCTCGGGCGTCTCGACGCCGCCGACCGCGACCAGCACGAGGCGGTCGCCGACCCGCGCGCGCAGCCGGGTGAGCACCTCCAGGGAGCGGTCCTTCAGCGGCGCGCCGGACAGTCCGCCGGCGCCCGCCGCGGCCACCTCGTCGGCGGGCGTGGCCAGCCCCTCGCGGGCGATGGTGGTGTTGGTTGCGATGATGCCGTGCAGGCCCAACTCAAGCGCGAGGTCGGCGACGGCGTCGACGTCGGAGTCGGCCAGGTCCGGGGCGATCTTCACCAGCAGCGGCAGCTCCGGGCGGCCAGCCTCGTCCAGGGCCGCGCGCACGGCGCTCAGCAGCGGGCGCAGGTGGCCGACGGCCTGGAGGTCGCGCAGACCGGGGGTGTTCGGCGAGCTGACGTTGACCGCGACGTAGTCGGCGACGTCGGCGAAGCGGCGGGCACTCGTGACGTAGTCCTCGACCGCGCGCTCCTCCCGTACCGCCTTCGTCTTGCCGATGTTGGCGCCGACGACCACGCGCGGGCCGGGCCGCCGCCGGCGCGCACGCGCGCGCAGCCGCTCGGCCACGGCGGCGGAGCCCTCGTTGTTGAAGCCCATGCGGTTGACGATGGCGCGGTCGGCGGTCAGCCGGAACAGCCGCGGCCGGGGGTTGCCCGGCTGCGCCTCGGCGGTGACGGTGCCGATCTCGACGTGGCCGAACCCCAGGGCCGCGAGGCCGTCCACGAGGCGCGCGTCCTTGTCGAAGCCGGCGGCCATGCCGAGCGGTCCCGCGAACTCGCGGCCGAGCGCGCGCACCCGCAGCTCCGGCTCCCGCGCACCGAGCAGCCGGGCCATGGCCGCGGGAACGCCCGGGAGCGCGGCGGCTCCGCGCAGCGCGGCGGCGCTCAGGCCGTGGATCCGCTCCGCGTCGGTGTGCCGCAGGACGGCGTGGAACAGCATCTGGTACACGACGGGGCCCGTCATCCCGGTCATCCTTCCGTCCCGCGCTCGCGCTCGGCCAGGAAGCGCTCAAGCTCGGCGCCGAGTTCCTCGGCGGTGGGCAGGGCCGACTCGTCAGAGGCCAGCAGGGGGTCGCCGCCGTCCGCCTCGCCGTGCGAGGCCATGAACTCGTCGTACTGCTGCTCCAGGTTGCGCACGACCCGCTGCACCTCCTCGGAGGCCGCCACCTGCTGCTCGATCTCGGCGTCGGTGGCCTGCGCCGCCTCCTCCAGCGGGGCGGTGGGCAGGGAGAGACCGGTCGCGCCGGAGACGAACTCCAGCGCGGTCATGGCGGCACGCGGGTACTCCGACTGGGCGAGGTAGCTGGGCACGTGCACGGCGAAGCCGATGAAGTCGTGTCCGGCCTGGCCGAGCCGGTACTCCAGCAGGTTCACCGCGCTGCCGGGAACCTGGAGGTTCCCGGTCCACGGGGTGTGGCCGGAGACGAGGTCGGGGCTGGTCGCGTGGGCGGTGACCGTGGCGGGACGGGTGTGCGGGACCGCCATGGGAATGCCGTGGAAGGCGACCGTGAGGCTCACCGAGAACCGCTCCACCAGCTGGCGCACCGCGGCGGCGAACAGCTCCCACTCGCGGTCCGGCTCCAGGCCGGTGAGCAGGAGGTAGGGGGTGTCCTCGGCGTCGTGCGCGAGGCTCAGTGTCAGGCCGGGGGCGGCGTAGTCGGTCCAGCGGTTGCCGTCGAACGTCATGACCGGGCGCCGGGACCGGTAGTCCAGGAGCCGGTCGATGTCGAACACGGCGACCTCGGTCGGGTCGGCACCGGCGAGGAGGCTCTGGACCGCCTGTCGACCCGCGGCGCCGGCGTCGATGTACCCGTCCAGGTTGACCAGCAGGACGGCCCCGGAGATCTCCGGGACATCGGGGCGCAACTCGTAGAGATCTGCGGGATCTCGCACCTGGACGGCTCTCCATTCTCACGCGGAGCGATCTCGGGGGAGGATCGCCGGCCGGGGGAGGCTCGGCGTCCGCGGACGCGGCGGGGTGCCCGCCTCGCCCGGATTTCGCCCTCCAGGATACCGACCTGCGCCGACCCGACCGAAAAGCCGAGGCCGGATGCCGGGACCGGCCGGGCCGGCGCCGTCCGCCCGCTGCGCTCCGCCCGCTGCGCGCCTTCGCTCGGCATCCGCCGCCCCGCGGCGGCCCCGGCCGCGGTCAGCCGGTGCGCAGGACGCGCAGGGTACGCAGTCTGTTGAGGGCCGCCGCGATCTCGAAGCGGCGGGGCAGCGCGTAGTCGCCGGCGTGGCCGCGGCCGATGGCGGTGACGCCGGACTCCGCCACCCGGGCGTCCAGGGCGTCGAGGGCCTCGGCCAGGGTGCGCCGGCCGTCGAGCAGGCCCTCCTCGGCGAGCGTCCGCAGCGCGAGGCCGACTCCGATGACCTGGCTGGGGTCCACGAGCTGCACCAGACCGCGCACGTCGATGTCGGAGGCGCCGAACGTGAGCACGTCCATGTCGCGGCGCTTGATGCGGGCGCGGCCGCGGTCCGTGGCATCGACCGACCGCGGATCGACCACCCGCGGCGCGGGCATCCGGAACGCGGCGTCGGTACGGGGCGCGGCGAGCCGCCGGGCGCGCTCGGTGACGTCGTGCGGCCGGTACTCGTCGAGCATGACGACCTGGTCGGCGACGTCGAAATAGTCCCCGCTGCCGCCCATGACCAGGACCGTGGAGACCCCGAACCGCCGGTGCAGGGGGCGCACCAGGTCGACGAAGGGCGTGAGCGGTTCGCGGTCGCCGTGCACGAGGGCCTGCATGCGGGCGTCGCGGATCATCAGGTTGGTGGCCGTGGTGTCCTCGTCGACCAGGAGCGTGCCGGCGCCCGCCTCCAGCGCCTCGGCGATGTTCGCGGCCTGCGACGTGGACCCGGAGGCGTTGTCCGTGCGGAAGTCGGCGGTGTCGGCGCCGGTGGGCAGGTTGCGGACGAACGCGCTGACGTCGGTCCGCTCGACCCGGCGCCCCTCCTCGGCCCGGATCTTCACGGCGTCGGCGCGGGTGGCGACGAGCTCCCGGCCGTCGCCCGGCACGTGGTCGTAGACGCCGCGCTCCAGCGCGTGCAGCAGGGTGGACTTGCCGTGGAAGCCGCCGCCGACGATGAGCGTGATGCCCTCGGGAACGCCGAGACCGCTGACCTCGCCGCGGTGCGGCAGCTTCACCGTGACGCGCAGGCTCTCCGGGGAGCGGAACGCGACGGCGTCGCCGGTCATGGGGAGGTCGCTGACGCCGCTGCGGCGCGGCAGCACGGAGGAGTCGGCGACGAAGGCGACCAGGCCCAGACCGGCGAGCTGGTCGCGCAGCGCGGCGGTGTCCTCGACGGTGTCGGCGAAGGCGGTGGCCTCGGCGGTGTCCAGGGCCGGCCAGGGCAGCGCGGCCACGAGGTCGGGCAGCCGCCCGCACAGCTCGTGCTCGGCGGCCCGGGCGTCGATCCGGCGACCGTGGCCGGGCAGGTCGATGCCCAGCCGCAGCTCGACCGCGCCGTCGCTGATCCGGCACGCGGCGCGCTCGATGACCTCCTGTCCGCCGGCGTCGATGCGCAGCCGCGAGCCGCGCAGCTCCCGCTGGGCGCGCCGCGCGAGGTAGTCGGCGGTGGCGCGGCGCCGGACCGGGGCGCGCCAGGCGTGCTCGGGCAGCCCGGCGACCCGCGCGGGGACGCGCACCTCGACGCGCGACGGCGGCGCGAAGGGGTCGGCCTGCACCCGCCGCACCGTGAGCGTGAAGTCGCCGAAGTCCCAGTCCCCCGTCAGCGCCTTGTACCGGCCGTAGGAGGCGCCCGCCATGCGGCGCAGCTCCTCGGCGAGCCGCTCCGCGTCACGGCGCCCGGTGATCTCGGGCCGCTCCCGCCAGCGCCCGTGACCGGACCCCCCGCC
>NZ_QEIO01000102.1 GCF_003336425.1 Marinitenerispora sediminis | reverse complement strand
CTTCCGTAGCGACGCCGCAGCAACTTCGCAGAAAACAATTTCCTGGGAAGAGGATAGTCGGGACCCGACCTGGCGCCCAGGTCGGGTCCCGACTATCCTCTTCCCAGGAAATTGTTTTCTGCGAAGTTGCTGCGGCGTCGCTACGGAAGGGGCCCAGATGACCAGCGCGCTCGAACCCGGACCCGGCACCCCCGCCGGACGCCTCCCCGTCCTCTACTTCGGCCACGGCGCGCCGCCGCTGGCCGACGACGAGCTCTGGACCGGGCAGTTCGCCGCCTGGTCCCGTGAACTGCCGCGCCCCCGGGCGGTCCTCATCGTGTCGGCGCACTGGGAGGCGGCGCCGGTCACCATCGGCGCCACGAGCACCGTGCCGCTGGTGTACGACTTCTGGGGGTTCCCGCAGCGCTACTACGAGGTGCGCTACCCGGCCCCCGGCGCACCGTGGCTGGCCGAGCGCGTCCGCCGGCTGCTCGGCGGCGGCACCGCGCCGGTCGCCGACGCACCCGACCGCGGGCTCGACCACGGCGCCTACGTGCCGCTGAAGGAGATGTACCCCGACGCCGACGTCCCGGTGCTCCAGGTCTCGCTGCCCACCCTCGACCCCAGTGACCTGTTCGAGGTCGGCCGCCGCATCGCGCCGCTGCGCGACGAGGGCGTACTGATCATGGGCAGCGGCTTCCTCACGCACAACCTGTCGTGCGTGGACATGCGGCAGGGGCCCGGTTACGCGCCCCCGCAGTGGTCCGTGGAGTTCGACGACTGGGCGCACCGCGCCGCGGAGTCCGGCGACATCGACGCGCTGCTGGACTGGCGGGCGAAAGGACCGGCGGCGCACATCGCGCACCCGCGCAGCGAGCACCTCGCTCCGCTGTTCGTCTCCCTCGGTGCCGGCGCCGCGACCACGGAGCGCGCCCGCAGCGTCATCGACGGCTTCTGGTACGGCCTGGCCAAGCGCGCCTTCCAGTTCGACTGAGGCCTGGACACGCCGCCGAGAGCGCACGGAGCCGCCGGCGTCCCCGTACCGGCGTGTGCGGCCGGGCCCGCGCCGCCGGCGCGGGGCGTTCGGGGCCGGTCCGCGCCTCCGCGACGAAGTGTCGGCCGCTCGTGGCAGGCTCGCCCGGAAACGCTCCGAGCAGAGAGCGGCGACATGACGGATCAATCCTTGCTGGATGCCCACGGATTGGCCCTTCCGCTTCCCCCCGACCCGCTGAGCCCCGTGCCGGACGAGGTCGAACGCGGGCTGGCGGCCCACCGGGCGGGTGACGCCCCGGAGGCGCGGGCCCTGCTGACCGCGATCGCCGGCGCGGGACGCAGCGCCGCCTCCGGACACGCGGCCATGGCCCTGGCGGGCATCGAACTCGGCGAGAACGGGCTGGGCGGCCCCTGCCGGAAATGGCTGGAGCAGGTCGCCGCCGGAGAGGACCCCTGGCTGGGCCCCCTGGCCGCCGTGCTGCTCGCCCCGGACCTCCAGCCGGACACGCCCCTGGGCTCCGACCGGGTTCTCCTCCAAAGCCTCGCGGCCCAACTCACCGGCGACCCGGACACGGCCCGGGCGGGATTCGAGCAGGCCGCCGACATTCACCAGGGCACGGGGACCGGGGCCCTCGCCGGCCTCTTCCTCGGCAACCTCCTGATCCAGAGCGGCGACCCGGCCGCGGCTCTCAAGCCGTTGAGGAACGCGCGAGAGATGTGCGACCCCCTGTTCGCGGGCTACGCGGGTTACCTCGAAGGGCACGTCCTCATCGGGCAGGGCGAAGTGAACCAGGCGGGCGAGGTGCTCCAGGAGGCGCACGACGACTCCCACCCGGTCTGCGCCGGGAGTGCCGGTCTGCACCCCTGGGGCGCCGTCCGGTTCGGTGAGCTGCTGGCCGGCGACACGGCATCCCTGGACCTCGGCTACGACCAGATGGAGGCCAGCGGCGTGAGTGAGGGCGTGGTGGTGCGGGAGCCGTTCGAGTCAGCTCTCTACCACCAGGAGCTCAGCCGCCCCGCGCTCGGCGACATCGGCCTCTACCTGTTTGCTCCCCGCGGAGTTCGATCCGGTGCACGCGGGACTGGAGCGCCTGCGGACCTGGAGCGACGAGCGGTACGAGCGCGGCCGCAGGCTCGTCCTCGCGCTGCACACCCATGTCGGGGACGGCCGTGACGGCCAGCGCACCCGGGGACTCGCGGAGCTGCGGGAGAGGCTCGACCTCCCCCGGCCCCGCTGATCGCGGATGAGGGCCCCGGCCGGTTGCCCGGCGGGGTCCCGTCCGGGGCGCCGCCTTCCAGCCGCGCGACCTCCGCCGGGCGCGGACCCGACTTCTGTCAGCCCCGGGACCCCGGATGGAGAGAAGAGAGCGCCGGGCAGCGTACTGGTGCTCCGGCGCTCTTCCCCCACGGGCGTTCGCGGTTCGGCCCGCCCCCGCAGACCTTCCAAGAAGCAGAACCTAGCCCGGCTCCTCCACACCGCCGGCCAGCAGCGGCTCCAGCACCAGGTCCGGGTGGTCGCGCTCGATCACCCGCAGCCGCCACTTGTTGTGCACCAGCACGAGCAGATCGCCGTCGAGGCGGCGGCTGAGCACCTCCGCGCCGGACAGCCCGTGCAGGACGGGCGCGGACGCGGCGTCCGTGCGGCGGGCCAGGTTGTAGTCCAGGTGGGACAGCTCGATCGGCGCCCGGAACTCGTGCTCCATCCGGTGGCGGACCACGTCGAACTGCAGTGGGCCGACCGCGGCGAGGACGGGGGCCTGCTCGCCGCGTACGTCCGAGACGAGCACCTGCACCACGCCCTCGGTGTCCAGCTGCTCGATCCCGCGCCGGAACTGCTTGTAGCGGCCCGAGTCCACCGCCCGCGCCACCGCGAAGTGCTCCGGCGCGAAGCTCGGGATCGGCGGGAACTCCACCGGGTCGCCGTCGAAGAGCGTGTCGCCGACGCGCAGCGCGTTGGCGTTGACCAGCGCGATCACGTCGCCGGGGTAGGCGGTGTCGATGGTCTGCCGCTCGCTGCCGAACACGGCCTGGGAGTACTTCGTCGCGAACGGCCGCCCGGTCGCCGCGTGGGTGAGCACCATGCCGCGGTCGAACCGCCCCGAGCAGACCCGCACGAACGCCATCCGGTCCCGGTGCTGCTTGTCCATGTTGGCCTGCATCTTGAAGACCAGGCCCGAGAACGGCGCCTCCACCGGACGCGGCTCGCCCGAGGTGTCGCGCTGCGCCGAGGGAGCGGGAGCCAGCCGGACCAGGCTCTCCAGCAGCGCGGCGACCCCGAAGTTGGGCAGCGCGGCGCCGAACAGCACTGGTGAGGACTCGCCCGCCAGGAACGACTCCTCGTCGAAGTCCGCGCCGATCTCGCCGAGCAGCTCGATCTCCTCCTGGGCCTGCTCCCAGGCGGCGCCCTCGACCTCGGCGGCGCGCTCCGCGTCCATCGGCTCCTCCTCGGCGCGGGTGGCGCCGCCGGGGGTGCGGTGCAGCTTGGTGTAGCGGCCGGTGGTGCGGTCGATCAGGCCGCGGAAGTCACCCGCGATGCCCACCGGCCAGTTCAGCGGGGTGGGACGCAGCCCGATCCGCTGCTCGATCTCGTCCAGCAGCTCCAGCGGTTCCCGCCCCGGGCGGTCCCACTTGTTGACGAAGGTGACAACCGGGATCTTGCGTGCCCGGCAGACGTCGAACAGCTTCAGCGTCTGCGGCTCCAGGCCCTTGGCCGAGTCCAGCAGCATGATCGCGCTGTCCACGGCGGCCAGCACCCGGTAGGTGTCCTCGGAGAAGTCCGCGTGGCCGGGGGTGTCGAGCAGGTTGAGGACCCGGTCGGCGTAGTCGATGCGCAGTGCGGCCGAGGTGATGGAGATGCCGCGCGCGCGTTCCATCTCCATCCAGTCTGAGGTCACGCCCCGCCGGTCGCCCTTGCCGTGCACGGCGCCGGCCGAGGTGATGGCCGCGGCGTGCAGCGCCAGCGCCTCGGTCAGCGTCGACTTACCGGCGTCGGGGTGTGAGATCACCGCGAACGTCCGGCGCCGCGCGGCCTCGGCCGCCGCCTCCGAACCCTTGCGCGTCGGGGTCTCCGCTGCCGCAGTCACCGGATGTCTCTCCTTGCTCAGGCACTGGCCCGTTCTGCTGATCCCCCGCCAGTGCCGTGCCGCTCACTCCGGCGCAGCCCCACGGCGGCCTCCGCCCATGCTAGGGCGTGTCCGGCGCTGGCCGTTCGTCCCCGGGCCGGCGCCGGACGTCCGGTGCCCCCACGCGCGGCCGGTCCGTCAGCCGCTCGTTTCCTGACGGAGACGGGGGACGGGGGATGGGGGAAGGTAGGGCGAGTGCGGCGCCCCGGCCGGGCGGCCCGCCCCTCGGAGGCGGACCACGCCGAAGGCGTCCCCAGTGAACCTTCGGCGTGCCGCCGCGCGTCCCGCACCGTGCTCGCGCCCGTCGAACCGTTCTCGGGCGGTGAGGGGCACGCCTCGACCCGCCTCCGGCCGGACCTCAGCCGAGGAGGCGGCCGATCTCCGGGCCGAACAGCACGGCGGCCATGGCGAGGGTGAACACCGCCGAGGTGCGCACGGTCGCCCTGAGCTGGTCGCCGTGGTCCGCCAGCCACCACTGCCAGCGGCGGCGCAGCGAGGGCGCCGGGGGCTTGGCGGCGCGCTGCGGCCAGTAGTCGAGTCCGTTCACCTCGGCGCGCAGCCGGGCGATGTCGTGGTGGGTGACCACGCGCGCGGGCCTGCTCGACCGGGGAGGCCGGGCGGCGGCGACGGCCATCCAGTGCGGGAGGACGGTCTGCGGGGCGTCCGGCGGAGCGAGGGTGGTGCTGGGGGTGGCCATGACGGTTCTCCTTCTGGTCGGTTCCTGGTGGTCGTCGGAGTACGGGCGGCCTCCGTTCGGGGCCGCCCGTGGTCGGACCGGGTGCGCTAGATTCGGGGTGCCGCGCCGGCCCTGCTTGTCCCAGGGCCGGCGCGGTTGTCTGTCGGCGCTCATGCGGCGGGAAGGACGGCGGCCGGGCGGCGGGGCAGTGTGAACCACACCTGCCGGTAGGAGTGGTCGCCGTCGGTGCCCCAGTCATGGGAGAGGGCGTCAACGAGGGCGAGGCCGCGACCGTCCTCGTCCCAGACCCGGTCACGGTGCGGGCGCAGGACGGCCGTCCGTGAGCCCATGCCGCGTACTCGGACACAGACCTCACTGATCCACACCTCGACGGCGACGGAGAACGGCCGAGGAGCGACGAGGGTGGGCGGCTGCCCGGGGCGCAGGTTGGCGGTGTCGCCGTGGATCAGGGCGTTGGTCGCGAGTTCGCTGGTGAGCAGCGTAGCGGTGTGGGCGAGGTCGGGGGGCTCTTTCCGGAGGATCGCGCCGACGCTGTCGCGGGCGATCCGGATGTCGTCGAGGTGGAGGCCGGAGAGGCGGACGGTGACGACGGTGCGGAGGCAGTTGACGGGTGAAATCATCAATAGTCCTAATCGAATTGGACAAAAGGAAACATTGATAAATTGATGTGCAATGGTCTGATTTGGCGGAGATTGTGACGCGGTGCGGTCTGGCGAATCTCGTGGTTGTCGAAGGCGGATGAAAATGCAATGCCCAAGTTAAGAAAACAATCCGGGAATGAAAATGGGGGGTGTAGAACTGCCCTAAAACGTCCATCGGGACTTGGGTGGTGTACTAAATGTCCGGAAGTCGCAAGCTGGCCATAGGATTCGGCTACCAGAACGCGAGGAGCGATCCGAAGATGGCCAGTAGCCCGCCCCTGCGACGCAGGCGACTCTCACGACGCCTCCGTGAACTGCGCGAGGCCAAAGGAATCACGTCGGAGCAGGTCACCACCGAGGCGAAGGAACGCGGTGGGCGCTGGTCGCGCGGCAAGCTCACCCGGATCGAGAACAACGAGTGGGCACGGCCGAACGTCAAGGACGTCGACGTTCTGCTCGACATCTACGGTGTTAGCGATCCCGATGAGCGTGAGTCCTACCTCGCCCTGGCCCGGCAGGCACGTCAGCGCGGCTGGTGGGTGAGCTACTCCGATGTGATCGGACGCGGCACTTATGTGGGTCTGGAGATCGAAGCCTCGCGCATACGCACTTACGAGGCGCTGGTGATTCCCGGGCTGCTGCAGACCGAGTCGTAACTGCGCGCCATCGCGCGCAGTTACGGCATTACCGACCAAGGGGAGGTCGATCGTCGTGTGGAGGCGCGGGAGATGCGAAAGCAGATCCTCATCCGATCCGACGCGCCGCGTATCTGGGCCATCATCGATGAGGCCGCGCTGCACCGCATCCCAGCTCAGCTCCGTGAGGAGCAGGTTCGCTACCTCATCGAAGTCCAGCGTCCGTGGCTACGGGTTCAGGTCCTTCCCTTCGCTGTAGGACTGCACGCTGCGACAACCGGCAGCTTCGTCATCCTGGACTTCCCGGAGGATCCGCCGGTGGTATACAGGGAGGACGTGATGGCCGAGCTGTTCTACGAGGAACCCGTAGAGATCGAACACTGTGAGATGGTCTACGACCATGTGCAGGCGTCGGCGCTTTCGGTCGAGGACTCACAGGTCTTCCTAGAGCAGATGATCCAGTAGAAGGACCCTCATGCTTGCCGCATCCCGCCTCGACTTCCGCAAGTCCAGCTACAGCCAAGCCAAGACGCAGAACTGCGTGGAGGTTGCTGATCTCCCCGGTGGGGCTGCGGTTCGTGACAGTCAGAACCCGGATGCCGGATTCATTGTGTTCCCGGCTGCCGAGATGGCGGTGTTCCTCGCTGATGTGAAACGCGACCGGCTGTGACCCGCCCGGCAGCCCCAGTCTGGGGCTGCCGACTCTACGAGGAGCACGAGTTAATGGAGCTGAGGTTCCGCAAGAGCAGTTACAGCAACCGCAATCAGAACTGCGTGGAGGTCGCGTTCCACAAGAGTAGTTACAGCAATCGCAATCAGAACTGCGTGGAGGTCGCCGCCCTCTCCACCGGCCACTCAGCGGTCCGCGACTCCCAGCACCCCCACGCCGGCCACCTCGACTTCCCCGCCGCCGAGTGGTCCGCCTTCGTCGCCGTCCTCACCCGGGACACCGCCACCCGGTGATCGTCATCGGCCTGTCGTCCGGCACCTCGGTGGACGGCATCGACGTGGCCGTCGCCGATCTCCGCCTCGACGGCGACACCATCCATCTCACCCCGCTCGGCCACCGCGAGGCCGGCTACCCGACCGACCTGCGCGCGGATGTGCTCGCCGCGCTGCCGCCTGCCCAGGTCACCATGGCCGAGGTCTGCCGGCTGGACACCCGGATCGGGCAGGCGTTCGCGGATGCGGCGCGGCTGGCGCAGGCCGAGCTGTGCCCCGGCGGGCGGGCCGATCTCGTCGTCTCGCACGGGCAGACCGTGTACCACTGGGTCGAGGACGGCGCGGTGCGCGGCACCCTGCAACTCGGCCAGCCGGCGTGGATCGCCGAGACCACCGGCCTGCCGGTCGTCTCGGACCCGCGCGCCCGCGACGTCGCGGCGGGCGGGCAGGGGGCGCCGCTCGCGAGCACGCTCGACGTGCTCTGGCTGGCCGGCCGCGACGCTCCGGCCGCCGCGCTCAACCTCGGCGGGATCGCCAACCTCACGGTGGTCGCACCCGGGCGCGACCCCGTCGCCTTCGACGTCGGCCCGGCCAACGCGCTGCTGGACGCCGCCGTGGCCCGCGCCACCGGCGGCCGGGCGCACCTGGACCGCGACGGCGCCGGCGCGCGGCGCGGCCGGGTGCACGGCGACCTCCTCGCCCGGCTCCGGGCCGACCCCTACTACGCCCGGCCGGCACCGAAAACCACCGGCAAGGAGCTCTTCCACGCCGGCTACCTGGAGGCCGCGCTCGCCGGCCGCGCCGTCTCCCACGACGACCTGCTGGCCACCCTCGTCGCCCTCACCGCGAGCACGGTGGCCGACGCCTGCCGCGCGTACGGCGTCACCGAGGTCGTCGCCTCTGGCGGCGGGATGCGCAACCCGGCCCTGGTGGACGCGCTGCGCACCGCGCTGGCCCCGGCCCGGCTGCGCACCGCGCGCGACCTCGGCATCGACCCCGATGCCAAGGAGGCGTACCTGTTCGCGCTGCTCGGCTTCCTCACCTGGCACGGCGTCCCCGCCACCATCCCGTCCTGCACGGGCGCGAGCCGCGCGACGCTGGTCGGCCGGGTCAGCCCCGCCACCGGGACGGCCCTGCCTCCCGCGCGGCTGCGCATCACCGGACCCGGCGACCGGGACCCGGGCGCGCGGGACGGATGACGGGCCGGACCGGCCGCCGTTCCGCCGCCGCCCCGGGTCCGCCCGGGTCCGGGCTCAGGCGCCCACCACCGCGCTGTAGCCGTTGACGGCCGGCTGCCCGCCCAGGTGGGCGTAGAGCACCGTGGAGTCCGGGCCGATCTCGCCGCGGCGCACGAGGTCGATCAGCGCCGCCATGGACTTCCCCTCGTACACCGGGTCGGTGATCATGCCCTCCAGGCGGGCGGCGGTGTGGATGGCGTCGATGGTGGCGGCGTCCGGGATGCCGTAGGTGCCGGCGTGGTAGCGCTCGTCCAGGACGATCTCGGCGTCGGTGATCTCCCGGCCGACGCCGACGAGGTCCGCGGTGCGCCGGGCGATGCGGGCCACCTGGCCGCGGGTCTCGGCTGGCGTGGCGGAGGCGTCGATGCCGATGATCCGGCGCGGGCGCCCACCCAGTGCGGCGCCCGCGATCATCCCGCCCTGGGTGCTGCCGGTGACCGAGCAGACCACGATGGTGTCGAAGAAGACCCCCAGTTCCGCCTCCTGCCGCTCCAGCTCGCGCACCCAGGCGGCGAAGCCGAGGCCGCCGAGCCGGTGGTCGGAGGCGCCGGCCGGGATGGCGTACGGGGTCCCGCCCGCGGCGACGACCTCGTCCAGGGCCTGTTCCCAGCTCTCCTTGACCCCGATCCCGAATCCGGCCCGGACCAGCCGGACGTCGGCGCCGAGGATGCGGGACAGCTGGATGTTGCCCACCCGGTCATAGACGCTGTCGGGCCAGTCGACCCAGCTCTCCTGCACCAGCACCGCGCGCAGCCCGGCCCGGGCGGCGGCCGCGGCCACCTGGCGGGTGTGGTTGGACTGCACGCCGCCGATGGAGACCAGGGTGTCGGCGCCCTGGGCGAGCGCGTCGGCCACCAGGTACTCCAGCTTCCGGGTCTTGTTGCCGCCGAACGCCAGGCCGGAGTTGACGTCCTCGCGCTTGGCCCAGATCCCGGGGTGGCCGAGGTGGTCGCCGAGCCGGTCCAGCCGGTGGACGGGGGAGGGGCCGAACAGCAGCGGGAAGCGGGCGAAGGAATCGAGGGACATCAGCGGGCACCTTTCGGGACGGCGTCGGCGTCGGAGTGGCGGCGTGGGAGGCCCGGCCGGGCGGGGCCATGGGCCGGGGTGGGGATCAGCGCGGCTCCGGCCGCCCGGACGGGGTGTTCGGCGCGGCGTCCGTGTCGGCCAGCTCGGCCAGCTCGGCCCAGATCCGGCGGGTGATCTCGGCGGCGCGCTCGACGTCCCCGGCGGCGCAGGCGGCGACGAACTCGTCGTGCCGGCGGATCGAGCGCTGGCCCGGCAGCGTCCCGAAGCGCTGGCGTTCCAGCCGGCGCAACCGGGGCGTGTAGCGGTGGATGGTCTCGGCGAGCGCCGCGTTGCCGCACACGGCGACGGGAACGTCGTGGAAGGCGTCGTCCGCCTCGACGGCCTCGTCGACCGCCCCGGCGCGCACCGCGTCGGCGAAGCGCCGGTTGGCCGCCCGCATGGCCTCCAGGTGGTCCGGGGACATCCGCGGCACGGCCGCACGCACCGCCGTCTCGTGGAGCGCGCGCACGACGTCCAGCGCGTCGCGGACGGCGCGCAGGTCCAGTGGCGCCACCCGGGTGTAGCTCTGCGGTTTGGAGACCACCAGCCCCTCGGCGGTGAGCCGCGCGAGCGCCTGGCGGACGGGACCCCGCGACAGGCCCATGCGCTCGGCGAGGTCGGCGTCGCGCAACGGCTGCCCGGGAGCGAGTTCGCCCGAGACGATGGCGGTACGCAGCGTCACGTACACCTCGTCGCGCAGCAGCCGGCGGCCGATGGGGCGCAGCGGACGGGACGGTGAGTGTGCCTGTGCCTCCATGAGCTGAAATGTTAGATGTCACCTCGCTCGCCGGCAAGCCCGCGGTGCGGCCTGCCAGGCTGGGAGCATGCGCTGGAACGCCGCCCAGGCCCGTGCGCGGTTCGCCGCGGAACGCGTCGCTCGGCTGGCCACCGCCGACGCCGCCGGCCGGCCGCACCTCGTTCCGGTGGTCTTCGCCACCGGAGCCGACGGCGACGGCGACACCGTCGTCATCGCCGTCGACCGCAAGCCCAAGCGCACCCGGGAGCTCAAACGGCTGGCCAACATCGCGGAGAACCCGCGGGTCTGCCTCCTCGCCGACGCCTACGACGACGACTGGGACCGCCTCTGGTGGTGCCGTGCGGACGGCGAGGCCGAGGTCGTCCGCTCCGGACCGCGCCGGGCCGCCGCGCTGCGGCTGCTCGCCCGCCGCTACCAGCACTACGTCGAGGACCCACCGGACGGGCCGGTGATCCTCGTGCACGTGACCCGCTGGTCCGGCTGGTCCGCCCGCCCGCCGGGCGGGGACCTACCGGAGGCGGACTGAGCACCCGGCGCCATCGCGTCGTCCAGCGGCCCAGCCGTAGGACGGGGCCCGCCGACCGGCGATGGGGGGGCACCGGCCCAGCCTTCACCCGGGGCGGCGGGGGCTCTCCGGAGCGTTCACCCGGCCGCCGCCGAGGACGCCGCACCGGCCCCGGTCCGCCGCCGACCGCCCACCCGCTACGTGTGCCGGCGTCCCGGCGGGTCGGGGACCCGCGACCCTGCGCGCGGCGCGGGTGGGCGTCCGCCGCCAGCGGTGGCAGCGCCCACCAGCACTCCCGCCCCGACGCCGGCGGGTGCCCGGTCCCGGCCGCGCCGACCGCCGCGCGGCCGTCGGGCTGCCTGGTGGACCGGCGAGGGCGGCTCGGCCGGCAGGGCAGCGCGTCGCCCCCGCGGCGGCGCCTGCGGGCAGGGAGCGGCCTGGACCGCGCCGACGGCGGCCCGCAGCAGGCCGTACGTCTCAGGACGACACTCTGTAGCAGGCGGCCATCGCGGCGGCACGGTCGCCCAGGGAGGTGCGCAACCACTGCGGGGCGAGGACCTCCGCGTCCGCGGCGAGCTGCCACAGCGCCCATTCGGCGTGCCTCGCGTCTTGGAAGGCCGCCTCCAGCCGCAGCCAGCCGTCCGCGTCGGTTTGCTCGGCACGGACAGCCAGCGCCGTGCCCACCAGCTCCTCGCGCCGGGCCGGGTCCGCCCGTACCAGCACCATGACCTGGTCGCCGCCGGTCCGGAACCGCGTACCGCGTTCCTGCCAGGCCCGGTCCAGATCGACCCGGTCGGGGCGCTGCGCGGGTTCGTGGAGTTCCTCGGCGGCCGACACCCGGGCCAGCCGGTAGGTGCGGTCCGCGCCAGACCTCGTGGCCAGCAGGTAGCCCTGGCCGCGTACGGTGACCAGGCCGATCGGGTCCACGGTGCGCCACTTCGGGCCTGGTCCGCAGCCGCGTAGTGGATGCGCAGCTTGTGTCCGGCGAAGACCGCGCGCCGGATCTCGGCAACGACCGCCTCGGGCACCTCCTCGTCGACCACGCGCCGCGAGAGGAGGTCGGTCTCCGGGTCGACGAGCAACCGCTGCGCCGCACCGACCGCGGTGTCCCGAGAGCTGTCGGGCAGCGCGTCAACCACCTTGAGCATGGCCGAAGCGAGCGCCGAGCCGAGGCCGAACACCTGCGCGCCACGCCGTGATCCGGCGACCAGCAGGGCGAGCGCCTCGTCGTGGTTCAGCCCGGTGAGCTCGGTCTGGAAGCCCGGCAGCAACGCGAAGCCGCCGTGCCGGCCGCGTTCGGCGTAGACCGGGACGCCGGCTGCGGACAGCGCCTCGATGTCCCGCAGCACGGTGCGGGTGGACACCTCCAGTTCGCGGGCCAGCGTGGCCGCGGACAGCCGACCGCGCTGGCGCAGCAGCAGCACCAGCGAGACCAACCGATCGGCGCGCATACGAGAACTCTAGCCAGATACACGACAAAGGATGTCGTGATTTGTTGGGAGGCTTCCCACACGACGTCAAAGACGTGCGGCTACCGAGCCGACGGACGTACGTCCACCCGACGAATCGAATGGAGCTGATGTGGCGCTGGAACGGACGGCGGTCAACCCCGTGACGTGGTCGGCCGAGATGGGATTCAACCAGGGAGAGATCGTCTCCGGGCACACCCGCACCCTGTACTGCTCCGGGCAGACCGCCATGAGCGGCGAGGGCAAACCCCTGCACGACGGTGACATGGCGGCCCAATTGGCGCTGAGTATCGACAACCTGGAGGCCGTGCTCGGCGAGGCCGACATGTCACTCGCGAACCTCGTCCGGCTCAACGTCTACACCACCGACGTCGATCTGCTCTTCCAGCACTACGGCGTGCTGGCCGCGCGGTTGGGCGCCGCCATGGTGGCGCCGACCACCACGATGCTCGGCGTGACACGGCTGGCGATCCCCGGCCAGATGGTCGAGCTGGAGGGGACCGCCGTGGCGTGATCTGACCTCCCCCCGCCCGTGCCGGTCGGACCGGCACGGGCGAGGGGAGGTCTGCCGCGCGCAGGAGCGCGGCAGTCGGCGTTGGGGGCTTCGCGGTCCCGCGCGGCCGCCACCCGGTTCGGCGGGCTGGCCGTCCCCGTCCTCGGGATCCGCTGAACGCCGGACACGCGGCAGTGGACCGGTGAGGGCGGGTCGGTCGGCCGGGAGGGCCTGTGCGGACCGGGGCAGTGCCGCGGGGGCGGCCTCGGACGGACGGCGGTTCGGGCGCGGGTGTGCGTTGACGGGCGGGGCGCCGAGCCGGTAGATCGTCGGGAGCGACCCACGACCACCGCGAGACGGGAGCCGGAACGTGAGCAGGATCCCCAGGCTGCGCCCCGAGCAGCTCGACGAGCGGCAGCGCGCCGTCTACGCGGACATCGCGGGCGGACCGCGTGCGGCCGGGCCGCAGCTGTTCCGGCTGACCGGTGACGACGGCGCCCTGGAGGGGCCCTTCAACGCGATGCTGCTGCAGCCGGCGCTCGGCGACGCGCTGCAGCGCCTGGGCGGCGCCATCCGCTACGAGGGCGCTCTCTCCGACCGGGCGCGCGAGCTGGCCATCCTCGTGGTGGCCGCGCACTGGGACAGCGCGTTCGAACGCCACGCGCACGAGGCGGTGGGCGCGCACGTCGGACTCACCGAGGCCGAACTCGCGGCCGTCCGCACCGGCGGCGACCCGGGCCTGGACGACCCCGTGGAGGCGGCAGTCGTCCGGACCGCCCGGCTGCTCACCGCGCGCGCCGGCCTCACCGATGACGAGTACGCCGAGGCGGTGCGGGTGCTGGGCCCGGCCGGACTGTTCGAGCTGACCACGCTGGTCGGCTACTACGCGACCCTCGCGCTGCACCTCCGGGTGTTCGGCGTGGAGCGCTGATCCGCGCCACCGGGAGAACGGCTGGCCCGGGATCCCGGATGTCCGCTCCACGATGCGGCGCGCGACGGCCACGGCGTCCGGACCGGAACCAGCTGCCCGCTGGCCCTGGGAGGTATGACGCGGACCGGGCCGGCTCCACGGAGCCGGCCCGGTCGCGTACGGGGTGCCGTGCGGCTACTGGAAGAGCCGCTCCAGTCCGCGGAGCGCGCGCCGCAGGACCTGGTCGCTCGACGGGCTGAACCCGGTGACGGTCGGGTGGATGTAGACGAGTTCGCGGTCGGCCAGATCGCCGAGCAGCACCTGGGTCACCCCGAGCGGGATGCGCAGCGCCGCGGAGATCTCGGCGACGGACCGGGTCTCGCGGCACAGCACGATGATGCTCTGCGACTCCGGCATCAGGTTCTGCGGCGGCTCGTCGGCCGGATTCGTGGTGGAGATCAGCGTCTGCACCATGAGCGGGTGGCGCGAGCGCGTCCGTCCGCCGGTGTAGGTGTAGGCGCGGATGCGCGCCCCCCTGCGCTTGCGCGAGCTTCCTGCCACGGCGACTTCTTCCGGGGTCGGATAACGGCCTGCCGGACCAGCGGGCATCATGACCGGCTCACCGCGCTCGGCCGTTCGGTCCGTCCGTATCCCGGCCGGAACCGGTCCCGCCCCGGCGGTGCCGGGAGGTGCGGTGCCGCCGGGGCGGCCGGGGAAGGGTCTGGTGACGCTGTGCTTGTCACAACACGACTCCTCAATGGGGGATCAGCGAGGACGTATCCGGCATGCCCGCGGCGTGCAGGGCGCCGGGGCCTCGGGGTGCGTGCCATGTCCGAGCGGTGAGACGGGGACTGCGCCGGTCTCGCGGAGAACGAGGACGGAAACACCGTCACGGCCGATATTCCGAGACTGGGGACGGACCACCCGCGTGAATACTCACGGTAATGGGTGTGATATCGCAGAGCATATTCGGCTTCCCAGCACCGGTGGTTCGTCGAAAAACCACGAGACGGCAACGATGTGAATCGCAGCCTAGCGCAGGAGGCCTGGCATCGCAGGGGGTCGAGCTTATCAGCGAGTTCGGGAGATTCCGTGGCGAGCCGGTCGTTGGATGGTGGGAAGAGGTGGTGTTTGGGGGTGTTGGAGGCTGAATGCCGGATTTGCAGCCCAGTGTTCCGCTTGGGGGATTTTGGGGGCCAAGAGTGCGAGACCGCAGGTAGGAGGCCGGTGTCGGCTGGGCGTGCCGACCGTCACCCTCTGTCATCGATGTGGGGGACGTCATAGCGGTCGCGCGGAGGTCCCCGCCTGTCCCACCGGGGTGCCTCGGGGCGAGCTGGAGCGAGCTGCCGTGTCCGCGCCGTGGCCCGGTACCGGCTGGTGCCCGCCGGGCCGAGCGGGCGGGCGGCGGGCGTGTCCGTGGTGATCGGCCTGCTGGTGTCCCCCCGCGGAGCGGATGCGGGAGGGGTCGGCCGGTATCGGCCGGCGGGCCGTCGGTGCGGCCGGCCGCCCGCCGCGCGTCCACAGGAGGTTTCGGCGGAGTGGCGGTGCTGCGTCGTCCGGCTGGTCGCTGACCGTAATCGGCCTACCCTAGACCACTGCCGCGGAGGGCAGAACCCCTATTCGCATCCCCCTCTTCCGGTCCAGAATGCCGTGGTTTCGATGGTTCGTGCGAGAAAGTCCAGGTGGTGCCGCCGGCAGTGCGGTTTGCGGTGAGAGTGACGCCACCATAATTGATAAACCGTCAATACCATCGCAAAAATAGAAAGGAAAGGGCTTTTTCGGCGACTTGCTGTCCGCATCAGGACAGGTGGTCGACACGTCGTGCCGCTTTTCCTACATTCAGTGGTCGTGCTTTCCTGTGGACCAAATCCCCCAATGCGAAGGATGTGGGAAATGTCCAGATATGGACAGGGAGGCGAGGTCACGGGGCCGAGCCGGCGGAGCGCCGTCCGCGGTGCGCTGCTGGTGGCCGGTGGGACGCTGCTCGCCGGCGCCGTCGACCTGGGCACCGCGCGCGGCGTGCTGGCGGCGGCGCAACCGACCATCCACACCCGCGGCGCGTGGAACGCCCGAGCCCCCCGGAGCGCGGTGGACGTGTTCAACCGCAGGCCGGACCACATCGTGGTGCACCACACCGCGACCGCGAACTCCACCAACTACACGCAGAGCCAGGCGTTCGCGCTGTCGCGGTCGATCCAGAACTACCACATGGACACGCAGGGCTGGAAGGACATCGGCCAGCAGCTCACCATCAGCCGCGGCGGCCACATCGTCGAGGGGCGCAGCCAGTCGCTGCCGACCATGCGCAACCGGACGTTCAACCTCGGGACGCACGTCTCCGGCCACAACGACCACACGGTCGGCATCGAGAACGAGGGCACCTACACCTCCGCCACCCCGCCGACCGCGCTGTTCAACTCGCTGGCCGCCACCTGCGCGTGGCTGTGCGCCCAGTGGAGCCTCGACCCCGCCACCGCCATCGTCGGCCACCGCGACTACAACGCCACGGCCTGCCCCGGCGACCGGCTGTACGCGATGCTGCCGCAGCTCCGCCGGGAGGCTGCCAACCGGCTGGCGCGGCTGGAGGCCCGGCTGGACACCCTCGGCTACAGCGAGATCCCGCAGGACCACTGGCCGACCTACCCCGAGGTGCCCGAGGCGGAGCGGGCGGCCGAGTTCCACCACGGCCCGGCGCTGGGTCCCGGCGACGCCGCGGGCTGACCCCCGTCCGACGCGCGCTTCCGCCCCGCCGGCCGACCCCGCCGCCGTTCAGCGGCGGTCACGCCCGGGGCGGCGGCGGGGGTGGCGGTGGTAGCGCCGCGGCCGCCGCCGGCAGCACGTGGTCACGGTACGGTGCCGCCACCAGCTGCAGCCCCACGGGGCAGCCGTCCGGGCTCCACCCCGCCGGAACGCTGATGGCCGGATGCCCGCCTACGTTGAACGCCCAGGTCAGCGCGACGTTCATTCGCTCCCCGGGGCCCTCGTGGGCGTGCGGCGGATACGGCACCGTAGGAGTGAGGAGCAGGTCCACCCTCTCGAACACGCGGGCCAGCCGCTGGTCGTTCGCGGCGCGCAGCGCCGCGGCCGCCGGGTCCGGGCCGGCACGCAGCGCGTGCCAGGCGGCGGACGGATCCGCGAGGCGGGGCTCCGGCCCGTCGCGCAGCTCGATCCCGCCGACCGCCGCGAGGCGGCACGCCGCGCCGTAGGCGGTCCGTGCGACCTCGGGGTCGGTGTCGGCGAACCCGAGCGTCGCCGACCAGAGGGCGGTCAGCCGCGACCGCTCCCGCAGCGTCCGGGTGAAGCGGCCGGCCGCGGCGGGGAAGAGCACGTCCAGGACGACCGCGAGGTCCTCGGCGTCCCAGGTGAGCGCCCCCAGGGCGCCGAGCCCGTCGCCGCGCGCGGTGGGCAGCAGCGCGTTCGTCGGCTTCATGCCGACGACCCCGCACCACGCCGCGGGGATCCGCAGGGATCCGGCGCTGTCCCCGCCGGTGGCGAGCGGCACCATCCCCGCCGCCACCGCGGCGGCCGACCCGGCCGACGAGCCGCCGGGGACCCGGTCCGCCCGCCACGGGTTGGCGGTCGGCCCCCGGTCGGTGCTTCCCCAGGTCTGCCACGGAGTCGCCGGGTCCGGCACCGAGGTCGAGCCGACCGGTACGCAGCCGGCGGCGACCAGCCGCCGGGCCGGCACCGATCCGGTGCTGCCCCACGCCTTCACCGCGAGCGGGACACCGGCCAGCCGCGGCGGGTCCCCGCGCCGCACGGCGTCGTCCACCCGCGCGGCCAGCCGGGCCGCGCGCTCCGGCCAGACCTCGCGGAAGGCGCGCAGGGCCGGGTCGCGGGCCCCGATCACGGCGAGGGCGTCGGCGACCACGGCCGCCGCAGTGGTCGTGCCGCTCCGCACGCGGCGGGCGATGCCGCGCACACTCGGCCGGTCGTCCGGTCCGGCGGCCGGACCCGGACCGCCGGACCGCAGCGGGGCGTCCGTCATCGGGGCTGCCACTCCTCGCTTCTTCCTCCGCGGCCGGGACCGGGCCGCACCGTCCGGCCGCGCCGCTCGGGCTCCAGCGTGGCACGTAGCGGTGCGGCGGGACGCGGCCGGTGGCCGATCCGGAATCCGCCCGGAACCCGGCTGCTCCCGCGTGCGGTTCCCGGTGGGAATCCTGCCGCCGTCCGGCCCGCCCGGACCCCCGGCGGGCACGGGGCGGTGCGGAGCGCCTCGCCATGGGATGTGGGCGGGATGACGTTTCTTCACACGCGGATGAGATTCCCGTCACAGGTGGAGCGAGATCGACTCCCGGGGGTGACTCGTCACTGCGGGTCACGCGCGGAGCGTGACGAATGATCACCAATCAATGCCATATGTGAACCCATGTGATGCCACATCGGGATCTGGAATCCGCAATGTCGATGTGGTTGACTCTGTCCGTCGCATTCGGGCCGGCGGACGTGGCGTCGAAGGCGACCTGGGAAAGTCGGCAAAAACTCGCTGTTCCGGTGAAAAGGGCGGGAGAGCGCCCGGACAAGGGAATGGGTGATGGGAACAGCCATGTACCGGGAATCTCGGAGGCGAAACTTTCGAGAATTGCCGCCGCGCCAGGGAAGGTACGGTCCGCCATTCGCGGCCCCGCGCCATTCGCCGACGCGACCCGAGGGCGCGGTGTGCCCGTTCCCACCTCGATCCGGGTCCTTTCCGGCGTCCCGTGGTGCTCCGCCGCCGCGGACTCCCGCTGGACGGGTAGACCCGCCACCCCTCCCCATGACCGCGGCTCACCGCGCCGGCGGCGGGCATCCGCCGCCCACTGGTGCGGTGTGGTCGGCCGCCGGGCCCTGACCCCGCCCATGCGGCCGGCCGTTCGCGCGGCGTCGGCGGCGGAGCGCTGCCGCCTCCGCCGGTCAACTCGTTGACCTGCTGAGGCAGCGCTCCGGTGCGGGTGCTGGCGCGTGCCGGCCGCTGCCGCGGTGCGGCCGCGGGTGCCCGTCATGGGTGGCACGCTCCGTTCCGCTCCCGCGGGCTGCCACCGGACAGCGCCGTCCGGTGACAGCCCGGCGCCGTGGCGCGGTCGCGTGCGATCGCGTCCGGCGCGCCGACCCGCGCCGCGTCCGCCCACTGGCACGCGCCCGGGAGGCGGCCGGAGCCGGCCCGCCGCAGCGGTCCGCGGCCGCGCTCGCCGTTCGAACCGTACACGTGCCCCACTTATTCGGTCGCCGCCATTCCACGTGATCCGGAAAGGAGTGCGTTCCTCCCTCGTCGCTCGGCGGTTCCGCATTGTCCGGCCATTCGTTTCGACTCTTTTTCGAACAATCTCTCACGCCATTCTCCGGTGGCCGGTCCGCCGGTCGCTGATCATGCCCGAGAAAGGTGGTTGTCAATGACGGAAAAGCTGGTGGAAATGCCTTCGGCGTGCGCGGCGGCCCGGATTTCCGGCCCCGTTCCGCCGGCAGGACCCCCGAGGAACGGCCGTCCGCGCGCCGAGGCGGTGCCGCCATGCTGAGACGCGTCCTCGTCACGGGAAGTAGCGGGATGCTCGGGACGGCGCTCGTCGAGCGCCTGGCACGGGACGGCTGCGAGACCGTCGGACTCGACCTGGTGCACCCGGCCGGGTCGCCGCTGTCCCGGCAGGTGCGCGGGGACGTCCGCGATCCGGACGCCGTCCGCGGTGCCGCCCGGGGCGTGGACCTCGTCGTGCACAGCGCGTCCGCGCTGCCCAGCTACTCCGCCGCGCAGATCGACTCCATCGTCGTCGGTGGTACTCGGACCGTGCTGACCGAGGCGCGCCGGCTCGGCATCCCCCGCGTCGTGCACCTGTCCACCGGGTCGGTCTACGGGCTGCCGACACTGGTCCCCACGCCCGAGACGCATCCGCGCCAGCCGGTCGACGCCTACGGCCGCGCCAAGGCCCGGGCCGAGGAGCTGGCCGAGGAGTTCCGTGCCGACGGCATGGTGGTCCCGGTGCTGCGGCCCAAGACCTTCGTCGGCCCGGGGCGGCTCGGGATCTTCTCCATGCTCTTCGAGTGGGCGGAGGAGGGTCGCAACTTCCCGGTGCTCGGCAGCGGCGACAACCGCAACCAGATGCTCGACGTCGAGGACCTGGTCGATGCCGTCCTACGGGCGGGAGCGCTCCCAGACGACGTGGTCAACACCGAGTTCAACGTCGGGGCCGCCGAGTTCGGAACGCTGCGGGAGGACTTCCAGGCCGTCCTCGACGCCGCCTCCCGTGGCCGGCGGGTCGTCTCGCTGCCGATGCGTCCCGCCGTGGCGGCCCTGGAGCTGCTGGCCCGGGCCGGCGTCTCCCCGGTGTACCGGCGCCTGATCCACAAGCTGTGCGCGGACTCCTACATGGACATCCGGCGCATCCGGGACCGCCTCGGGTTCACCCCCCGCTACTCCAACCGCGAGGCCATCCTGCGCAGCTTCGAGTGGTGGCGGCAGCAGCCGAAGGACGCGCGGCCGAGCGCGGCCGGACGCACCAGCCGCGATCCGTGGCGGCAGGGCGCGCTCGCGCTCGCCAAGGCCGCCTTCTGACCCGACCCACCAGCGCCCGATCTCCCACCCCACGAGGAGATGCCTTGTCCGCCGCTGACCCCCGAAT